>JAFAEL010000072.1 GCA_023423995.1 Pseudomonadota bacterium | reverse complement strand
AAAGCAGCCTCAGGCTTGCTTCGAAAGGCGGGCCCGCCGGCGGGGAACAGTACGATGTCGAAGCGCACGGGCGCCGAGATGCCGGCAGGCGGAACTCCGGTTCGCTTTCAGGCGCGCGACCTCGCTCCGCTTCTCTTCGGACTACGGACCGCGGCGGCCGCCCTGGTAGCCCTCTGGCTGGCGATGTGGCTGCAGCTTGATAACCCGCGCTGGGCCGCCTGGACGGTCATGGCGCTTGCCCTGCCGACGCGGGGGCAGATCGCCCTGAAGGGCCTGTGGCGAATGGTGGGCACCTTGCTCGGCTTGGCAGCAGGCCTCGTCGGGGTGGCGCTCTTTTCCCAGAGCTCGCTGGGAATGGGTCTCTTTCTTGCGGTCTGGATGTCGCTGGCTGCCCTTGTGGGCGGCCGCCTTCCGGCGCTCGCGGCCTACGGTGCTGCCCTTGCCGGGCTGACGGCCTGCCTGATTGCGCTCGAAAGCTCCGGCGCACCCCTGTCGGCATTCGCCCTGGCGCTGGAGCGCACCTCCTCGATCGCCCTCGGGATTGTTTGCGCCTACGCGGCGAGCGCCCTCAGCGAGGTGTTCCAGGGCGATCCCGGCAACGCTGCGCCGGTGGTCTTCCCGCAACCGTCGCCAGCGACGATCAGGGCCAACGCGGAGCGGGTTTTCGTCACCTTCGCGATCGGCTGGATCATCTGGGTGGTAACGGCCTGGAGCTCGGGGCCGATCTTCATCGTCCTCGTCGGGGCACTCGTCGTGAACTTCACGACCGTCCCCAACGTGGACCGGGCAGCTTGGGGAGCCTTGTGGGGTGTCGGCCTGGGCCAAGCCTTGGGGCTGATCCTCAAATACGCCGTCCTGACCACGACGCCCGCCTTCGGGGTTCTCGCCGGAGCGCTGTTCCCGTTCCTCTTCCTGGGCGGGGTCGGCATGACGGATCGCCGCTCGCTGCTGCCGACCACAGGGTTCAACATCTCCTTCCTGCTCGCGGTCGAGCCCCTCAACCCGATGCAGTACGACCTCGCGGCCTCGCTCAACGAAGCCTTGGCCATCTTCCTCGGCGTCACGCTCGTGGTCGCCGGTTTCAGGTTCATCCGCCCCGAACTGGTCTGGAGGCTGCCCTGATGCTGCCGCTACGAGAGATCGACATCCTGGGAGTCCTGGTCGCTCCCTTTGCCTTGTGCGTCCCGATCGCGCTGCTGCTGACCTTCGCGAGTTTGATGGCCCTCCGCCGCATCCCTGCGGCCGCTGCCTGGACGCGTGCGCCGTCATCGGAGCTGTCCCTGCTCGTCGGGCTCCTGTCTGGCCTTGTTCTCCTTCTCGGGAGGTTCTGAAATGCCCCAGGTCCAGAAGCTCGAGGTGATCGCCAACCCGAACGTCGTCCGGTCGCCGTCACAACCCGCACCAGCGACCCCGTCGGTCTTCGGCATTGTCGGCACCGCCGCCACATTGGCCGTGTGCGGCCTGCTCGGATGGCTCGCCTGGTCCTATTACGTCTATACGCCCTGGACGCGCGACGGGACGGTGCGGGCCTACACGGCCCAAGTCGCCCCCGAGGTCTCGGGGCGTGTGACGGCCGTGCTGGTCGTGGACAATCAGGCGGTACGAAAGGGCGATGTCCTGTTTCGCCTCGACGATCGGGATTACCGCATCGCCGTCGATCAGGCGCAGGCGGCCCTCGTCCGGGCCCAGGCGCAGATGCGGAACAGCCTTGCCCAGGCCGCGCGCCGCAACAAGCTGAACGACCTCGCGGTCTCGGCCGAGGAACGTGAGACCTACCAGGCCAATGCCGATGCGGCTCAAGGGGCCTATCAGGGCGCCATCGCAGACCTGAACAAGGCGAAGCTGGCGCTCGAGCGGACCGAGGTGCGCTCTCCCGTCAACGGCTATGTGACGAACCTCCTGCTCCAGGCCGGAACCTTCGCGACCGCCGGGCAGGCCGCCCTGACCCTCGTCGATACCGATAGCTTCTGGGTGACCGGCTATTTCGAGGAGACCCAGATCAGCCGCATCCGAGTTGGCGATCCGGCCTCCCTGGTCCTGATGGGCTATCCGAACATCACGATCGCGGGAGAGGTCCAGAGCCTCGGCCGAGGCATCACCGATCCGAACGCCGCGCCTGGTGTTGCAGGGCTGCCCGCCGTCAATCCGGTCTTCACCTGGGTCCGGCTCGCACAGCGCATGCCCGTCCGCATCTCAGTCGCGCAATGGCCGGGCACCATCGAGGTCTCTGCCGGGATGACGGCGACCGTGCACGTCAATCCGAAGTGAGGCAGCCGTGCGGATCTACGAAAAGCTGAGCTCCAGAGCCGCCACCGGCATCCGGGCCGGATCCGCGGCCGCATCAAAGCGGAGCATCACCACGAGGGGGCGAACAACTAGGAGGCACTCCATGTCGGACCCAGTTTCACGTCGCACATTGCTGGCAGCCGCCGCGTTCGGTGGAGGCATCATTGCGGCCTCTCACGCCAATGCGGCCAGTCTCGGCAACCCTGACCTGCCTCCGCAGGGGGCGATCAATGCCAATCCCGGCTCGGTGAGCGATCCGGGGCCGCGTAACCCGGGCATCGCCTCGCAACTGCCTTCGGCAGGCAATCCGCCTGCGACCGATGTCGGCGACATGCCTCTCTTCTGGTCCTCGTTCAACACGGCCCACAAGCGCATCCAGAACGGCGGCTGGGCGCGGGAGGTGACTGCGAGCGACTTCCCACTTTCAACGGCGGTCTCCTCCGTGAACATGCGCCTGTCCGCGGGCGGTATCCGGGAATTGCATTGGCATCTCGCCTCGGAATGGGCGCTGGTCACGAACGGAGCCTGCCGCATCACGGTCCTCGACACGGACGGCCGCGCCTCTGTCCAGGACGTCCAAGAGGGCGGGCTCTGGTATTTCCCCGCAGGAATGCCGCATTCCTTGCAGGGGCTTGGGCCTGACGGATGCGAATTCGTGATCGTGTTCGATGACGGGACGCAATCCGAGTTCGGGACGCTGCTCGTGACGGACTGGCTCGCGCACACGCCGCCGGAGATACTCGCGGCCAATTTCGGCCTGCCGGCCGACACCTTCAAGAACATCCCGCTGAATGATCTCTGGATCTTCCAGGGCAAGGAGCCAGGCCCGCTCGCAGCCGATCAGGCCTCCGTGGCATCCGGTGGTAGCCCGCCGGATCCTTTCACATTCGCGCTGGCGAATACGGCGCCCGTCAAGGAAAATGCCTCAGGATATTTGCGGCTCGCAGACAGTCGCACCTTCCGCATCTCCAAGACGATCGCGGCCGCGCTGGAGACGATCAAGCCCGGCGCGGTCCGGGAGATGCACTGGCATCCGAATGCGGACGAGTGGCAGTACTACATCAAGGGGGAAGCCCGGATGACCGTGTTCGGGGCGGGTCCGCGGGCGCAAACGATGGATTTTAGGCCTGGCGATATCGGCCTCGTGAAGAAAAGCAACGGCCACTACGTCCAGAATACGGGCAAGGAAGATCTCGTGTTCCTGGCAGTCTTCAGAGCGCCGGAATACCAGGAGATCAGCCTGTCGCAATGGCTGGCCCGGACGCCTCCCGCGCTCGTGGCACAGCACCTGCAGATCGATCCTGCCACCATCGCGCGCTTTCCCTCCCAGGCGCCCGGCATCCTGCCGCTCTGAGCGGTTCGCAGCGGGGCCGACACTGGCCGTCGAGGCGCCCCGCCACTCGGGGCGCCTTCCGCTGTCAGGTGCTAGGGACTGCCGTTCCCTCCTCCGGTGCTCGGCCCGCCGAGATTGCCCCACTGATTGGGCGTCGTCGCCGTGATGGTGCCCTCCGTCCCGGGCTCCCGCGAATAAAGATCCATGCCTCGCCCCCGGTCCCAACGCGGCGGGATCTGCTCGCGCCAGACCGGTGCGGGAGCGTGGTGTCTCTCGCGGACAGGCCGCGCCTCGGCGGCGGCCGTCCCGATCAGGAGGGTAGTGGCCCCGATGGCGAGGGTCGACAGGATAGATCGTTCGCGCATGTCTGATCTCCTTCTGGGAGCAGATCTGCGGTCGGGCGGTGCCCACTGCCATCAAACGGTGGTCGCCCGGGCTCATACCCCTGTATGATCGCGGAGGGATCCGTCGGGGCTCATCCAACCGATCAGTCGCCTAAACCTGCGTATGATTCACCCGATACGGTCTGTCGGCCCAAACTCCCCTCGTCCGCCGCTTCGGTGAGCGGGGAAGAGGGCTGACGATGATGCACCACGGAGAAGCTGACGCAGTTGTCCGGGCGGAGGCGGCCCGTGCTGCGATGGCCCGCCTGATGGCGGTCGCCGGGCACGACCTCAAGCAGCCGCTGCAGGTCGCCGTGATGTCCATTGCCCGCGCCGCGAAGGACGGGATCGCCCCGGGGGTGGCGGCTCGCCTGAACGTGGCGCTCGATGCGCTGGAGCGGCTCGGCTGTGAGCTCGATGATCTCGCACGATCGTCCCAGGCAGGATCGGGCCTGCAGCCGCGGCCAGCGATCTTCCCGCTGCGAAACGTGCTCGACCAGGTCGAGAACGACTGGCGGCGCTACGCGCAGGCGACCCGGGTTGATCTCAAGGTGAGGCGGAGTGCCCTGCATGTCGAGACAGACCCGGTGATGCTGCGCACCATCCTGCGGAACCTCGTCGGGAACGCCATCAAGTTCACCCGGACCGGAGGCCGCGTCCTCGTCGGGTGCAGGGCGCGCGGAGAGCACGTCGTGATCGAGATCCACGACACCGGTCGCGGTATCCCGCCCCATCGCGTCGCCGCCATTTTCGATGCCTTCGACCGCGGCGGGCGCGAGGGCGCCGAGGATGGTCTCGGACTCGGGCTCCACATTGTCCGGCAGACGGCCGAGATGCTCCGGCATCCCATCGCGGTCCGTTCGATCGAGGAGCGGGGATCCACCTTTTCCGTCACGGTTCCCCTGGCCGGCCGGATTCCGTCGGGTCGCGCGTGAGCGAAATGCGAGCTTGCGGACGCGATGCGGAATGTAGCGGGTGGTGCTAAGGTCTGGCGCACCGGTAGGCCCGATCACTCCCACGGACGGAGCACGGTGGCGACATCCGCGATCGACCCGGGGCGACCGGGTCTCACCTGGACCGCGTCCATGACGCGCGTGGCACTGAGAGTGCTCGCCGCCGTTCTTGCGGCATCGGTTTTTCTCGTCGACGTACTGACTCCGCTCGAGGGCGCCGTCGCGGTCTTCTACGTTGCCGTCGTCCTGATCGCCGCGATGGTTTCGCGCCTCGACCTCCTCATCGCGTCGGCCGCGAGCGCCGCACTCGCCGCGCTCGCCTATGTCGGCATGCACGGGTTCGAGCATGTCGGCTCGCCGACCTTGCGCCTCTTCGTCAGCTTCTCGGCGATTGGTGTCGTCACGTTTCTTGCTCTCCAGAACCAGATCGCGACGGAGCGGCTGATCGAGCAGGCCCAACTGCTCGATCTCTCGCACGACATGATCTTCGTCCGTGATGGGGCGGGGACGATCAAGTTCTGGAACGGCGGCGCCGAGAAGTCCTACGGCTGGACGAAGGACGCTGCGATCGGCCGGAATGCCGACAGGTTGCTTGGGACGGAGTACCCGACCGGGCGTTCCGAGGTGGAGGGCGAACTCCTGCGGGCCGGCCAATGGGAGGGAATGCTTCGGCAGCAGACGAAGGACGGGGCGGCGATCGTCGTGGAGAGCCGCTGGGTCCTGCAGCGGGACCGTCAAGGACGCCCGCATGCTGTCCTCGAGACACATCGGGACGTTACGGAACGTGAGGCATCCCACCTCGCGCTTGCTCAAAGCGAGCGGCGATACCGGCGCATGTTCGATGGAAGCCGCGTCGGGCTTCTACAGGAGGACTGGTCGGCCGTTCGAGAGGCGCTCCAGAGCATTCCGGCCAACGGGGCGGGGGACCTCGCGAGCTACCTCAAGCAAAATCCCGACTTCGTCGACCGGATGAGGGCGGAGGTCAGGATCGTCGACGTGAACCCGGCCTTCCTCGAGCTTGCCGCGGCGGAGAGCCCGTCCGCAGTTGCGCAACACTTTGACGATCTCCTCAGCGAGACCGGTCAGACTTTCGACGAGGCGCTTCTCGCATTCGCCCGGGGTGATAGCTCCATCGAGGGCGAGACGGCGATCCTGACCCTCGACGGGCGGCGCGTGCCGGTGATGTTCGGGCTGACTTTCCCGGCTCCCGAGGAAGGGTCCGACGGCGAGGTCCTGGCCTTCGTTATCGACGTGACCGAGCGGAAGGGCGCCGAAAACGCGCTGCTCGCCGCCCAGGCAGAACTCGCCCATGCGTCCCGCGTGGCGACCTTGGGCGAGCTGACGGCCTCGATCGCTCACGAGGTCAATCAGCCGCTGGCCGCGATCGTTACGAATGGCGAGGCTGCCCGCCGGTGGCTTCGGCGCGAGGTGCCCGACCTCGGCGAGGTTTCGAGCGCGCTCACGCGCGCCATCGAGGAGGGCAAGCGGGCCAGCGCCATCGTGAGCCGGATCAGGTCGTTCCTGACCAAGGGTCCGCTCAGGCGCGACCCGCTCCAGCTTTCGGAGTTGATCCAGGACGCCATGATCCTCGTCGAGCGGGAACTGGCGAAATCCCGGGTGATCCTGCAGGTCCGGGCCGATCAGAACCTGCCCGACGTCATAGGCGACCGCGTTCAGCTGCAGCAGGTGCTCGTGAACCTCTTGGTCAACGGAGCACAAGCCATGGCTGGACAGGACGGCCCCAGGCGGATGACCATTCGGGCAGCCGCGGAGAGGGCAGACCGGGTCGCCGTCGTCGTGGAGGATACCGGACCGGGCATCGTCGAAGCGGACATGGAGCGGCTCTTCCAGCCCTTCTACACCACCAAGCAGCAGGGGATGGGGATGGGCCTCGCGATCTGCCGATCAACGATCGAAGCCCATGGCGGGCGCCTGACGGTCGCGAGCCGGCCAGGCGAGGGAGCCCGCTTCACCTTCACCCTACCGGTCGCCTGACAGGATGCCAGCGCCATGATCCGGCATGTCAGTAAGAGCACGGCGGGCGAGTCCAAGCCGGCGCGGCCCACCGTTCTGGTCGTGGATGACGATCCCGGGATCCGGGACGCGCTCGGGAGCCTGTTTCGCTCGGTCGACCTGGACGTCCTCCTGTTCGGCTCTCCGGCTGACCTCCTTCGTGACTCGGTGCCGGAGACGCCGGGCTGCATCGTCCTCGACGTTCGGTTGCCGGGTGTCAGCGGACTGGATTTCCAGCAGCAACTCACCGGCATGGGTATCCACCTGCCGATCATCTTCATGACCGGGCATGGCGACATCCCAATGTCGGTTCGTGCCATGAAGGCGGGGGCGATCGATTTCCTGGCCAAGCCGTTCCGTGACCAGGACATGCTCGATGCCGTGATGGGGGCCATCGAGCGGGATGCCCGACGCCGGAGCGAGTTGGACGCGGAGAACGACCTGAAGTCGTTATATGCCAGTCTTACGGCGCGCGAGCGCGAGGTCATGGGCTACGTGACTGCCGGGTTGATGAACAAGCAAGTGGCCGGCGAGATCGGATTGAGCGAGATCACGGTGAAAATCCACCGGGGAAACGTCATGCGCAAGATGAAGGCTAAGTCCCTCGCCGACCTTGTTCGAATGGCTCAGGCATTAGGACTTTCCAGTTCGCGGACCCGTTGAGAGCAAACCTGCGTATGATTTCCGGCGCCCCAACAGCAGGCTTATATAGAACGCAGCCGAGCATCGGGCGTTGTCGTCGAGAGTGATGCCAGAGGACTGTCATGGCGCAGGCGCCAACGATTGCGATCGTCGATGACGACGAGGGAGTGCGAACGTCCCTCGCGAGCTTGGTGCGATCCCTCGGCTACGAGGCCCGAACCTATGGGTCAGGGCCCGAGTTTCTGCACGACCGGCTCGAGGAGGAGCCGGCCTGCATGATCGCCGATATCCAGATGCCGCTCATGACGGGGGACGAATTGCAGCAGAACCTGGTGTCCGCCGGGCGAAGCTTCCCGATCATCTTCATGACCGCGTTCCCTACCGATGCCGTGCGCCGGCGGGTTATGGCCAACGGAGCCCACTGCTTCCTCAGCAAGCCCGCGGACGGCGACACGATCATTCAATGCCTCGAGGAGGCCTTGGCCGCTCGCCGGCCGCTGCACTGAGCCGAAACCCATCGCGATCTTCAGTGCTCGATGCGCCGCCTTGCCCCTGGCGCAGCCAGATCTGGCGGCCTGTCCGCGGCCGCCACAGGGCCTCCCACCGATCCTAAACCAGAGTATGAGGCCTGCGAACCAAGGCAGGACGCAACGAACACTCGGTTCAATACTTGGCTCTCCACGAAAAGCCTAGCTTCGACCGTGACCAGCGAAGCGAGGCAGAGAGATGACCGTCAACTTCATCCACGGCCCGGACACGAACCGCTTCTCCGGAGCGCGGCCGGACGGCCTGCTGGCCTCCCTCTCACTCGATCGCCTCGAGGTGGACGATGGCGCGGAAGCCGTCGCGGGCTGCGTCGTGGCGATGGACCTCGGTCATACCCGTCTGGAGCTTCGGCTTTCGGAACAGCGACGCGTTGCGACGCTTGCCTTGGCGCCGGAAGGGAAGGGCTGCAGGGAGCAGCGCGAGACGGGACTTTTCGCGGTCTCGCTCGAAGGAGCGCTCGCCGAACAGCTCCGTGGTGCGCTTCAGTCTTCCCGTGGCGCCGTGATCGTGCTCCCCCGACCCGCGGCGAGCGACGCGATCGGCACGCTCGTCAGCACGCTCAGGGGCGAGGGTCAGGACGAGTCCGTCCGCGACCTCTACGCGCATTCGCTGGCGCTGATGATCGCGGCGCGTGCCATCAGCGCTGGCCGGCCCGGTGACGCGGCCCCTAAGCGGAGCGTTTCTCCGCTCCCGAAGTGGCGCTTGAGACGTGTCGATGCCTTTCTGGACGATCATCTCGGACGTTGCGTCGCTCTCGCCGATCTGGCGCGCGCGGCTGGGCTCAGCCCCATGTATTTTGCCGCGCAATTCCGGGCTGCGCGCGGCGTCTCCCCGCACGAATACTTGCTGTCTCGGCGGATCGAGCGCGCTCAGGAGAGGATGATCGCCAGCACGGACCGGTTGATCGAGATCGCCCTGGAGGTCGGCTTCCAGAGCCAGGCCCACTTCACGACGGTGTTCAAGCGGCTGACGGGAACGACGCCGCATCGCTGGCGCGAGACTGTCCGCCGGGACCGCCGCGCCGCTTAGCTGGATGCGCTCTGGTCAGCAGCGCCGGGTCATGACCTCGCCGGAGGTGCTCATGACCTCGCGGAGCGCGCCAGCCACGTGCGCGCGCCGGCAAGCGTCCTGAAATCCTCCAGCGACCTCGCCGGAATGTCCGGATACGCACCCGCGGCCATCTTCGCGAGCGCACCTCCGGGGCCCAACTCCAGGAACACCGTCGCGCCCGCCTCGACGCAGGCTTGCAGGCAATCGCTCCACCTGACGGCCTGCGAGATCTGGGCGGCAAGCTTGTCGAGCCCGGTGTCGGTCGAAAGAACCGGAGCGCCGTCGATCCCGCTGAGGAGCCGGATGTGCCCGGGCGCCGGGAGGGTGACCCGTGCCTTGCGCAGACTCTCGCGGAAGGCGCCCGAGGCGGGAGCCAGGAGCGGCGTATGCGAGGCGACCTGGACGGGCAGCGCGACCACATGCGCGGCGCCGCTCGCCGTGGCGTCCTGTTGCAAGGCGTCGAGCTGCGGACGGTGGCCGCCGACCACGTAGGCATCCCCCGGGTTGATGATGGCGATCGCCGCGTCATGACGAAGGCACAACTGCTCGACGGCGGCGCGGGGGAGGCCGCGAACGAAGACGAGGCCGTCCCCGGGCGATGAGGCCGCGTCCATCGTCTCGGCCCGCTGGGCGATGAGGTCGAGGGTATCGGCTGGGTCGAACGCACCGGCCACGCCCCAGGCGGCGACCTCGCCGACGCTGTAGCCGGCCACCACGATCCGGTCGGGGAGGGCCGGATGCAGGACTGCCCGTGCCGCGAGGGCCTGCAGCGTGCAGAGGATCTGGCCAGTGCGATCGGTGTGGAGCTCCTTATCCGACGCGGTCCGGACGAGCTCGCGGGGATCCCGGCCGCCGAGGAGGCCTGCCGCATGTGCGAAGAGGCTTGCGGCGTCCGGAGCATCGCCGGTCAGCCCGAACATCTCCCGGTGCTGGGGGCCCTGTCCGGAGCACAGGATGGCCAGGGTCATGCCGCTCGCTCAACTGGGGAACAGGAAGGCGATCGCGATCGCCATGGGGATGATGCTGAAGGCCGTGCTGGCCGTCACCATCGAGCCGGTCGTGGCGGAATCGAGCCGGTAGTTCACGGCGAACAGGATGCCGAAGAACCCGGAGGGGATTGCCGCGAGAAGGACCGTGATCTTCGCGGTCTCGGCCGAGACCGGCAGGAGAAGCACGATCGCGGCCGCGACCAGCGGCCGGGCGATGTCGGCAACGCCCGTCGCGCTCGCGACCTTCCAGTCGACCTCGAATGTCTGCGCCGAGAGGATCAGCCCGGTGAGGAACAGGGCGACGCCCGCAGCCGCATGGCCGATCAGCATCAGGCAGGATTTCAGGACCGGGTCGAGGGGCAGCTCGGACAACGACAGCAAGATGCCAAGCGCCGGGGCCAGCACGACGGGCTTGGTCACGGCACGCCGGATCGCCCGGAGGATCCGCCGCGTCATCCCCATCTCGTCTCCGTCCTCCTTGCCGGTGGTCATCTCCAGCATGACGAGGGTTAGAGGTGTGACGAGGATCGATCCGGCCGCGAGCGCAACCGCGACCGGCACGGCCCCGGTCGCCCCGAGGACGGAGGAGGAGATCGGCAGCCCGACGCCCGCGAGGTTGGGAAAGGCGATCGTGAGCGCCTGCAGCGAACCGTCTGCCTTGCTGGCCTTCAGCACGAACCGGGCGATCAGGTAC
>JAFAEL010000044.1 GCA_023423995.1 Pseudomonadota bacterium | reverse complement strand
CATCGCGGCAGTGTCTGACTGAACGAAGCCGAACTGCTCCAGGGGAAGCCCGAGCGCGTCGGCGAGGATCTGGCGGAAGCTCGTCTCGTGGCCGTGGCCCGCGGATCCCGTGCCGACCGTGAGGACGAGCTTGCCTTCCGCATGCTCCAGTCGCGCCGGGATCGGCTCATCGGAGCCGTGCAGGTCCTCGGCGAAGAGGCAGATCCCGAACCCGCGCAGCCGCCCTCTTTCCTCGCTCCGTCTCCGCCGCTCGGCGAAGCTGTGATGGTCCACGGCGGAGAGGGCCCGGTCGAGCAGAGCATCGAAGTCGTCGCCAGCGAATGTCGTGCCGAGGGGCGAGGTCCAGGGCTGCGCATCGCGTCCGATCAGGTTAGCGCGCCGCAGCGCGACGGGATCGCGTCCCACCGCACGCGCGATGGTATCCATGAGCCGCTCGCAGCAGAACACGTTTTCCGGCCGGCCCGCGCCGCGGTACGAGCAGGTCGTCGCCGTGTTCGTCAACACGCCGCGCACCGCCACATGCGCGGCCGGAACGGAATAGACGCCGGTCAGGTGAGTGAGCCCGTTCGCGACGGGCACCATGGCGCGCGACGACGTATAGGCGCCCATGTTCATGAGCCGCTCGGCTCGAATCGCGAGAATCCTGCCGTCGCGAGCGAGACCTGCCTCGGCGACGAAGAGGTTGTCCCGCCCGTGGCAGTCGCCGGCAAGGGCCTCCGTCCGGTCCGCGATCCACTTGACCGGACAACCGAGGCGGCGAGCGGCCTCTAGGCAAAGCACATATTCCGGGTAGAGGCCGTTCTTCTGGCCGAAGCCGCCCCCTGTATCCGGCGCCACGACGCGAATGCGCTCGCGCGGAACGCGGAACACGCGGTCGGCCAGGGCACGCTGGATGATCTGTACGCGCTGCGTCGAGACGTGGAGCGTGAAGCCGCTCTCGTCGCTGTAGGATCCGAGGCAGCCGCGCGTCTCGATCGGAGCGGCATCGATCCGGTTGTTCGCGACCTCGATCCGGATCACCCGGTCGGCCCGGGCGAGCGCCGCATCGACCGCGCCGGCATTCCCCTCCTGGTACGAGAAGATCGCATCGGCCGCCCGGAGAGAGAGTTCCGGCGCGAGATCCTCATATCCGATCTCGATCGCCTCCGCCGCGTCCCGCGCAGCGAGGAGCGTATCGGCAACGATGAAGGCGACGGGATCGCCGACGAACCGGACCACATCCGGAGCCAGGACCGGCTGCGCCGGAGCTTGCCACGTCTCGAAGCTGTGGCCCGGCGGCGGAAAGTCGAGCGGCACGACCGAGAGGCCGCTCCCGGCGAGCTGCGCGGCCGTGAGCACCAGTCGCACACCCGGCAACTCGCGCGCGGGGGCGGCATCCAGACTGCCGATCCGGGCATGCGCGTACGGCGAGCGAAGAACGAAGCCGTGCAGCAAGCCTTCCGGCTGCAGGTCGTCGACGAAGCGCCCGCGTCCGGTCAGAAAGCGCTCATCCTCCATGCGCCGGACAGGCTGCCCGACGAGCTTCGGGAGCGGTGCAGTCACGGAGCGTCCGCCAGTGCGAAGAGCTCGTCAGCCAGGACGTTTGCGCCATCGGTCAGGTCGGCCGGCGCGGTCGCGCCGACCGAGCGGGCGAAGGCCATCGGCGAGTTCCAACTGGGATCTATCGTGATGAACTCGTCGCCTGGTCCGAGCAGCGTATGGCAGGCGTGGTACAGTGAGGAAGCGGCGCCGTCCGAAACTATCGCCACCTGGTCGGACAGCTCGAGATCCGCAACAATCCCGGCCCGTAGTTCCTCGAGGCTCGGCGGCGGAGCGTAGATGTGGAACTCCTCGTCCTGGATGCAGCGCTCCATCGATTGGAGCACGGCCGGGTGCGGCTTGGCATGGTTCGTACTCTGCCCCAGCCATTTCAGCCCCGGCGTGTTCACGAGCCGGTCGAAGTGCGCATTCCGCCCCTCGAAGCCCCGCATCGGCGATCCTTCCATCGTACTGGCCCTTGGAAAGGGCTCGCAGCCCCTAGCTGTGCGATTGCATGCAGGCAAGCTCATTTGGCATGCAGCAGAGATTACTGCTGGGGCGGCCTGATGAATCTTTGTATCTCCGACCCCCCGCTCTATGCGCGAGTGGCCCGCGACGCGCTTGCCCTGACGCGGGGCAACTTGTCGAAAGCATTCTAGATGGCTCGACCGGTCCCTGCCCCTCGCAATGCCGAGCGCCGTCGCCCTGATACGGCCCCGTCACTCAGCACGCACCGCGCGGGACGAAGTCTTTCTCTCCGGCGAAATTGCCAACAAGCTGGAAGGGGAAATCCTTCGTGGCCGGGTTCGGCCGGGTTATCGTCTCGGTGAACGCGAGTTATCCGAGCGCTATGGCGTGTCGAGAACACCGGTTCGCGAGGCTCTGCAGCGGCTTGCCGCGAGCGGACTTGCGGTGGCCCGATTATCTACAAGCAGACCGGCAACCTGCATTCTGTACAGATCCTGCTCGGGCACTCGAAGATCGAAAGCACGGTGCGCTACCTCGGAGTGGACGTGAAGGACGCGCTCATGCTCGCCGAAGGCACTGAGGTCTGACCAGCATAGCTCCTCGACGTGAGCGTCGAGGAGCCGTCAAACCTCAACCGCACTGCGCCCAACGTGGCCGTCCAGCCCGGGTCAGCTCCTGCTTCAAAAGGGACGTTTATCTTCCGCTTCAACTATCACGTCGCACAGGTGGCCTTGCCTTTCGATCGCCACCTGAGGCGCATCCAAGAATGATTGGGCGTAGCGTCATCGGTGAAAATCTGATCGAGCCCTGTTCGTCGCTAACGTCCGCCGAGGGTTCTGGGTCGAGGGCCCGCACCTCAGCAGACGAACTCGATCACGAAAGGTCCCGGCCGGCTGTTGGCCACACGGAACAGATCCTCGAATTGCTCCATGGTTTCAGCCCGGGAGGCGTCGACGCCCATCCCTTGGGCCATTCGGACCCAGTCGAGGTCAGGGTCACCCAGGTCCATCATCCCGAGTGCGGTCGGGCCCGGATTGGCGCCGACGTTCCTGAGTTCGTTCAACAGGATTGCGTATTTCCGGTTGGACAGGATCACGGTGGTGACGTCCAGGCGCTCGCGAGCCTGCGTCCAGAGCGCCTGCAGGGTGTACATGGCCGAGCCGTCGGCCTCCAGCGCGACCACTCGGCGGCCGGGTGCGCCGATCGCCGCCCCGGTTGCGAGCGGCAGGCCTGCCCCGATCGCGCCTCCCATGATCTGTAGCCAGTCGTGAGGCGCGGCGCCGTGTGTTGCGTGGAAGGTCGCTCGGCTCGCGGTGACGCTTTCGTCGATGACGATCGCTGCCTCCGGCAGCAACCGCGACAGCGATGCGCCGAGCTTATCGAAATTCGGCGTTCCAGCCATGGCAGCGTCGTTGCGCGCCACCGGGCGGGGGGCCGCCTCCGGCGCGCCCAGGACATCGACGAGCCGTTCGAGGGCGTCGATCTGGTCCTGCTCCGGATGCGCCAGAACCAGGAACTGAGCGTCCGGCGGCGCGAGGCGGTTGGGCTTGCCCGGGTGTGCGAAGAAGGCGATCGGCTCGGTCGCGCCGACCAGGATGATATGCTCGAAAGCGCTCAGGCGCTCCACGGCTTCCGCGATGGCATAAGGTACGCGCTCGATCGGGAAGCGGCCCTGGCCCCGCGCGAGACGGGCATTCGACTGGTGCGCCAGGAGATCGGCCCCGGTGGCTGCCGCGATGCGGTACCCGAGCCGCAGACCGTGCTCTCGGACCACCCTGTCGCCCAGGATCACGGCAACCTTCTTGCCCGACCGGAGCAGCCTCGCCGCCCCTTCGATGACGGCTGGATCGGAGAGCGGCGCTCTTGGAGGCAACTCCGGCTCACCGACGATCCCGCCTTCGCTCCAGCAGGCGTCGGAGGGGAGGATGAGCGTAGCGATTTGACCGGGCGAGGTCCGTGCAGCCTGCACCGCGGCCACGGCATCGCGTCCGAGTGCCTCGACACCTCCGGTCGTCCGCACCCACCCGGATACGGGACGTGCCCACCCTTCGGTATCGGCGGTCAGCGGGGCGTCGAGCGGACGGTGATACGTCGCCTGGTCTCCCACGCAGTTCACCACCATCGTGCGAGCCCGCCTCCCGTTGTGCAGGTTCGCCAGCCCGTTGGCGAGGCCGGGCCCGCAATGCAGGAGGGTCGCGGCCGGCTTATCCGCCATGCGGGCATAGCCGTCCGCAGCCCCGGTCACCACACCCTCGAACAGGCCGAGCACGCACCTGATCCCGGGCACGCGATCGAGGGCCGCAACGAAGTGCATCTCGCTCGTACCGGGATTCGCAAAGCAGGTATCAACCCCGCAGCCGACGAGCGTGCGGACGAGGCTCTCTGCACCGTTCATGATGGTCTTTCCTGCGGTCGGCCGGGGCCCCCGCTACTTCCCGAGGAGCTTGCGGGCGATGAGAATGCGCTGGATCTCGCTCGTCCCCCCGCCGATCTGGGCGTGGCGGAGCATGCGGTAGAAATAGGTGAGCGGCAGCTCGAGCGACTCGCCCATGGCGCCATGGACCTGGATGGCGTGGTCGATGCAGCGGGCGCCCCAGTCGCCGGCGCACATCTTCACCAGCGCCGCCTCGCTCCGGACATCCTCGCCGGTATCGGCCCGGGCCGCCATCTCGTAAGCCATCGAGCGCAGCGCCTGGGTGTCGACATACATGTCGACCAGCTTCCATTGGATCGCCTGCCTTTCGGCGATCGGCTTCCCGAACGTCGACCGGGCCTTCGCCCACTCGACCGACATGTCGAGCGCCCGCTGCATCTTGCCGAGCGCGTATGGGCCGCGCAGCAACCGGTCATGGATCGTGAGCCAGCGCTGGCCGAGGCTGAAGCCGCGTCCCACGCCGCCGAGCACGTTCTCGGGACCGACGCGGACGTCGTCGAAATTGACGACGTACTGGGAGGCGCGGGAGCCGAGCCATGTCGCGAGGCCCTTCTCGTCGATCTGCACGCCCGGCGTGTGCCGGTCGAGAACGAACATCGTGATGCCGCCGCGCTGGCGCTTTTCGGGATCGCTGACCGCCTGGACCAGGATGATGTCGCTCTCGTGCGCGTTCGAGATCCACATCTTGGTTCCGCGCAGGATCCAGCCGTCGCCGTCCGGGATCGCGCGGGTCTGCATCATTCCGCCCGGATCGGAGCCGGCATTCGGCTCGGTCTGCGCGAAGCAGGTCGTCTTCTCGCCTTCGATGACCGGCTTCAGATAGCGCTCTACCTGCTCGCCGCGACACTCGTAGAGAATGTTCGGAACGTTCGCGAAGGGAAATGGCACGACCGAATAGTTGAAGGCCTCCAGAATCGCGACCTGGGCAAGCATCCCGAGGCCGGAGCCGCCATGCGCCTCAGGGACCATCAGGTACCAGAGACCGGCGTCGCGCGAGATCTTGATCAGCCGCTCGACCGTCGCCTGCGGAAAGACCTCGCGAAGATTGGTGATCGGCGGCAGGCCGTAGCTGTGATTGGAACTGGCGAGGTACTCTTGCTCGAGCGGTAGAAGCTCCTCGCGCACGATGCGCTGAGC
>JAFAEL010000200.1 GCA_023423995.1 Pseudomonadota bacterium | reverse complement strand
TCAGGCGCCAGGCCGCCCGGAGGTCGAATCGGGGGCGAGCCAGGTTTCGCAGCAGGATTTCGCCAGGGCGCGCACGCGGCCGATATAGCTGGCGCGCTCCGTCACGGAGATGGCGCCCCGCGCATCCAGCAGGTTGAAGGCGTGGCTGGCCTTGATGCACTGGTCATAGGCTGGCAGGGCCAGCTTCTTTTCCACCAGCGCGGCGCATTCGCCTTCCGCGTCCTTGAAGTGCTGGAACAGCAGGGCGGTGTCAGCGTGCTCGAAGTTGAAGGCGCTGAATTCCTTCTCGGCACGCAGGAAGACGTCGCCATAGGTCACGCCCTCGCCGTTGAAATCCAGGTCATAGACGTTTTCGACGCCCTGGATGTACATGGCGAGGCGCTCCAGGCCGTAGGTCAGCTCGGCGCAGGGCTTCTGCACGGGGATGCCGCCGACCTGCTGGAAATAGGTGAACTGCGTCACCTCCATGCCGTCGCACCATACCTCCCAGCCCAGGCCCCAGGCGCCCAGCGTTGGGCTTTCCCAGTCATCCTCGACGAAGCGGATGTCGTGCAGGGCGGGGTCGATGCCGAGCGCGCGGTAGCTCTCGATCAGCAGGGCCTGCGGGTCGGCCGGGCTCGGCTTCAGGATCACCTGGTACTGGTAGTAATGCTGCAGCCGGTTCGGGTTCTCGCCATAGCGGCCGTCGGAAGGCCGGCGGGAGGGCTGCACATAGGCGGCCTTCCAGGGCTTGTCGCCCAGAGCGCGCAACGTGGTCGCCGGATGGAAGGTGCCGGCGCCCATTTCCATGTCATAGGGCTGCAGGATGACGCAGCCCTGCGCCGCCCAGAACCGGTGCAGGGTGAGGATGATGTCCTGGAAGCTGAGGGGCTTCCCGGTTTTGGTCTGGCTCATCGATGGCGTCTCGGCTGTTCTGGCGGCGCGGTGACTTGCGGCCCGGTTGCGCGCCGCACCATAAGATGCACCCCACACACGGGCAAGAAAGGGGCAAGTTCCCACATGGCAAGCACCGAATCACTGATCCGTTCGTATTACGAGGCGTTCAACGCCGGCGACGTGGATGGCATGCTGGCCCTGCTGACCGAGTATGTGGCGCACGACATCAACCAGGGCGGCCGGGAATACGGCATTCCCGCCTTTCGTGCCTTCATGGACCGCATGAACGCGCATTACCGGGAAGAATTGCGTGACATGGTGGTGATGACGGAGCCCGGTGGCAGCCGCGCCGCCGCCGAGTTCATCGTGCACGGCACCTACCTCACCACCGATGAGGGCCTGCCGGAAGCGCGCGGGCAGCGCTACATCCTGCCCGCCGGCGCCTTCTTCGAGATCCGGGGCGGGCGCATCGCGCGGGTTTCCAATTTCTACAACCTGGCCGACTGGATGCGGCAGGTGGGCGACTGAGGCGGGTGGGCGGCGCAACCCGGGCGAGCCCGCCGCAACCGGCCTTGCCCAGGTTCACCCGCCCTCGCCATGCCCTGGAGCGGTTCCGGACCAGCCCAAGCTGTCTCGCAGCGCCGCGACACGCTTGGCATCCGGGCGGGACTGGCGGGTCCAGGACACGCCTTCCCGCATCACCCGGGCCGGGATGCCGGCCACCAGGGAACAGGGCGGCACGTCCCGCGTCACCATGGCCTGCGCCGCCACGATGGCGCCCCGCCCGACCGTCACGCCCTTCATGACGCTGGCGCCGGCGGCCAGCCAGACATGCGGCCCGACCAGCACGTCTTCCGGCAGGTTCACCTGCTCCCCGGTGGCGAGATCGACGATACCGTGAGAATCAGCGTTACGAAGCTGGACGCCCACCGCAAACATGGCGTCATCCCCCACCAGCATGCGCCGCCCTGGGCCTTCCACCATGGCATTGCCGCCATTGGTGGAACTGTCGCGGCCGAGCAGGAACAACGCTTCCCCGGTACGCAGTGAGACCTGGAAATTGTGCCGCCCCGTGCCGCCGGCCACGGCGAACACATGCCCGCCGCCGGTGATCTTCAGCTTGAACTGACTGCCCGGCGCGGCGTCATCCAGCGCGAACAGGCTGTCGCCCCGCGCGGCAGCGCCAAAGACGATCCGCAGCGAGGCCGCCGGTCCGCCGCCCAGCAGCAGCCGGTCCCCGGCGGCGGCGCGGCCTTCGAGGATGACGCCATGCCGGGCGAGCAGATCGGGCGGCGCCGTGTCCAGCGCGATCTCCACCGCGCCCTCGGCGAAGCGTGGCAGGGAACAGCCTTCCGGCAAGCCGCCGCGCAGCAGGGGATGCGTGGCCAGCGCCGCCGCCGCCTCGGCCGGGCCCAGGCGTCTCATGCCCCGTCCCCGCCGCCCGCTGCCGTCAGACCCACTCACCCTGGCGCATCACCGGGGTGGCCGCACCATCGAAGCCGATGCCGTCCACATCCACCTGTCCGCTGCCGATCATCCAGTCCACATGGATCAGCGAGGAATTGCCACCGCGCGCGGTGAAATCGGCGTCGGTCATGCTTTCGGCGTCGGTGAAGCACTTCTTGTAGGCCTGGCCGAGCGCGATGTGGCTGGCCGCGTTCTCGTCGTAGAGCGTGTTGTAGAAGAGCAGCCCGCTGTCCGAGATGGGCGAGGTGAACGGCACCAGCGCCACCTCGCCGAGGCGGCGCGCGCCATCGTCGATGTCGAGGCC
>JAFAEL010000252.1 GCA_023423995.1 Pseudomonadota bacterium | reverse complement strand
GGGGGGGGGGGGCTTGGGGGGGGGGGGGGGGGGCTGCCGGGGGGGCGGTTTTGCCAGAGGTGGCTACCGGGGAGCCGGCTTTGCTGGCCGCGGGTTTCGGGGCGGTGCAATCGCCGGCCGGCCTGGTTACGGCTACGGAGGCCGCTGGGGTTATGGCGGGCGTTGGGGGGCTTATGGCGGCCGCTGGTACGGTGGCCGCTACCCCTATTACGGTGCAGGCGCGGTAGCGGCCGGCGCGGTACTCGGAGCCGCCGCGGCCTATCCGTATTACGGGTATGGCGGCTACGGGTACGGCGATCCCTATTACGGCGGAGCCTATGGCGGCGATTGCCGTTGGATCCGGCAACGCGTGGTAGGCCCTCGTGGCGGCGTCGTCGTCCGCCGGGTCCAGGTCTGCGATTGATCGAGGCTGAACCGGCGAGGTTGTTACCGCTCCGCTACGCAGCGATGGCGCAGAGCTTCCAGGCCCTCGGACCGGCAGCCGGCCTCTCACGGCAAGGCTGCTGTCAGGCCGGGAACTTGTAGAGGCTGGCATTCGCATCCGCCGCCCTCGCGCACGCGTCCTCGAAGCTCGCGCAGCCCATCACGCGATATTCCAGCTCCCCGAGATGCTCGCGAAGGAAGTCGTGCTGGGACGTCGTCGCGCCCAGGCCCGGGCGAATCCCGTCGGGGAGCAGCTGGCTCATCTCCGAGGCGACGTTGCGGCCTGCCGTGAGGAGGACAAGCTCCCCGGTCGCGAGGCGCAACTCGCAAAGCCCCGCTCCCAGCGGAGCTGTCAGCATCTCGCCGCGGCTGGAGTCCGGAAGGCGCCGCCATTCGGTCCAGGCTCCTGGGCCTGACGGAGCCGGTCCGCGGCCGTTCCGGCTCAGCAGCCCATCCAGCAGCAGCGAGCGATGGGTCGCCATGTAGCGGGCCGGGTCCAGCGACCTGCGGTTCGCGAAGAGCAGCATCAAGACGTTCAGCGACAGAACCGGTCCGAGCACGACCTCCGGTAGCTCTGGGATGGACGCCTCCGGCATTTCGCCGCTCGCGATCGCGTGGGCGAAGCGGGTTCGAAGCGGCTCGATGAGGTGCCTGCTGAACTGGTCGAAATGCCGATCCACGAGTTCGGGAAAGCGACTCGCCTCCGCGATGAGCAGGCGAAGGATCTCCCGGGCACGCGGATTCTGCGCCATGAAGTCGTAGAGCCGGTCGAGATAGGTGCGCACGTCAGCGCGCAGGTCGTCGGTCCAGGCCAACTCGCCTTCGCAGAACGCCGCGATCGGACCCTTCGAAAGCTCGTCGATGGTCGCCTCGAAGACCCGCTCCTTGCTCTCGAAGTAAAAGTAGATCGTGCCCTTGGTCACGCCTGCACGTGCGGCAACGTCCTCCAGCCGAGTGGCTGCGTAGCCTTTCAGGACGAACTCCTCGTAGGCCGCTTCGAGGATCTCGCCCGGCCGCTCCGCTTTTCGCTGCGCGCGGATGCCCATTGTCCGTCTCGCCTCTCGTGAGCCCTGATGATCATTTCATTGACTTTCTCGTCAGTCAATTTATGTAGCCGCCTCCCGCAAGCTGCGGAAAGGTATGAATATGGCATGGCCGACCGGCTGTGTTCGGCGCCCGGCCGTAGCGGCCGCCCTGCTTGGCTCCGCCGCCCTCGTGTCTGGCTGCCAGGAGGAGAGCAGCGTTCCCAAGCAGCCTGTGCGCGTCGGCGTGGAGGTCGCTCGGGTTGCCGAATACGCTCCCGAAATCGTCCTCACCGGAGAGGTCGCGGCGCGGGTGGCTAGCGAGCTTTCGTTCAGGGTGAGCGGGCGCATCGTCGAGCGGAGAGTGGAGGTCGGGGAACGGGTGAGCGCCGACCAGGCGCTCGCAACCTTGGACCCACAGGAGCAGAGGGCCGAGCTGGATGCCGCGCGCGCCGGCGTCCAGGCCGCCGAGGCCCAGCTGCGCCAGGCAGAATCGACCTTCGACCGTCAGAAATCGCTCATTCGGCAGGGCTACACGACGCGACGGGAGTATGACGCGGCGGAGGAGGCCTTTCGCTCGGCGCAAGGCGCCCTGGACGTCGCTCGCGCGCAGCTCGGAACCGCGGAAGACCAACTCGCCCAGACCGTCCTGCGGCCGGGGGTGGCCGGCCTCATAACCGCCCGCCACGCCGAAGCCGGGCAGGTGGTCCAGGCAGCACAGCCCGTCTTCACGCTGGCACAGGACGGGCCGCGTGAGGCCGTGTTCAACGTCTATGAATCGCTGCTCGCGGCCGAGCCGGCCGGCGACACGATCGAGGTCGCGCTTGTCTCCGACCCGCGGGTGACCGCGCAAGCGAAGCTCCGCGAGATCTCGCCCACCGTGGATCCGGCGACCGGCACGGTGCGGGTGAAGTTCGAGATCATCGATCCCCCCGCCGCCATGACGCTCGGCGCCCCCATCGTCGGCAAAGGGCGCCTCAGGCCCAAGCCGGGGATCATCCTGCCCTGGGGCGCGCTGACGAGCGGACAGGGCGGCGCCGCGGTCTGGCTGCTCGATGCGGCCACGCGGGCGGTATCGCTCAAGCCCATCATGGTCGCCGCCTACGGGCCCGGCTCCTTCCTGGTGAAGGACGGCATCGAACCGGGCCAGACGATCGTCACGCGCGGCCAGCAGCTTCTGCGGCCAGGACAGGTCGTCGAGCCCGTCAGGGAGACGACACGATGAGCGTCGTCCCCGGTTCAAGCCGCGTGCGCGCCCTCCTGGCGGTCCTCTCCGCCGTGGTGCTGGCGTCCTGTCGCGAAGAGACGGCTCCGGCCGCGCCGGTTCGGCCGGTCCTGTCGGTCGTCGCGGCGCCGGAGCCCGCGGAAGCGCTGGGTTTCACCGGCACTGTCGAGCCGCGTTATCAGGTGAGCCTCGGCTTCCGCATCCTCGGGCGCCTGATCTCGCGAGAGGTTGAGGTCGGAGACCGGGCGGCGGCCGGCCGGCGCCTCGCCGCGATCGATCCGGTCGCGCTGAACCTCGCGGTGAAATCGGCCGAGGCCGAGCTGTTCAGCGCGCGTGCCCAGCTGGAAAACGCGACCGGTGTCGAGGATCGGCAGCGCACCCTGCTGGCCCAGAACACGGCGACCCCGGCCCAGTTCGAGGCGGCCGAGCAGGCGCGGGCGTCGGCGGGGGCGGCCCTGAGGCGCGCCGAGGCAAACCTCGTCAAGGCGCGCGAGCAGCTCGGCTATGCAGAGCTGCGCTCCGACACCGAAGGCGTCGTCACCGCCATCGAGGCCCATGTCGGCCAGGTCGTCTCGCCGGGACAGGCCGTGGTGACGGTAGCTCGACCGGAGATCCGGGAGGCTGCCTTCGACGTGCCCGAGGATGTCGCTCGCGACCTCGAGCCGGGCGCGAATTTCAGGATCGCCCTCCAGCTCGACCCGACCATCCAGGTCCCGGGTGTCCTGCGGGAGATCGCGCCGCAGGCCGATCCGGCGACCCGTACGCGCCGTTTGCGCGTGACGCTGTCGGATCCGCCGGAGATCTTCCGGCTGGGCACCACCGTCACGGTGACGCTGGCGACGTCCGCCGAGAGGGGCATCCGGCTGCCCCGCGGTGCCGTGCTCGACAAGGACGGTCGCCGCTTCGTCTGGGTGGTCGACCCTGCGGCCGGCACCGTCTCGATGCAGGAGATCACGATCGTCGATGTCGGTGGGGGCACAGTGAGCGTCGCCGCAGGGCTCTCGCCTGGCGCCCGGGTCGTGACGGCCGGCGTGCACAGTCTCCAGCCCGGCCAAGCCGTGAAGATCCCGGACGAGAGCACCCGATGAAGCCGTTCAACCTGTCGGACTGGGCGCTCCAGCATCGATCGCTCGTCTGGTACTTCATGATCGTCTTCATGATTGCGGGCGCGATGGCCTATCGCGGGCTCGGCCGCGAGGAAGATCCGAACTTCACCATCAAGACGATGCTGATCTCGGCGCAATGGCCCGGCGCCTCCGT
Organism: Pseudomonadota bacterium; assembly: GCA_023423995.1. GTDB lineage: Bacteria > Pseudomonadota > Alphaproteobacteria > Rhizobiales > Beijerinckiaceae > Enterovirga. The sequence goes on along the minus strand of JAFAEL010000252.1, from coordinate 32,884 downwards.
CGAGGACACGATCAGCCAGGTCACGGAGCGGATCGAGCGCAAGCTCGAGGAGTTGGACGCCCTCGACTTCACGCGGTCGATCACCTCGCCCGGACATACGACGGTCTTCCTGAACCTGAAGGAGACCACGAGGGCGCGCGACGTGGCACCCACATGGGTCCGGGTGCGCAACATCATCTCCGACATCCGCGGCGAGATGCCGTCCGGCGTGCTCGGCCCGTCCTTCAACGACGATTTCGGCGACGTGTTCGGGAACGTCTACGCCTTCACGGCCGACGGGCTGACCCAGCGCGAGCTCCGGGACTATGTCGAGAACGTCCGCTCCAAGATCCTGACGGTCCCGAATGTCGGGAAGGTGAACCTCGTGGGTGCGCAGAACGAGGTGATCTACCTCGAATTCTCGACCCGTCAGGTCGCTGCCCTTGGGCTCGACCAACAGGCCATCGTGGCGACGCTGCAGGCCCAGAACGCCATCGCGCCATCGGGCGTGGTCCAGGCGGGACCGGAGCGGATCAGCCTGCGCGTATCGGGCTCGTTCCAGTCCGAGGAGAGCCTCAGGGCGATCAACCTGCGCGTGAACGACCGCTTCTTCCGGCTTTCCGACGTGGCGACGATCACGCGCGGCTACGCGGACCCGCCCTCATCGTTGTTCCGCTACAACGGGAAGCCCGCGATAGGCCTCGCGATCGGGATGAAGCCGGCCGCGAACCTGCTGGAATTCGGCGAGGCGCTGAAGCACGAGATGCGCCGCATCGAGGCCGGGCTCCCCATCGGGGTCGGCGTGCATCTCGTGTCCGACCAGCCGCAGATCGTCGAGGAAGCGGTCGGTGGCTTCACGCGCGCGCTTTTCGAGGCCGTGGTGATCGTGCTGGCCGTGAGCTTCATCTCGCTCGGGCTGCGGGCGGGGCTCGTCGTGGCGCTCTCGATCCCGCTCGTCCTGGCGATCACGTTCCTCGTCATGCAGCTCTGGGGGATCTCGCTCCAGCGCATCTCGCTCGGGGCGCTGATCATCGCGCTTGGCCTCCTGGTCGACGACGCGATGATCGCCGTGGAAATGATGGTGGCGCGGCTCGAGGCCGGCGACACGCTCGCGAAGGCCGCGACCGCCGTCTACACGTCCACGGCCTTTCCGATGCTGACCGGCACGCTGGTCACCGTCGCGTCCTTCATTCCGGTCGGGCTCAACGGTTCCGCCGCCGGCGAATTCACCTTCACGCTGTTCGTCGTGATCGCCGTGTCGCTGCTCACGTCATGGATCGTGGCGGTGCTGTTCACGCCGCTTCTCGGGGTGACGATCCTGCCCAGCAAGCTCAAGCATGCCGGGCACGGGCCAGGTCGCTTCGGACGCCTGTTCCGCTGGTTGCTGCTGCTCGCCGTCCGCTGGCGCTGGGCCACGATCGGCCTGACCGCGCTCGTCTTCGGTCTGTCCGTGGTCGGGATGGGCTACGTGCAGCAGCAATTCTTCCCGTCGTCCGACCGTCCCGAGCTCATCGTCGACTGGACGCTGCCCCAGAACGCCTCGATCGCCGAGACGAAGGCGCAGATGGACCGCTTCGAGACGGCGCTGGTGGGTGACGAGGACATCGAGCACTGGTCGTCCTATGTCGGGCAGGGCGCGGTCCGCTTCGTTCTCGCGTTCGATGTCCAGCCTGCAAACCCGTTCTTTGGCCAGATGGTCATCGTCACGAAGAGCCTCGAGGCGCGCGAGCGCGTCCGGGCGCGGCTCGAGACGCTGGGCCGGCGCGACTTCGTGGGCACGGACGTCTATGTCCACAACATGGATCTCGGGCCGCCTGTCGGCCGCCCTGTCGCCTATCGCCTGAGCGGGCCCGGCATCGCAGGCGTCCGGAAGCTGTCACAGGAGCTCGCCGCCATCGTCGGGAAAGACCCGCGTATCGGGACGGTCGTCTATGACTGGAACGAGCCGGCTCGCGTCGTGAAGGTCGACGTGCTCCAGGACAAGGCGCGCCAACTCGGCGTCACATCCCAGGACATCGCGAGCACGCTCAATTCGATCGTCGGCGGCGCCGCCGTCACGCAGGTGAGGGACTCAATCTACCTCGTCGATGTCGTCGGCCGCGCGCAGGCTGCCGAGCGCGGCTCGATCGCCACGTTCCAGAACCTGCAGATCCCGGGCCGCAATGGCCAGTCGGTGCCGCTCGCGGCGGTCGCGACCTTCCGCTACGACCTCGAACAGCCGGTCGTGTGGCGCCGGAACCGGATTCCGACGATCAATATCAGGGCAGCGGTCCTCGGCCCGGTCCAGCCCGCCACCATCGTCAGCGACCTCCAGCCCGAGGTGGACCGGTTCGTCGGCCAGCTGCCGGCAGGATATCGCGTCGAGATCGCCGGCGCCGTGGAAGAAAGCGCGAAAGGACAGGGCCCGATCGCGGCAATCGTTCCCGTCATGCTGTTCGTGATGGCGACGATCCTGATGATCCAGCTGCAGAGCTTCAGCCGGCTGGTTCTGGTGGCCGCGGTCGCGCCACTCGGCCTGATCGGGGTCGTGGCGGCACTGCTTCCGTCCGGAGCGCCTCTGGGCTTCGTGGCGATCCTGGGCGTGCTCGCGCTGATCGGCATCCTGATCCGGAACTCCGTCATCCTCGTGGTGCATATCGATCACCTCCGGAAAGAGGGACGCCATCCCTGGGATGCCGTGATCGAGGCGACCGAGCATCGCATGCGGCCCATCATGCTGACGGCGGCTGCCGCGAGCCTCGCCCTGATCCCCATCGCGGGCGAGGTGTTCTGGGGCCCGATGGCCTTCGCCATGATGGGCGGCATCATCGCCGGAACGGTGCTCACCCTGCTTTTCCTGCCGGCGCTGTATCTCGCCTGGTTCAGGATCAAGGCTCCCGGGCGTGCAGAAGCGGCATCGAACGTGGAGCAGCACGAGCCCCAGCCTGTCGGCTGACAGGAGTTTCGAGAATGGCTGCCGCTAGCCCTTGCTGACCGCGACGGCTATCAGCTTCCGATTGCCGCCCGGCAGAGCCGCCAAGCGCCTGGGGAAATCCCCAGCGTCCCGAACTCGCGGGCGCGCGACTGTGGCACCGTAGTGCAGGCGAAGGTTTCGGAGGAGGGTTTGTGAGCAACTGGTTCGGCGAGATCGATCCTCCGCAGCGGCTTCTGATGGGCCCCGGTCCAGTCAACGCCCATCCGCGGGTGCTGCGCGCCATGTCGGCCGACCTCCTCGGGCAGTTCGATCCCGAGATGACGGCCTACATGAACGAGGTCATGCAGCTCTACCGGCCGATCTTCGGAACCCAGAACCGCTGGACCTTCCTCATCGACGGCACCGCGCGAGCGGGAATCGAGGCCGCTCTCGTCAGTCTGGTGGCGCCGGGCGACCGCGTTCTGGTGGTCAATTTCGGCCGCTTCGGGCTGCTGCTGCGGGAGATCCTGGAGCGGGTCGGCGCCGTCATCGAGACCGTGGACGTTCCCTGGGGCGAGGTCGTTCCGCTCGATGCAATCCGAGCCGCCGTGGCGCGGTTCGAGCCGAAGCTCGTGGCGACCGTGCATGGTGACACCTCGACCACGATGGCGCAGCCGCTCGATGGCCTCGGCGCCCTGTGCCGCGAATACGGTGCGCTCTCCTATGTGGACGCGACGGCGACCATCGGCGGGATGGAGATCGCGTCCGACCGCTGGGGTGTCGACGTCGTCACGGGCGGCCTGCAGAAGTGCCTCGGCGGGCCTTCCGGCTCGTCCCCCATCACGGTCTCCGACGCTGCCGCCGAGCACATCTTCTCGCGGCGGCATGTCGAGCGCGGCATTCGCATCGAGGATCTCGACGACAGCGATGGGCCGCGCATCGGGTCGAACTATTTCGATCTGGCGATGATCATGGATTACTGGTCCGAGAAGCGCCTCAACCACCATACCGAGGCGACGACCATGCTCTATGGCGCGCGCGAATGCGCGCGCGTCGTGCTGGGGGAGGGGCTCGAGGCGCGCTTTGCCCGGCATGCGGCCGCTGGTCGTGCCGTCACGGCCGGCGCGCGGGCCATGGGCCTCACCTTGTTTGGCGACGACCGCTACCGGATGACGAACGTCACCGGCATCCGCATCCCGGACGGCGTCGACGGGGAGCTTGTCAGGCGCCGGATGCGCGAGGATTTCCAGATCGAGATCGGGACCGCCTTCGGGCCGCTCGCCGGCAAGATGTGGCGCATCGGCGCGATGGGCTACAACGCCATGAAGCACAAGGTGCTGATCACGCTCGGCGCCCTCGAGGCGGTGCTGCGCGCCTCCGGCCACCCGACCCCGGCGGGCGCCGGAGTGGATGCCGCCCTCAAGGCCTGGGAAGGGTAGGGGGAACGAGATCCGTACCCGCCCCTGGCGGCGTCGTCGCAGCCCTCGTCCGATCGCCGCGATAACGCCGTCCTTCACGCCGATTCCGGCTTCGAACACCTCCATCGGGCCCGCGAGGAGCCCCAGCGGACAACCAGATGGGTGCCCGTGTTCCGTGGACTCGCTCTCAGTGACCAGGCGCCGGGCCCCAGCCGACGCGGAACAAAGTTGCGGGATTGTCGGCGGACATGCGCCGGATCTCGGCGGGTTCAAACCCCGTAGCTTCGAGCAGCACGAGGAACTGCCGGAAGCTTTCCACGGGTGGCGCGAGCAGGGCGATGCCGGCGTCGCTGGACACGATGGCCCGGCCACCCGCCGCCCGGATGCGGGGCGCGATCTCGTCGATGCTCCGGGCCTGCGCCCGGTGCTTCTCGTGATCGACATGGGTGAGGCCGACCTGCGAGGCGTGCGTCAGCTCGAACATGCCGAACTCCGCATAACCGCCGAGTGCGGTCACGGCCCGCACCACGTCTTCGTCGTATCCGTTGCCATGCGTGCGAAGCCGGGTGACGCCACGCGCCTTCGCCTCCTCGGCGAGCCGGACTGCCTCGGGGCCGGAGACGTGACCGCAATCGAAGACGATGTCGTGCTCGGCGCAGAGGTCGAGGATCGCCGGGACGGGGTCGGGGACGGGGCCGGTTTCAGGGACGCCGAACGCAGTCTCGAGGTAGAGGCCGGTCCGCCCCTCCTGCAGCGCGACCGCCTTCGTGTGATGCGTCGGAAGCGACAGGAAGCGGGCGCCCGTGCCCGGCCCGTAGCCATATCCGATGGCGGCGCGGGCCGCCTCCAGCGTCACCCCGCCTGCGGCGGGCTGCATGATGAGCCCACCGAACACGTCCACGCCAAGGTGGCCGAGCTCCTGCATGGCGAGCGCCGCATAGCCGGCGCTGTTCTGGAAATTATCCATCAGGCCGATGCCGCGCATGCCCGCCGCCGCCGCCGCTCGGACTGCCTCGAAGACGTTGGCGCTGCGGCCGTTCAGATGCGGGCAGGCGTGCACGTGCACGTCTACCGCGCCTTGCAGGTAATGGGTGCCGTAGGCGGGCATGAGGTCAGACCGTCTGAGATGCGGGAAGAAGCGCGGGCCGGCTCGCCTCGCCAGGGCGCCGGCGCTTGCCGAGATGGCGCTCGAGGTAGGACGCGAAGGCGTTCAGGCCGTAGCAGAGCACGAAGTAGAGGATCAGGATCGTGCCGAAGCTGATCGCGGCCGAGAAACCCTTCGTGTTCAGCACCTTGGCCGCGTAGGTCAGCTCGACCACCCCGATCTGCGAGGCGATCGAGGTGCTTTTCACGAGCCCGACCGAGTAGGTCATCGAGGGCGGGATGATGATCGACCAGGCCTGGGGCAGAATGACGAGACGCAGCGCCTTGAGCCCGCCCATGTTCATCGTCTCGGCGGCGTCCCACTGGTTGCGGTGGATTCCCTCGAGGCCCGCCCGGACGTTCTCGGCCGAATATGCGGCCGCCGACAGCGCCACCGTGGTGGCTGCGATGGTGAACATCGAGATGCTGGGCACGAGAAGCTGCAGCGCGAAGAAGACGCACATCAGCAGCACGAGGAACGGAATGCGCCGGAAGATCTCGACATAGAGCGTCGCGACCCAGCGCACCGGCGCCAGGGGCATCAGGCGCGGGTGGCGCAGGATCGCCAGCACGAACCCCGCCGCGAATCCGACCCCGCACCCGACGAGGGACAGCACCGCCGTGTAGAGGAAGGCCCGGGCCAGGAAGAGGAGGTTGTAATAGCCGAAGAACCGCGGCGCCTCGTCCATGAGGGTCTGCAGCATCAGGCGATCCTCCCCTTGATGCGGAAGGCGTAGCGCCCGAGCGCATACAGCGCCGCGCTCGCGACGATCGTCAGCACGACGTAGTAGAGCGCGACGATCGAGAAGATCTCGAGGGACCGGAAGGTCTGCGCGTTGATGTTGTAGGCGCGCCCGGTGAGTTCCTCGACGCCGAAGATCGCCGCGATCGAGGTCGTCATCGTCAGGATGATGTATTGGTTCGACAGTGCCGGGTAGAGAACCTTCACGATGTGCGGCAGCACGACGTAGCGGATGATCTGGATCCGGGAGAAGCCCATGGCCTCGGCGGCATCCACCTCCGCCCGCCGGATCGACGCAAACCCGGCACGCTGGATCTCGGTCATGTAGGCGCCGGCGTTCAGCGCCATGCCGATCGTCACGGCGGTGAAGGAATCGAGCACGATCCCGAAATCCGGCATCGCGAAGTAGATGAAGAAGACCTGCACCAGCAGCGGCGTGTTCAGGAAGAACACGACATAGGCCCGCACGATGCGGCGCACGACCGAGCCGCCATATTGCAGGAGCGATGCGCAGACGAGGCCGATGATGAAGCCGGCCACGAAGGCGATCGCGGCGATCTGCAGCGAGAGCCACGCCCCGGCAGCCAGGGTGCCGAGATAGGGCGTGACCTGTCCGAACTGGAAGGTGTAGCTCACGCAGCCTCCTGCTTGGCCGAGGGCAGGGCGCGCGCCGCGGCATCCACATGGGCGAGGGCTGCTTCGAGCCGCCGATATTCCTCCGGCGGAAGGGGCGGGATCGGCGGGCGTGCCCGGTCGTCCGCGAGGCGTCCGAGGATCTTCAGGCATGCCTTGAGGCGGGCGGTCGCGTAGGAGCCGGGGCGCTCGCGGTAGATCGCGACCGCGAGCGGGTAGGTGGCGTCGTGCCAGGCGCGCGCAGCCGTCCAGTCTTCGGCCTGTGCCGCCTGCCAGAGCGCGACGACCGCTTCCGGGACGATTGCGGCAAGGCTGACCTGGCTGCCTTCCGTTCCCAGGAGGTAGCAGGCGAGGAGATGCTCGTCGCCCGAGCCGAGCACCGCGATGTCCGGCCGGACGGCCTTCACGGCGCGACGGTTCTGATCGTAGGCCGCGGCTTCCCAGCTCCCTTCCTTGATGCCGATCACGCGGTCCGACCGCACGAGGTCCAGCAGCGTCGACACCGGATAGGGCATCCCACCGGCCCCGACCGGGGCCTGGTAGAGAACGATGGGCAGGCCGCAGGCGGAGATGACCGCCTCGTGATGCAGGCGCACGGCCTCCGGGGTCTGCCCGAGACCCCAGGCATTGGGCGGAAAGACCAGAACCGCGTCCGCGCCCGCCGCCTCCGCCGCCGCCGCATCGCGCGCGGCCTGCAGGCTGGATTCCGCATTGATGCCGCAGGTGAGGAACACGTCCGGCCCGACCGCGGCGCGGATCACCGAGACCACGCGGGCCTTCTCGGCGGGATCCAGCACGAAGTTCTCGCCGGCATGGCCGTTGATCAGAAGGCCGTCGATGCCCGGAACGGCGCAGACCTCCGCGACGTGCCGCGCGAGTGCCGTCTCGTCGATCTCGAACTGGCCATCGAACGGGCAGATCGTTGCCGCGTGAATTCCCGAGAGACGCGCCGCCAGGGAGGATTTCAAGAATTCTGTCATGCGGGGACCGTGGCGGCCGACTGTGCAAGCAGGCGGTCGAGAGGGAACAGAGGGAGTGCGGGTTCGCGGCCGAGAATGCGGTCGGCGAGGAGCGCGGCGATGTAGGGGCCGCTCGTGTAGCCAGAATGGACGCTGCCGATGGCGTAGGCGTCCTCGTGGCCCGGGATGGGCCCGGCGATCGGCAGGGCATCGGCCGTTTCGGCCTCCAGTCCCGCCCAGGCGCGCGCGAGGCGACTTGCTGCAAGGCCCGGAATGGCGTGGCACGCGAGCCGAATGTTGCCGATCAGGCTCTCGGGCACGAGCTCGACGCCGCCGCGCTCGCGGTCGCCCCGGCCCTGCCATCCGCCGCCGATCACGACCGTGCCGTGCGGGTATTGTTTCAGCGAGAGAAGGCCGCTCGCGATGCCGACGACCGTCCGCATCACGGGCGCGAGGCGTTCCGTTACGCCGAGCTGGTTCACCAGGACCTTGATGGGGACGTTGAGCCCGAACCAGGACAGCATCGGCTCGAGCCATACGCCACCTGCAAGGACGACGCGCCGCGCCCGGATCGTTTCACCGCCCTTCGTACGCAGGCAGTACCCGCCGCCCGATGCCTCCACGCCGGTGACAGGGGTGTTCTCCCGGATCGCGACCCCCGCCTCCCGCAGGGCTGCGCCATAGGCGAGCCCCGTGAGATACGCATTGGCGAAGCCATCCACCCGGCAGTAGCCCGCAAGCCGGACGCCCGGTCCGAGGCCCGGCTCGACCTCGGCCGCGTGGGCCGGCCCGATGAGTTCGATCGGCGCTCCCGCCTCCCGGCGCTTGCCGGCCCGGTAGGCGAGCAGCTCTTCCTCGCCCTCCGTGAAGGCGAGCGAGAGCCCGTCGCAGACGACCACCCCGACATCGTGGCCGAGCCAATCGCGGGCGGAGGCCCACATGGCGTGAGCCCGCAAGGCGTAGGGAATGAGCGCAACGCGCGTCATCTGCATCGTGAGGGTGCCGGCATTCACGCCGGACGCCTCGCGGAACAGGTCGCCGCGCTCGACAAGGACCGTCTTCAGCCCGGCCCGCGCGCAGAGGAGCGCGACGGTGCCGCCATGCACGCCCGCGCCGACGACGGCGAGATCGTATGAGGGTGTCATAGCGGAGCAGGCTTCGGCACAGGGATGTCGCCGTAATCGAAGGTTCCGACGAGATCGGCGAGCGGGACGGGGCGGAGCGGCGGGCGGCCCGTCCACCAGCCGACGGTGGCACGGGAGCCGACCTGAAGGGCGACGATGTCGCCGGCGGTCTCGCCGCACATCCGGCCCTGGCAGGGGCCCATCCCGCAGCGCGTGAACGCCTTCACCTGGTCGAGCGTGCGGGCGCCTGCCTGCACGGTCCCCTCGATCTCGGCCCGGGTCACGTCCTCGCAGCGGCACACCACCGTGTCGGCCGGGATGGCCGCGATCTGGTCCGGGCGGGGCATCATCAGGCGGGAGACCGCGTCGGAGAACCGGCGGTCGCGCTCGACTTCCTGGCACGCGGCATGGCTCGCTTCCTCGGCGGCTTGTGCGTCCAGGAAGCCGAGGTCGTGCGCGGCCGCGAGGCCGGCGAGCTGCCCGGTCCGGGCGGCCGGGCCTGCTCCGGCAATGCCCGCGCCGTCTCCCGCGGCATAGAGACCGGAAATCGTCGTCCTGCCCCAACGGTCCCGCTTCGGCACCCAGCCGCCGCGCTCGGGCACGTGGACGTGCTCTGCCCGCAGCAGCTTCGTGATCTCGCCCCCGGGCACGAGGCCGTTGCCGACGGCCATGATGTCGGCCTCGATCCAGCGAAGGCGTTCGAGGTCGGGAGTCCCGGACCGCGAGAGCGGCGCGACCGCGACGCGCTCGAGCGCAACCTCGCCCTCGGCGGCGACGACCGCGTGGCCGAACAGCACGGGCACGCGCGCGGCAGCAATACGGGCCGCCCAGGCGGCTCCCTGCGCAAGGAGCGCCGGCTTCGTCGCAAGGGCGGGCGCCGCCCTCATCCAGTCCGCCGGGCGGGAAACATCGACGACGGCCGCCACCCGGCCACCGGCGGCCAGGATCTTGGCGGCGACGGCCGCGAGCAGCGGCCCCGCGCCGGCGACCACGATGCGCCGGCCCGGCACCCGGCCTTCCGTCTTGAGCAGAACCGTCGCGGCGGCGAGGCCGATCACACCGGGAAGCGTCCATCCGGGAAACGGAACGACCCGCTCATGTGCCCCCGTTGCGGCCACGAGCGCCCGCGCCCGCACCGTCTCCGGTCCGCCCGGGCCGAGCGCCTCGATCCGGAAACGCTCCGTCACCGACCAGATCCGCCGGCCGAGGCGCGCCGACACGGAGGAAGCGGCCAGGGAGGACCGCAGCGCCTCGCCTTCCCGTTCGACGCCGGCGCGGCCAGCCGCCGTACGCGGGGCGCGATAGATCTGGCCGCCAGCCTCCTCCTGCTCGTCGAAGAGGACCACGCGGGCCCCGGCCTTGGCCGCCGCGACCGCGGCCGCGCAACCGGCAGGGCCTGCGCCGATCACCGCCAGGTCAAAGGAGGTCGAATCGCTCATGCGGCGAGGCTCGGCCGCGACACGACCATGCCGTCCTGCGCCGTCACGAGGCAGGCCTGGCGGACGACCCCGTCGATCGTCATCACGCATTCCTGACACACGCCCATGAGGCAGAAGGCGCCGCGCGGGGTGCCCGCGCGCGGCGAGAGCCGGAGAACGCGCACCTCGTTCGCCAGGAGTAGGCTGGCCACGGTGGATCCGGCTACGCCGCTCAGCGGCTCCCCGTCGAGGGTGATCGTCACGGTGCCGGTTTCGGCTGAGGGAGGCATCTGGCGCGCGGATGTGTCTTTACACGGTGCCAGGATTGTATACCGTCTGTGGACCGCGGGGCAACCGTTTCGCCCCGTGCTCCACGTCGACTACTTGCACGGAGATCGCGTTATGGTTCGTCGGTTAGCCCTCGCGCTCAGTCTCGGCTTGGCGGCCGTGACGGCGTTCGGACCTGTCGGGGCGGCCGCCCGTTCCCTGGACGAGATCTTGAAATCGGGCACGCTGAAGGTCGGCGTGAACCCGACGCTTCCGCCGCTCGGGAAGTTCGACGACAAGAACGAGATCACAGGCTTCGACGTCGATTTCGCCAACGAGGTCGGCAAGATGCTCGGCGTGAAGGTCGAGATCGTCCAGACCGGCTCGCCGGACCGCATTCCCTTCGTCGCCTCCGGCAAGATCGACGTCGTGATGGGCGCGATGACCCGCAATCCGGAGCGCGCGAAGGTGATCGACTTCACGGTCCCCGTGCACACGGAAGTGTTCGGCGTGCTGACGACCGAGGGCAAGCCCTACAAGGACTGGAAGGAGCTCAACAATCCGGGCGTGACCCTGATCCAGGTCCGCGGCACCACCCCGGTGAAGTTCATCGAGGACAACCTGAAGCAGGCCAAGGTCACGCTGCTCGACAACTATCCCGACGCAGTGCGGGCGCTGGCCCAGGGCCGCGGCGACGCGATGGTCGACGTGATCGACTTCGTGGGCGAGCAGATGAACCTGCACAAGAACGTCAAGTGGCGGATCGTCGATACGCCGGTCGACGTGTATTACTGCTCGATGGGCCTGGCCAAGAACGCGACCGGCCTCAAGGACTGGCTCAACGTCGCTATCTTCGAGATGCACCGCCGCGGCCGTACGGACGCGCTGTGGGAGAAGTGGTTCGGCATGAAGATGATCAACCCGACCGGCTTCACGCCCTACTTCTGAAGCCGCTTCCTCGACCGCGCGAGGTGGTGCCCACGCCACCTCGCGCATCGCAGCAGCCAGGCTGCTCCTGACCAGAACACAATCCGATCGCGATGGCCTTTCTCGAAATCCGGAACCTGTCGGCCTCCTACGGCGCCGTGCCGGTCCTCAACGACGTCTCGCTGTCGGTGGAGCGTGGCGCCATGCTGGGCCTCATAGGCCCCTCGGGCTCCGGGAAGTCAACGCTCCTGCGCTCCCTCGTTGGCCTGCTGCCGCCGAGTTCCGGGCAGGTCCTGGTCGGCGGCACCCCGATTGATTACCGACGGCGCGAGGACCTGAAGGCCGTCCGGGACCGGTTCGCGATCGTCTTCCAGCAGTTCAACCTGTTCCAGAACATGTCCGCGATCGACAACGTGACGATCGCGCCCGTGAAGGTGAAGGGGCGTTCCAAGGAGGAGGCGCGGGCCGAGGGCGAGCGCCTGCTCGGGAAGGTGGGGCTCGGCCACAAGCTGAACGCCTATCCGGACGAACTCTCGGGCGGCCAGCAGCAGCGCGTCGCCATCGCCCGCGCGCTTGCCCTGAAGCCGGACGTTCTGCTCCTCGACGAGGTGACGGCCTCGCTCGATCCGGAGCTCGTGAGCGAGGTCCTGGACACGATCCGAGCGCTCGCGGCGGATGGGATGACGATCCTCATCGTCTCGCACGAGATGAGCTTCATCCGCGGGGCCTCCAGCGAGGTCGCCTTCATGGCAGACGGCAAGGTGGTCGAGATCGGCGACCCGGCCTCGATCTTCGCGGCTCCCCGGGAGACCCGGACGCGCGACTTCGTCAACAAGATCCTCCACCACTGAGGTGGGACGGCAGCTTCCGCCCGCCTACCTCGCGGGGGCGGCGCTCATGGTGCTGTCCGTCACCCTGACGAGCTGCCTCGACACCATCCTCCGGATTCTCTCGGCCCGGCACGACCCCATCTTCCTCGCCTGGGGGCGCCATGTGGTGCAGGCCGGTACCCTCGCGGCGATCGCGCCCTGGCTCGGACCCGCCCGGGTCTTTCGTACGACCCGGCTCTGGTTGCAGGTCGGGCGGGGGATATGCCTTCTCGCCTCGACGGTCTTCATCATCCTGGCGCTACAGCGTCTCCCGATGGCCCAGAGCTATGCCATCGCATTCTCGACACCGCTCCTCGCCACCGCGCTCGCGGCGCTGCTCCTGCGGGAGCGGGCCACGCCGCGCCAGCTCGCCTGCATCGGTGGCGGCTTCATCGGTGTGCTGGTGTCGCTTGACGTCACTGCGCCGACCGCCTCCCTGGCCCTCCTACTGCCCCTCGCGATGGCGGCGTTCAATGCCGGCTTCCAGGTGCTGACGCGCCTGGGCGGACGCGACCAGGATCCCTATTCCCTGATTTTCTACGGCGCGCTCTCGGCGGCCCTCGCGGCGACGCCTCTTCTGCCGTGGACGGCTGGGCCGATCGGGGCGGCCGATCTCGGCCTCCTGGCGATCGGCGGCCTGTTCGGCACGGCGGGGCATCTTTGTCTGGTGCATGCTTTCCGCCTCGCGCCCACGGTGATCGTGTCGCCGATGGTGTACCTGCAACTCATCGCCGTGAGCCTGCTCGGATACGGCCTCTTCGGCGAGGTGCCGAGCCTGCCGACGGTGCTCGGCGGGATCGTCGTGGCGATTTCCGGGATCGCTCTGCTGCGCTCGCCTATGAGGTGACGCTGGCGACCGCGAAGCGGGTCAACGAGCGCAGATGGGCCTGCACGGCGCGCCGGGCGCGGCGCGCGTCCCCCGATTCGAGCGCGGCGAGGATCTCCAGATGCTCCGCCGAGTCTGGCTCCAGCCTGTCCGACAGCCGCGCGATCTCGAAGAGACGGGTCGTGACGCGAAGGGAGGCGATCATCTGGGCCAGGACGGCATTTCCGCAGGCCTCGGCGTACAGCCTGTGGACCCTGTCGTCCGAGCGCCAGTGCGCATCCGTGTGATAGGTGGTCGCCGCCATCAGTTCGGCGATCTCCCGGCGCGCGGCCGCGATGCTGCCCGGCGGCACGCGGTCGATCGCCATCCCGGCTGCTTCCGCCTCCAGGATCTCGCGCACCTTGAGGCTCTGGAGGTACTCGGCGAGATCCACCGACCGGACCATGAAGGACCGGTTGGCGGCCTTCACGACCAAGCCTTCGCCCTCCAGCCGCTGCAGAGCCTCGCGCAGGGGGGTGCGGGAGAGGCCCAGACCCTCGGCGAGCTTCGCTTCGACGATCGGAACGCCGCCCTTCAGGCGACGCGTCCTGATCAGCTCCGAGATGCTGTTGTAGGCAAGGTTCGAAAGATTGTAGCCCGGCTTCGCGGCGAGGCCGGGTTCCTGCACGGCGCTCTCGTCCGTCTCCTCCGCGGCATCGCCTTTCCTGGCCGAATCCATGGCTCGCGCTCCCCGGATCAGGTGTCTGCGCCCGCGCCTGGTAGGGTCAGAAGACGACGAGGCGTGTCGACGAGCAGGGTTTCGATCTCACCCTGTCCGAAGCCCCGCTCGCGCATGAGCGGAACGACGTTCTCCAGCAGGTGACCATAACCGTGCCCTCCCTGCGATTTCAGCCGCGCACGGGTGCAGATGTCGTGGGAGATCGCAACCCGATCGCCCAGCCCGGCATCGAACAGCCGGCGAATAGCCCGTAGCCGCATCCAGTCCGTCGGAAGATCCGCCACGCCGGCCCAGTACTTGGAGGTCTCGATCCCGAAGAAGTCGAACTCCACCACGCAGCCGCAGCGCGCAAGCGAGACGACCTCGCCGTCGTCGAAGAACGTGCGGTCCATATGGTCGATGATCGTGCGCGAGATGTCGCCCCCGGCCTCGTCCACGATGCGCAGGATCTCGAAGGGCGCGGCGGGATGGCGGCCCGGATGGATCGTGAGGGCGGCGCCGGTCCTGGCCTGCGCCCGCGCGGCCGCCTCGAGGCAGCGGCGCTCGAAGAGCTCGAGCGGCCAGGAGCATCCGATCTCGCCGATCAGGCCGCAGCGGATGTCCGTGCCCCACGCGCCCTCGGCAAGCTGGCGGAGGATGATCTCCTCCAAGGCCTCGACAGGCAGGCCGAGCGTCTCCTCGTCCTGGAACTCCGCCGTGTAGAAGCCTGCGCCCAGCACCACGTGGACGCCGCTCCCGCGCGATATCGTGGCGAGCCCTGCCGGATCGGGCACGATGCCGCCGGTCGTCACGTCCACGACCGTCCCGCCACCGGCTGCCGCGAAGTCCCTGGCCTCCGCGGTCGCGCGGCTGGCATCCTGGAGGCGGTAGTTTCCGCGGATCCCGCCCGGCCGATAGGTGGCGGCGAATGCGTTCGCGAGCGTAATCTCGGTGTCGGGTTCCGCGCTCTGGCGCTCGGCGAGCGGGCGCAGGTCGCACAGGAGATGCTCGTGCATCAGTGTCGATCCGAGTGCCGCTGGCTCGACCGGGCCGAGCACCGTCATGACGTGACCGCTAGCAGCCAAGCAAAAACCCTCGTCGCACTCGCATTGCATACACACTGTATGCGAAAGTTTCGGCTCCGTCGATGGATGCCGCCGTTGCGGTCGGGGCGTAACCAGTTCAACGAATGCTAGAACGTAACGGTGATGGGGCGCCGGGCATCATCAAGGTGCTCAGGGCGACGGCCCGGAATTGAGCTTGAGCCCCCGCCGGCCTGAGCCGGCTGGGCAGGAGTGGGGAGGGAGCGAGATGGTCTACGAGGAACGCGATTATCGCATCAAGGCGGGCAAGCTCGCCCAATTCGTCAAGATTTACGGCGAGTACGGCCTGCCGTTGCAGAAGAAGCATCTCGGGACCTTCGTCGCCTATTTCACGACCGAGATCGGTGAGTTGAACCATGTCGTGGCGCTCTGGGGCTACGAGAGCCTCGGCGACCGCGAGACACGCCGGAAGACCATGCTCGCCGATCCCGAGTGGCAAACCTATCTCGACCGGGTGACGGACCTGATCGACATTCAGACCACCCGAATCCTGAACCCGGTGTCCTATTCACCGCTTCAGTGAGCGTGCGCCGCGGGTCGTGAGGTGCTGACGGGGACGGGGAGGGGGCATGTACGGTCTGGAAGGGCGTCGCGCCATCGTAACCGGCGCCGCCTACGGCATCGGCAGGGGGATCGCGTCGCGTCTCGTGGCCGAGGGTTGCGATGTCGGCCTGTTCGATCTCGATCTGGCCGCTGCTGAGCGCGTCGCAGCCGAACTGTCGACCTCCGGCCGGCGGATCGTCGTTGCGGCAGGTGACGTCTCATCCAAGGCGGAGGTCGAGGCGGGAATGGGCAAGCTGCTCGCCGAGCTCGGGGGCGGCGCCGACATCCTGGTCAACAACGCCGGTATCTGCCGGATCGGGAAGCTCCTCGAGATGCCGGAGAGCGACTGGCGCGCGACCTTTGGCATAAATGTCGACGGGCTCTTCTACGCGACACGCGCCGTCGTGCCCGGGATGGTGGAGCGGCGGTCCGGCGTGGTCGTCAATCTCGCCTCATGGATGGGCAAATCCGGAGTGGAGGCCTATGGCGCCTATTGCGCCTCGAAATTCGCCGTCGTCGCCCTAACGCAGAGCCTCGCGCTCGAGCTTGGCGAGCACGGCGTGCGGGTGAACGCGGTCGCGCCGGGGCTCGTGGTTCAGACGAAAATGCGGGACGAATCCGAGGAGAAGCGCCGGCGCGAAGGGCTGCCGCTCGCGGAGGAGCGCGCCAAGGCCATTCCCCTGCGACGGGCCGCCATTCCCGACGATATCGCGAAGGCCGTGGCCTTCCTCGCCTCCGACCAGGCGGCGTACATCACCGGTGAGACCTTGAACGTGACCGGTGGGATCTGGAACGACTGACCCGAAGAAGGAAAAGAGAGTGCCGAGGTTCAAGGATTTCCAGCCGGAGGGCGTCATTCCGGCGACCCTGCTCGCGCTGAACGACGACATGAGCATCGACGAGCCGGCGACGCGCAAGCACCTCCGCGATTGCGCGTTGGTCGAGGGCGTCTCGGCCGTGACCGTGAACGGCCATGCCTCCGAGGTCCATGCCTGCTCATTCGACGAGCAGCAGCGCATTCTCGCGGCCTCCCTCGCGGAGGTCGGCGACCGGGTGCCGCTGATCAACGGCATCTACGCGGATGGCAGCCTGGAGGCGGCTCGCATCGCCGCCATGGCGGCCCGCGAAGGCGCCTCCTGCCTCCTCGTTTTCCCGCCGAACAGCATGTCCATGGGCGGGCAGCTGCGGCCCGAGATGGCGACCGAGCATTTTCGCCGGATCGCGGACGCCACAGACCTGCCGATCATCTGCTTCCAGTACCCGATGGCGGGCGGGCTCGGTTACACGTTCGACACGCTGCTGAAGCTCTTCGAGGCGGTCCCGACCATCCGGGCCATCAAGGACTGGTCGAACGACGCGATGCTGCACGAGAAGCACATCCGCACCTTCCAGAACCTGCCGAAGCCCGTGACGGTGCTGACGACGCATTCGTCCTGGCTGATGGCCTCGCTGACCATGGGGGCGGACGGGCTGCTGTCGGGCGCGGGCAGCGTGATCGCGGACCTGCAGGTTGCGCTTTTCCAGGCCGTGAAGGCCGGCGACCTAACCCAGGCTCAGGCGATCAACGACCGCATCTACCCGCTGGCCCAAGCCTTCTACGCGCCGCCCTTCCTCGACATGCACAACCGCATGAAGGAGGCCCTCGTCCTGCTCGGGCGGCTGGACAAGGCCGTCGTGCGGCCGCCCTTGCTGAAGCTCCCGGAGGCCGAGATCGCGCGCATCGGCACGGCCCTCCAGGCGGCCGGCGTGACGCGCGAGGGCGGCGGGCTTCGCCTCGCCGCCTGAGGTTTGCGGGCGGCGCGCTGTCTAGCGCGCCGTCCAGCCGCCATCGGCGACGAGCACCGTCCCGGTGCAGAACGAGGAATCGTCGGTGGCGAGGTACAGGATCGCCTTCGCGATCTCGATCGGCTGGCCGAGCCGCTCCATGGCCTGCCGCATCTCGAGGCCGCGTCGCAGCTCTGCGCCATCCGGCCCGGCGAGGATCTGGGCGAAGTAGGGCGACTCGATCGTGCCCGGGGCGACGGCATTCACGCGGATCTTCGCGCCGACATGGTCGATCGCCATGGCGCGCGTCAGCGCCGCGACCGCACCCTTCGAGGCGACGTAGGCCGCCCGATCGAGGATGCCGACATTCGCGACGGCGGACGCCGTGTTCACGATCACGCCCCCGCCCTGCTTCTCCATGACGGGGATCGCATATTTGCAGCCGAAGAAGACGCCCTTCACGTTCACGGCGAAGAGCGCGTCCCAATCCGCCTCTGTTGTGTTCACGACGGTCCCGGCAAAGCCGTAGCCGGCGTTGTTCACGAGCACGTCGAGCCGGCCGTGCCGCTCGGCAACGGACTTGATGAGGGGCTCGACCTCGGCCTCTCTGGCGACGTCGACCGCCACCGCCTCGGCACGGGCGCCGGTCGCGGCGAGTTCGTCCCTGACGCGCTCGGCTGCCTCGAGGTTGCGATCTGCGACCACCACGACCGCGCCTTCGCCGGCGAAAAGCTTCGCCGCCTCATGGCCGATCCCGGACCCCGCGCCCGTGATGATGGCGACCTTGTCCTTGAGCTTCATGTGCGTCTCGCGTGTCTGAAGATGCCGTGCCGGTTACAGGAACTGGACCGTCGAGAAGTGCTGCTCGATGGCGGCGAGCAGGGAGCGGCTGACGATCCAGGACGTCTTGGGGTTGTCGGGCGAGGGGCGGTTGGCGACCGCGAGGTCGAGCGTTCCGAGCTCGCTGGTGACGCTGATCCCGTGCGTGTTGCCGCGGGCCGTGGGATCGACCACGACGGATACCTCCGTCGCCTCGAAGCCGGTCCCGGCCAGGGCCAGCGTCGCCGCCACGTTCAGATTGGCGGGATAGCGCGCCGCGGCCTCCCGTGCGTTGCCGTTCAGCAGCGTGATCGTCTCGGAAGGCCGCTCCGGATGGCCGAGCCGCCGCAACTCGTCGGCCCAGGCGGCAGGCGGCTTTCGCGACTCGTAGCGGACGCGCAACTCTCCGGCACCGCGCGCAGCCCGCACGTAGTCGAGCCCGGCGAGCGCGCCGGACGGCAGGTAGAGACGCGTCCCGGCGGCCTCCGCGGCCGCCAGAAGCGCTGCCCGCAAGCTGTCGTCGTGCAATGCGCCGACGGAAGACAGCAGCAGCGGAACGCCGAGCGCGAGGGCCGCTGGTCCCCATTCGCGCACCGCCTCCGCGCCCGCCGCCTCGACGACGATCTCGGGCCTGAACGCCGCCAGGGCGGCGCGATCGTGAATAGCCGCATAGCCGGGCTCGACCCGGCCCACGCTCGGCGAGCCCGGCCTCAGCACCACGGCAAGCTCATAACCGCCCCGCGCGGCCAGCGCTGCGGCAAGCTCGCGGCCGATGGCGCCGTACCCGACAATGGCGACGCGGCGCATCAGGATGCCCTCTGCGCGAAGGCCACGAGGTCGAGCAGGAACTGCTCCGTACGGGTCACGGGAAAGAAGTGGCCCCCGTCCGGGTACATGACCACCTGCGGGTCGCCCGGCAGCGCCGCGGCAAGCTCTTCCTGCAGGAATGCCGGCACGATGACGTCGTCCCGCGCCCCAAGGACAAGCGTCGGGCAGGGGATGGACGAGATCCAGGTGGAGCCGTCAAAAGAGACCAGCGCATCGATGCGCTCGCGCACGACGCGCCGGGCATCCTCGGAGACAGGTGGCTTGGCCACAGCCGCCTCGTAGGTGCCCCAATGGGCTTCGAGCCATGCCGGCGCATAGCCCAGCACCGCCCCGGTCGCGGCATAGATCGTGGGATCCAGGTCGAGGATGCGGCGGCGGGCGCCGAAAAGCGCGCCCATGTAGTGGGATGGCTTCAGCCACGTCGCGCTGAGAACCAGCCCGCGCAGGCGGTCCGGCGCGATGCGCGCGAGGGCCTGGCCGATCGCTCCGCCCGTCGAGTGGCCGACGAACACGGCTTTCTCAATCCCTGTTGCATCCATGACCTGGAGGCAGTCGAGAGCGAGCTGGTCGATGCTGCAGGCTGCCGAGCCGCGGCTGCTCGCCCCGATGCCGCGCTGGTCGAAGCGCGTGACGCGAAAGTTGGCGGAAAGCCCGGGTACGACCGGGGACCAGAAGTCGGCCGTTCCGCCCAGCCCCGAGACCAGGAGGATGTCAGGACCCGCGCCTTCCGTGGTCGCGACGAGCCGGGCTCCATCGGGCGTGTCGAGGTGAGGCATCAGCGTCTCTCCGATTGGGCTACCAGGCCGTCATGCCGCCATCGACCGTGTACATCGCACCGGTCACGAAGGAGGCCTCGTCGGATGCAAGCCAGAGCATCACGTTGGCGATCTCGGCAGGCTCGGCCATGCGGTCCATCGGCGAGCGCGCGCCGAGGGCCGCCACGAACCCCTCGGGATCGTTGTGGGAGGCGATCATGCGGTCGAAATAGGTGGATCGCGTCACGCCGGGTGCGACGCAGTTGACGCGGATGTTGTCCGCGGCGTGGTCGAGCGCCATCGCTCGCGTGAGCGCCGCGACGCCGCCCTTCGACGCTACGTAGGCCGCGCGATCCGCGATCCCGACGGACGCGACGTTGGACGCCGTGTTCACGATCGCGCCGCCGCCCTGGGCGACCATGACGGGAACGACGTACTTCGAGCAGAGGTAGACGCCCTTGAGGTTCACGGCCATCAGGGCGTCCCAGTCCTTCTCCTCGGTGGAGACGACCGAGCCGCGGATGCCGTAGCCGGCATTGTTCACCAGGATGTCGATCCGGCCGAACCGGGAGACGGCCAGTTCCGCCATCGCCTTCACGTCGGGCGTCTTGGACACGTCGCCCACGAACGGAACAGCGGCGGCGCCGAGCGAGGACGCCACGCTCCCCGCCAGCGCTCCGTCGCGATCCGCCACAAGCACCCTCGCGCCCTCCCGGACGAAGATCCTCGCCGCGGCTTCGCCCATCCCGGCGCCAGCACCGGTGATTATGGCGACCTTCCCTTCCAGACGCATGGCAGCTCCAAACTGAATACAATATCCGTACTCCCGACCCTGCGGCTGCTTCAAGCCCCTCTGTGCTGCACATCTGAGCAAAGGGTGCGCGCAGATTGCGCTTGCGGCAGAACGGCACTGTTGAATATCGTATTCAATCATGCCCATCGGTCGACAATCACTCACGGACCAAATCGTCGGCGAGCTTCGCCGGCGGATCGTGTCCGGCGAGCTCCCCGAGGCCACGCCTCTCCGGCAGGAGAAGCTCGCGGCTGAGCTTGGCGTTTCCCGCGTGCCCCTGCGGGAGGCGATCCGGCAGCTCGAGGCGGAGGGGCTCGTCAAGTCCGAGGTGCACAAGGGCACGGTCGTCTCGTCGCTCTCCTTGGCCGAAATCGAGGAGCTGTTCGAGATCCGTCTCCAGCTCGAGCCGTGGCTGTTCGGGCTCGCGATCCCGCTGATGACGGAAAGCCATTTCCGGGCGGCGGAGGACCTCATCGCCGAAGCCAGCGCGACGGAGACGGTCGATTCCTGGGGGGAACTGAACTGGCGCTTCCACCACGCCCTGTATGAGGCGTGCGAGCGGCGGATCGCCCTCAAGGTCCTGAAGATGGTCCACGACAACGCGAACCGCTACATCAACCTCCAGCTGGCCGTGGCGGCCGATGTCGAGAACGAGCTCCTGGATCACCGGCAACTCGTCGCTTTCGCGCGGCTGCGCGACGTGAACGGGGGCGTCGGGCTTCTCCGGGACCACATCGGACGCGTCGCGCAGAACCTCACGCGATCGATCGGGCGCGAACGGCAAGTGGCGGACGTGGCATGAGGGGGCCTTCCTTCCTGACGGGCTTCCTGCGCGCGATCGGCTGGATGAATGTCGGGCTGCGCCACCTTGCCGGCGCGACCCTCGGTGTGATGGTGCTGATCGTCGGCCTTCAGATCGCGGTCCGCTTCGCCCTGCCGCCTCTCGGCCTGATGGTCTCGGTGCCCTGGTCGGAGGAGCTCGCGCGCTACCTCATGATCTGGTGCATCTTCCTGGGGGCTGCGGTCGCGGCACGTTCCGGCGCGCTGATCGCGGTGGATTCCCTGCCCGATGCGCTTCCCGAGCGCTGGGGCGATCTCCTCCGCCTGGCCGCGCTCGTGATCACGATCGCCTTTTTCGGCCTGATGATCTGGCTCGGCTGGCGATGGGTCGAGTTCGGCGAGACCGAGACCTCCACGGTCATGAACATGCCGATGGCCTGGGTCTACTTTGCGCTGCCGGCAGGATCGGTCGTCGCCATCCTGAACATCCTCGCCTTCATCGTCGAGCACCGGATCACGTCCAGGACGCCCCTGGTGGTGGCGCCTGAAGACAACCCCGAAGCCTCGCTGGTCTGATTCCGGAGTAAGATCGTGGCGATCCTGTTCGGATGGATGACCATCCTCCTCGCGATCTCGGTGCCGATCTTCGCCGTCATGGGGATCTCGTCGGTGATCGCCCTGCGGGCCAAGGGGATCGACCTGATCAGCGTTCCCCAGAACGTGTTCGAGGCGCTGGATTCCTTCGCGCTGCTCGCGGTCCCGTTCTACGTGCTCGCCGGCAACATCATGAAGGTGGGTGGCATCTCCGACCGCCTGATCCGGCTCGCGACCGCTTTGCTCGGCTGGATGCGTGGGGGCGTCGGCAGCGCCGCGATCCTGACCTGCATGTTCTTCTCGACCATCTCGGGCTCGTCCTCGGCGACGACCGCGGCGGTCGGCTCGACGATGGTCCCGGCCATGGCGCGGAAGGGCTATCCGAAGAGCTTCGCGGCCGCGACCGTGGCGGTCGGCGGAGAGCTCGGGGCCATCATCCCGCCCTCCCTGCCGATGGTGATCTACGGCCTCGTCGCCAATGTCTCGATCGGTGGCCTGTTCATCGCCGGCATCGTGCCGGGGATCCTGATCGGGGTCAGCCTCATCGCGACCGTCTGCGTGATGGCGAAGGTGCAGAACTTCGACCAGACACAGCGGGTGCCTCTCGGCGAATGGGCCCGGAATGTCGTCGCCGTCAGCCGCGAGGCGATCATCGCCCTGATGATGCCCATCATCATCCTCGGCGGCATCTATTCTGGCGCCTTCACGGCGACCGAAGCCTCCGTCGTGGCGGTCATCTACGGCTTCGTGGTCGGCCGGTTCGTCTACAAGGAGATCTCCTTCGCCGACATGGTCCGGATCCTAAACGATTCGGCCGTGATGACCGGCATGGTGATGCTGATCGTCGCCTTCGCGGCTCTGTTCGGCTATGCGATGACGATCAACCAGATCCCGCAATATTTCGCGGAGCTCATCGGCAAGGTCGCGAGCGGGCCGATCGGCTTCCTGATCCTCGTGAACATCCTGCTCTTCGTCGTTGGCACCTTCATGGAAGCCTTGGCGACGATCCTGATCTTGGCGCCCATCCTCGGCCCCATCGCGATCGCCTACGGGATCGATCCGGTCCATTTCGGCATCATCTTCATCGTCAACGTGGCGACCGGGATGATCACGCCACCGGTCGCCGTGAACCTCAACATCGCGAGCCAGGTCTCCGGTATCCCCATGGACGCCATGATGAAGCCGGTCCTGGTCTTCCTCGCCGTCCTGACGATCGACGTCCTGATCATCAGCTACGTCCCGGCGATCTCGCTCGCCCTGCTCTGGTAGGCGCGCGCCCGTTCACCAGCCGCCGCACGCAAGTCCGGCATCGATCCCCGCGGGAATGGTCCCGCCCATAAGGAGCTTGAGATGAGGTGGTCCCTAAGTTCGACCCTCGCGGGAGCAGCATTGCTCTGCGCGGCCCACGCCGCGTCTGCCCAGACGGTCGAGCTCAATATCGGCCACGTCCTGACGACGACGAGCCACTACCATGCGGCGGCGGCCAAGCTCGCCGAAGTCGCGGCCGCGAAGTCGAACGGCCAGATCAAGATCAACGTCTTCCCGGCCGCGCAGCTCGGCGGCGAGGTGAAGCAGATCCAGTCGGCCCGCACCGGCACGCAGGATATCGTGGTCACGGGCGAGGCGCCGGTCGAGAACACGGTCAAGGAATACACCGTCTTCTCGTTCCCTTACCTCTTCAACAGCGTTGACCAGGCGAACGGCGTGCTGCAGGGGCCGGTCGGCCGCGAGATGCTCGACCTCTTGCCGAAGTACAACCTCGTTGGTCTCGGCTTCATCTCGGCGCTCGAGCGCAACATCTTCACCAACGGCAAGGTCATCAAGTCGGCCGCCGACATGAAGGGCCTGAAGATCCGCGTCATCCAGGGACCGGGCTACGTGAAGGCCTACGAGGCCCTCGGCGCCCAGCCGACCCCGATGGCCTATACGGAGCTCTACATGGCGCTCCAGAACGGGGCCGTGGATGCCGCCGAGAACTCGCCGGACGTCTTCCTGCAGGACCGCTTCGTCGAGGTCTCGAAGACCTACGTGATGGCCAAGATCATGTACATGCCGGCCCTGATCATCATGTCGAAGTCGAAGTTCGACGCGCTCTCGCCCGAGCACAAGAAGATCATGCAGGAAGCCGCGGCCGAGGCCGTCGCCTTCGCCAACGCGCACTACAAGAAGGACTACGCCTCGAGCCTCGAGACGATGAAGAAGAGCAAGATCGAGATCATCGAGCCCGACCTCGAGAGCTTCCGCGTGACTGCCCCCGCCGTGCACGGGGCGCTGCTGAAGGAATTCCCGATGGCGAAGCCGTGGCTCGAGAAGATCAAGGCCGCGGTCGGGCAGTAAGCCCGGCCACAGCCTTGGCCAGATTGTACAGGAGCATCGACACATGAGCGTGCTGGACCACGCGAGGCAGGACATCGAGGTGTGGCGGGATGGGGTCAACACGCGCATGCGCGTGTCGGCTCTCACCAACTCGCACCAGCTCCTGATCTTCGAGCAGTTCTGCGACCCGGGGCACGGCGCCCCGATGCACATCCACGCAGTGGAGGAGGTGCTCGAAGTGATGGAGGGGATCGCCGAGATCTACCTCGGCGACACGGCCCATGTCGTGACGCCCGACCAGTCGGTCATCGTCCCGGCCGGCGCGCGCCACGGCTTCAAGAACATCGGGGATGGCATCCTGAAGGTTCGCGCCACAATGGCGGCCTCGATCTTCGAGGCGAGCTACGATTCCCGTAGCGAGCTATCCCGCCGCTACAGCCCGGCCTGAACGGCGGCTATCGGGAGTCTTCCTTATTCCAAGGGACGCGCTCCTATCGGTGCGCGTCCCTGAATGGTTGGGTCGGCCGATGCAGAGCCCTGCATCAGGCGCAGAACGCAGGCCATCCTACGGCCGCATTGGTGCTCATCCTCGCGCATCCTTTCGACGCCCTCTCGAGCGTCCGCGTGCGGGGACCAGGCCATGCTCATGGAGATTGTACGACCGGCGACGGTCGGGGCCGCCCGGGGGAATGTAGCGGCGCGCTGCCGAGACGTGCGGGCCGCGACCGAGCAACTTGCCGCCAGGCTTTCGGCGGAGGACCAGACCGTCCAGTCGATGCCGGATGCGAGCCCGACCAAGTGGCACCGCGCCCATACGAGCTGGTTCTTCGAACAGTTCCTGCTTCGCCCCCGGCTGGCCGGCTATCGGCCCTTCGACGAACGCTTCGCCTTCCTGTTCAACTCCTACTACGTCGCGGCCGGCCCGCGGCACGCCCGCTTCCAGCGCGGCCTGATCACCAGGCCGAGCACCGAGGACGTCCGGCGCTACCGCGCGCATGTCGATGCGGGGCTGGAGCAACTCTTGGCCGGCGCGGCTGCCGATCCAGAAGTCGAGGAAATCCTCGAGATCGGGCTCAATCACGAGCAGCAGCACCAGGAACTCATCCTGACGGACATCCTGCACGCCTTTGCGCAGAATCCGCTCCTCCCGGCCTATGATCCTGACTGGGTGGCGCCGCGCGCCTCGGCGAAGGGCGGCGAGGTCGCGTTGCCTCGCGGCATCTATCCGATCGGGCACGAGGGCGAAGGCTTCTTCTTCGACAACGAGGGGCCGGCGCATGACGTTCTCGTCCATGACGTGAAGCTGTCGCGCCGGCTCGTGACCAACGGCGACTGGCTCGCCTTCATGGAGGACGACGCCTATGCGCGGCCGGAGCTGTGGCTCTCGGACGGGTGGGCAACCGCCCAGGCGCAGTCGTGGCAGGCGCCCGGGTATTGGCAGAACGAGGGTGGCGCCTGGCGCCAGATGACGCTGGGCGGACTGCGCCCGATCGATCCCGACGCGCCGGTGAGCCACGTGAGCTTCTACGAAGCCGATGCCTTCGCGCGCTGGTCCGGCAAGGTCCTGCCGAGCGAGTTCGAATGGGAAGCCGCTGCGCGGAAAGGCGAGCTGGAGGATGCCTTCGGGATCGTCTGGCAATGGACGCGCAGCCCCTATGTCGCCTATCCGGGGTACAGGCCGGTCGAAGGAGCCCTTGGCGAGTACAACGGCAAGTTCATGTCGAACCAGATGGTGCTCCGGGGCTCCTCCCTGGCGACGCCCGCCGGTCATAGTCGCATTACGTACCGGAACTTCTTCCAGCCGGGCCAGCGTTGGCAGTTCACGGGCCTGCGGCTCGCGGACGATGGCGCATAGCGGCAGGGCGAGGGTGACAGCGGGGTTCGAGCTCAAACCTCTCTCTCGAGGCAGCGCTGGCGCGAACCCGGCTTTCTTGGCTGACGTGCTGGACGGCCTCGGGCGGCAACCCAAGACGCTGCCGGCCAAGTATTTCTACGATCTCGAGGGCTCGCGCCTCTTCGAGGAGATCACGAGGCTGCCGGAATACTACCCGACCCGCACGGAGCTCGGGATCCTGGACGCCTCCGGCCCGGAGATCGGCTCCCTATGCCCGTCAGGCGCTGCGCTCGTGGAATTCGGCAGCGGGTCGACCGAGAAGTTTCGCCGCTTGCTGCCGCACCTCCCGCGGCTCTCGGCATACGTCCCGGTGGACGTCTCGGCCGAGTTCCTGGGCGTGGAGGCGGAGCGCCTTCGGGCGGATTACCCTGATCTCCGCGTGCTGCCGGTGGAAGCCGATTTCTCAAAACCCTTCCCGCTGCCGGCAGGGATCGACCAGGGGCCGCTCATCGGCTTCTTTCCCGGCTCGACGATCGGCAACTTCGAGCCTGACGATGCCGGACTGCTCCTCGCCCATTTCCGGGATCTCCTCGGGCCCGAGGCCCAGCTCATCGTGGGCGTCGACCTCGTAAAGGACGTCGCGGTGCTCGAGGCGGCCTACGACGACGCCCAGGGAGTGACCGCACGGTTCAACCTCAACATGCTCCGGAGGATCAATCGCGAACTCGGCGCCGATTTCGACCTGGACGGCTTCTCGCATCGTGCCTTCTACAACGCCCGGCTGAGTCGGATCGAAATGCATCTCGTGAGCCGCCGCGCACAATCCGCGCAGGTTTGCGGGCAGCCCATCCATTTCGCTGCGGGAGAGAGCATCCACACCGAGAGCAGCTACAAGTATACGACCGCTCGCTTCGAGGCGCTGGCAGCTCGTGCGGGTTGGCCCGGGGCCAGGATGTTCACGGATCCACGGCGGCTCTTCGCAGTCTTCGCGCTCCAGCCGCGCTAGCTGCCCACCCCGCGACGGAGTGGAGGCCAGTCGGGCCCACATGCCTTGGCGCCGGTGGGGGCAACGCGTGGCGTGCGGACGCATGGCGCAAGCTTCCGAGTGGCACGACGCGCTGTCAAACCGTGTCGCCGCGCATGCCTCCAGGCTATCCGGGTGATTATCATTTGATATAGAGGTCGGCGCGAAACGATACGCCCACCTCACTCCTCAAGCTCCCCCACCTGGAAAGACGATGATCTCCACCCGATCGGTCGCGGCGGCCTTTTCCGCTGCCTTCGCGATGCTTGCTGCCGCCGGCGCCTCTGCCGGCCCGACGGTCGACAAGATCAAGGCTCGGGGCGAGCTCGTCTGCGGGGTCAGCCAGGGCTCGGCCGGATTGTCCCTCCCGGATTCGAACGGCCGCTGGGCCGGCCTCGATGTCGATTACTGCAAGGCGCTTGCCGCGGCGGTCATCGGCGACGCCGGGAAGGTCCGGTATGTGCCGGTCAGCTCCGCGCAGCGCTTCGCCGTGCTGCAGAACGGCGAGATCGATGTCCTGTCGCGCAACACGACCTGGACCTCCACCCGGGACGCCTCCCTCAATCTCTCGTTCGTCGGGACGATCTTCTACGACGGGCAGGCCTTCATGGTGCCCAAGAAGCTCGGCGTGACGAGCGCACGCCAGCTCGACGGGGCCACGGTCTGCGTGCAGCCGGGCACCGTGAACGAGCAGAACCTCGTCGACTACTTCTCGGCCAACAATCTCAAGTTCAAGTCGGTCGTCATCGAGAGCCTGCCGGAGCTCGAGTCGGCGTTCTATGCCGGGCGTTGTGACGTGTACCTCTCGGACGCCTCCACGCTGTCGGCGAGCCGCGCCGTCCGGGCCCCGAAGATCGACGATTTCGTCATCCTGCCGGAGCGCATCACGAAGTCTCCCCTCTCGCCGGTCGTGCGCGCCGATGACCCGCAATGGTTCGCGATCGCGCGCTGGACGCTCAACCTCCTGATCGAGGCGGAAGAACTCGGCCTCACCAGCCAGAACGTCGAGGCGCAGAAGCAGTCGAAGAACCCGTCCATCCAGCGGCTGCTCGGCGTCTCGCCCGGTATCGGCAAGGCCTTTGGCCTCGACGAGGCCTGGGGCGCGCGGGTCATCGCCTCCGTCGGCAATTACGGCGAGATCTTCGACCGCAACCTCGGCCCCGCCACGAAGCTCGGGCTGGAGCGCGGCCAGAACGCGCTCTGGTCGAAGGGCGGGTTGATCTACGCACCCCCCTTCCAATGATCTCCTGGGCCGTCCCGGCGCGACCGCGTGGGTTGGCGGTCGCATTCGGGGCGCTGGGAGCGGCGCTCGCCACCGCCTATGTGCTGACCGGCGGGCGCGAGCTTGCGCTTCCCGCCCTGCGGCTCGACTTCCTCTGGCAGCAGGCCGGGTTCCAGATCGCGGAATCCCTGGTCCCGGTCGGGCCCGCGGATCCGGTCTGGCGGGTCCTGCTCGCCGGGGTGCTGAACACGCTGCTGGCGGCGTCGATCGCCGTGAGCCTCGCCATCCCAATCGGGATCGCGCTGGCGCTCGGGCGCGAGGCGCCCGCCCGGCCGCTCGCCTGGTGCGCGACGGGGATCGTCGAAGCGATCCGGAACACGCCGGTCCTCCTCCAGCTCTTTCTCTGGTACGCGATCGTCACCCAGGCGCTGCCGGGACCCCGTGAGGCGCTGGAGATCCTGCCCGGCGTTCTCCTGTGCAATCGCGGTCTGTTTCTCCCCTGGTTCGCCGAGGGCGGAATCGACTGGCCGCGCCTTGGCGGCTTCAACATCTCGGGCGGGCTGGCGCTCTCCCCGGAAATGACGGTCCTGGCGGGTGGGCTGGCTCTCTTCCACGGCTGCTACCTCGCGGAGATCTTCCGCGCCGGCATCAGGGCCGTTCCGGCCGGCCAGCACGATGCGGCCCGTGCCCTGTCGCTCGGGCGGGTGCTGGCGTTTCGGAAGGTCGTGCTGCCGCAGGCGCTCGGCTTCGCGCTGCCCTCAGTGGCAGTCCAGGTTCTCGCCCTCCTGAAGAATACCTCGCTCGCCGTCGCCATCGGCTTCCCGGATTTCGTCGGCACGCTCGCGACCGTGGTCAACCGGAACGGCCGCGCTCTTGAGGGGCTGGTCCTGACCGCGATCGTCTTCCTCGCGATCAACGCCGCCCTCGGGGCGGTGATCGACAGGCTCGCCCGCAGGCCCGGGGCCGCCCTCACCGTGGAGCCCGGCCGCGTCTCGGGGCGAGGCCCGATCTCCATCGGGGAGATCGCCTTCGGCCTTGCGCTGCTCGCGCTCGCCGCCCCGCTGCTGTGGGAGGCGCTCCGGTGGGGCGTGCTCGATGCCGCCTGGACGGGGCAGGCGAGCGCCTGCGCGGCCGCGGCAGGGGCCTGCTGGGCCGTGGTGCCCGAGAAGGCGCGGCTCCTGCTCTTCGGCCTTTATCCAGCCGGTGAGACTTGGCGGGCGGCCCTCGCGGCCGGGTTCGTGGTCGCGGCTGCACTCGCCGCCATGGCGGGAGGACGGTGGTCGCTTCGTCGCGGATTGGCGCTCGTCGTCGGTGGCCTTGCGGTTCCGCTCTGGCTGCTGGGAGGCGGCGCCGGGCTCCGCGCTATCCCGAGCAGCCAGTGGGGCGGCCTCTCGCTCACGATCGCGCTCGCCGCTTCGGTGGTGGTCGCGGCATCGGCCGCGGCGGTTCCGCTGGCGCTGGCGCGCATGTCCGGCTCCGCCTGGCTTGCGTTCCCCGCACGCGGCGCGATCGAGCTGTTCCGCAGCGTGCCGCTCGTCGCGCTCCTGCTCGCGGCCGACCTGCTGCTGCCGCAACTCCTCCCCGCGGGCACCGAGGTGCCGAAGCTGCTGCGCGCTTTCGCGGCCGTCGCGCTGCTGGCGACCGTGAACCTCGCCGAGGTGCTGCGCGGGGCGCTGCGATCCGTTCCGCCCGGGCAACGGGAAGGCGCGAGGGCGCTGGGCCTATCCCGGCAGGCAACCTTCCTCCTCGTCGTGCTGCCGCAGGCGCTGCGCATCGCGACGCCGGCGGCCGTGAACGTCTATGTCGGCGCCATCAAGGACACGTCGCTCGTGGTCATCGTCGGCATCTTCGACGTGACGGGCGCCGCCAAGGCCGCGATGGCCGATCCGAGCTGGATGCGCTACGCGCCGGAGCTCTACCTCCTGCTTGCTGCGACCTACTTCTCGATCTGCTTTCCGATCGCGCGCTTTGCTCGCCGGCTCGAGCGTCAGGCGAGTTCGGCGAGCGCCCCGAGGAAGCGCTCGATGTCGGCCGCGTCGTTGTAGAGGTGGGGCGACACGCGGATCGCCCCGTTGCGGGCCGCGACATGGATGCCCCGCTCGGCGAGGCCGCCGACGACGGCGGCAGCGTCCATGCCCTCGCGCCGCAGGCCGATCAGGTGGGCGGCACGCCTGCCGGGAGGAGGCGCCGTGAAGCCGAGGGCGGCCGCGCCTTCGACGATCCGGGCGGCGAGGGGCTGCAGATGCGCCTCGATCTTGGCCGGGCCGAAGGCCTCGATGAGCCGCATCCCGGCGACCGCCATCGGCAGGGTTACGAAGTTGCTCCGCTCGCCCATGTCGTAGCGACGAGACCCCTCCATGAACCGCAACTCGCGCGCGTAATGATTGGTGATCTGGTCGGCGCCCAGCCGAGAGAAGGTATGCTCCTCGAGCGGAATGCCCGCCTGGCGCTCGGGATCGGCGTACAGGAAGGCGAGGCCGTAGGGGCCGAGCAGCCACTTGTAGGTCGGGAACACCAGGAAATCCGGCCGGACCTCGTGGACGGAGAAGGGCTGCGCTCCCACGGCTTGTGTGCCGTCGACGACAAGCGCGGCGCCCACCCAGTCGGCGGCCTTCCGGATCGCTGGGAGATCGACGAGCCCGCCATCGTTCCAGTGGAGCGGCGTGAGGGAGAGGACGGATACGCGCGGCCGGGTCGGGTCAGCGAGGCGCTCGAGAATCGCGGCCGTCCAGTCGTGATCGGCCGGGCGGGCGAGTTCGTCATGGATTGCGCCGTTCTCCTCGGCCGCCCGAAGCCAGGCATAGACGGGGGAGGGGTGTTCCTCAGCCAGCGTGACCACGGCCGTCCCGGCTGGCAGTGAAAGGTTGCGGCAAGCGGTGGCAATTCCGTAGCTCGCCGATCCCACGATCGCGATGTCGCCCGGCTGCGCCCCGATCAGGGCGGCCGCAGCGGCGCGCGCCTCCTCGACGATGTCGTAGAAGCTCGCGCGGGACAGCTTCCAGGGCTCGACCTTGCGGGCGACGCCCGCATCGCCGGCCGCCCGGACCGGCACCGGGATCGGCGAGACGCCGGCGCTGTTCAGGTAGGTGACATCCTCAGGGATGGCGAACAGCTTGCTGCGCCCGAAAGATGGCGTTCCGAGTTGACCCACGATCTCTTCCTTCCCGGAGCGGGGTTGCGCAACGCGTCCCTACGCGCCCGACCCGCCCGCGGCTTCGCCGGCTGGCTTACCCAGTCCGCGCTCGCCGGGCCAGGGCTTCCGGGCCGAGCGGAGCCGGGCGGGACCCGCAGGATGACGCAGGCACGCCTGTCGCCTCCGCGGGTTCGTTGTCCAGGCGGGTCTTGCTGATGAGCAGCCGAGGCGGCGAGCGCGGAAAGCTTCTGCTCAGGGCTTCGCGGCGGTGGGGAGTTCCCAGGCCCTCTTGATGTTCGTGAGCGTCTTGGCGCCGAGCTTCAGGGGCGGGACGGAGCCGCTGCCGTCCGCCGGGAGGGTTTTTCCGTTCACGGTTCCACCCACAGCGATCACGAGCTTTCCGATGAACACGTCGTCCTGGCTATGGGCGGAGTTCGTCAGGCCGATGCAATGGATCAGCTCATGCACCAGGATGTGGAGCCGCACGGGGGCGCCGACGTCGACTCCGTTGATCTGAGGGGTGGCCGGTACGCGCAGCTTCAGCGAACCGAGGCGTTCCCGGTCACCCGAGCCGACCAGTGACAGCACGGCGCTGCCGTGCACGCCGGTCCCGGGCATGGTCTCGGCCGTAATCTGGCTGCCCGCCTCGGTATCGGATTTCCGGAAGACGAGAGCCACGCTCTTGTCCTTCAGGAGCTGGTTGATTGCTGCGATCGCCCGGTCGAGGTCCGTACCCCATACGCTTCCGCCGAAACCCGGGCCGGGAAAGACCTTCAACTCGCCGCCTCGACGGATCCGGTCGGGCCAGGGGATGATCTCCGGCTCTGCTGCGGTCTTCACGTCGCCCATGTGCCGGCCTCGCGAAGGTGAGAGCATCATTCTAGGACGGGCTCCATCCGCCTCAAACCGCGCAAACTGAGTAGCGGCTCGATCCCTGCCACTGTCCCGGAGAGCGGGCTGCCCTCCGGGATGTCTCTCGCCCGTGTTGAGAGGCTTTGCGAGCGATCGCAGTTTTTTCCGCCGGCGTAGCGGCCTGTTGGGGGGCGGTTGCATCGAGCCCCGCCGGCAACCAAGAGTAAGTCTCCTGGTCAGAATACAAGAATTGGAAAAATTCCAATTAGGACTGAATTGGAACGAATACAAACTTCAATGTCCCTTCTTTAGAACTGTTGTATCTAGAAATTCACATTGATTGCTTGCGGAATCTCTTTCCTCTGCTACAGCCGAAATCCCAGCCTTTCTTGCTGCTCGTTCGCCAATTCTCTGCGTGACGGGCGCAGATGGCTATCTCGGACTGTTCCAGGGATTCAGAGGTATGCACCGCGTTCACGGCAGGGTAGGGCCGCATCTGGAGGGCTGTGAACCCGGCCGATCGGAGGTGAAACCCGAGGCCCGCATTTCCCGTCTGGGCCACGCCCTGGGAACTGCCGGCTTTGCGACCGGCAGCGTCCTTGCGGGCGCTCTCATGATCTCTCCGGCGG
>JAFAEL010000241.1 GCA_023423995.1 Pseudomonadota bacterium | reverse complement strand
AGCCCGGCCTGCTGCTCCTTCAGGATGCCGATGATCTGCTCCTCGCTGAACCGGCTCTTCTTCATCGTCCGTCTCCTGCTCGACGGACCCTAGCTCAGAGCGAGGGCATTTCAGGGGGCAAGGTCAGTCCCACTGCCGTCGCACCGCGTCAACGAGCTTGCGCTTGCGACCAGGCCTCAGAGTTTTCGGCGGATCACGTCCTGCAGCATCTCGCGGTCGAGTGACAGGTCGGCGACGAGCTTGCGCAGCTTCGCGTTCTCATCCTCAAGCTGCTTCAGGCGCCGCATCTCCGGCGGCGTCATGCCGTCGAACTTCTTCTTCCAGTTGAAGTAGGTGGCCTGGCTGATCCCCGCCTTCCGGCAGATCTCCGCAACCGGAATCCCCTCAGCACCCTGCTTCAGAATGAACGCCTTCTAGGCGTCCGTGAACATTGAGGCCTTCACCGGCTCGGCTCCTCCCAGCCAGGGACTCACGGCCGAAACTCTAACCTCAAGTGCTCCAGTTTTGCGGGGGCAGACCAACACTGCATAAGCCGTCTGCCCGAGATGGGTGATGGGTGGGCATAGGACGGCGACCCTCACTGTGGCCGTGGTGAGCGCCCTTCAATGCGGCCCGTCTTGAGAAAGTGCTCCAACGGGTTCATCCCGGCCAAGTCAGCGTTGTGCTTTTTATAGCTCTTTGTCGAGAAGCGGGGGCTCGGGTCGGCGCCAGCCGCCGCCCCGGCCTTGACATAGTGCTGCAGCGGATCGACGCCGGGGCGGGCAGCCTCCGGATTCCGACTGATGTACCACGCTGCGTCAAAAAAGGCATTCGGATTGCGGCGCTCGGAGATGCCGTGGTCAAGGTAGTGAGCATAAGGATCGACACCCGCGGCTTTCACGTCCGGGTAGGCGCGCAGATAGTACTCGGGGTCAAATAACGCGGGGACCCGCGGCGAGAGCTTGAGCCCGAGCACTTTGGCTAAGCGGCGGGAGACTCTCCGGAGGGCCGGCGGGACTCCGATCGCCGCCGATGTCGGCCTTCTGTCGGCCGGTTGCGACGGTGCTCCAAGCACCTCGGTCACCTTGCTCTCGAGTTCGGCTAAGATGTCGAACTGGCGCTCGGCATCCTCTCGAACCCGCAGCATCAGATCCTGCGCATTCGCGACCGAATTGGGGAACCACACTCGGCCGCTAGAGACGCCCTCGGATACGTAGTGCTCGTAGGCCTGCGTGTCCGGCGAACCTCCGGCGGGCCGACCGCCAGCAACCCGGTCGACAAGGTCTGGATTACGCTTAAGATAATCTTCCACGCTGAATAGAGACTCTGCCACCGGACACTCGGCAGTGAAGGAAGCATAGCGCTCCTCACGCTCCAGTAGGACGGAAAGCGGCAGCGGGACGGGGAGGCGGGTATGCTCCACGGCCTTAAACCATGTGGAGCGCACGACATCGAGTGCGAGGCGATGCTCTCGGACGCTCTCCTTCCCCCGGGCCCTGATCGCGTCGGCGTTACCGTACACCTCGTCAAGGGCGGCGACGATCGCCTCCGCGTCGCCCATGTCGACCAGCGGCCCGCAGCGAAGAGGGGTATCACGATACGGCGCTACATCGGCGTAAGCGGCCGGCACACCGCAGCTGCCGAACTCTACCAGCTTGATGTCCGACTTGCTGTCGATGAATTCCTGAGTTCGTGGATCACCATGCCCCTCCAAGGGCACGACCGCCATCACGTTATGGCGCCGCAGGAACTCGCGGTACGTGAAATAATCCAGCGTGCCGGTGGCCCAGACTGTCATACCCGTCTTGGAAAAATCATTCGCCTCAGTGCCGACATAGGCGAGGGGCATCCCGCGGGAACGGGCGAAGCGCTCGATCGCCGAGAGGAAGGCGGCCCGCGATGCGGTCAAAGGCAGGTGATCGCTCGCCGCCAGCAGCAACGCGTCAGGCTTCGCATGACCGGGCAACACCTCGGTATGCTCGGCGAGGTTAGGCGCAAGAACGGTCTTGTGCTCGATCTGTATCCCTGAATTGCGCTCCAAACTCGCCATCAGTCGAGCGTTTGTAGTCGTGACGACCTTCGCGCCTCGCATCAGTGACCGAACGATGGTCGTGAATTCCGGACTGAA
Organism: Pseudomonadota bacterium; assembly: GCA_023423995.1. GTDB lineage: Bacteria > Pseudomonadota > Alphaproteobacteria > Rhizobiales > Beijerinckiaceae > Enterovirga. The sequence continues at coordinate 24,259 of JAFAEL010000241.1, read as the reverse complement.
TGGCGGCCTGTAGGAGGCCGTCACGAGCAGGTTGTCATCTATGTCGTAGACGAAGCGGCCGTCGAAGGTATCTGCAAGGAACAGCGGATTGCGGGATGGCACGCGCTGCACCCAGACGGCGTCGATGTCCTGGATCTCTACCTTCACGCCCACCGAGCGGGTGATCCTGCCCCGGCTGAGGACGTGGTAGCCTTTGATGAGGCCGGCCTTATACATAGCGTCGAACGGGATGCGAACGCGCAACTCCAGGAAGTTCTCAAAATCATCGCTCACGACAAGAACGCACGGGCGCAGATCCTTTGCTGCCGGAACGACGCGGCGACGCTCGAACCGCGCAATCCTGCGGCGCGACGACTGTTCATCCAAAGCGGCTTGGAGTTCCGAAAAGCCCCTGGCCGCGTCAAAGCGATCGTGGGCGAGTTGTCGCGCAGCCTGACTCATCAAGGCGAGTTGGTCGGCCGACGTCTCGAGAACAGTCGTCAGAGCGGCCCGGAACGCAGCCGGGTCGGTCGGGTCTATCGCCCATCCGGCGCCCCGCGTTGCGATCTCTTTGCCCAATGAGGAGTAGTCGTTCGTGAGAACCGGTACGCCATGCGCCAGGTACGTCACTGTGCGTATGGGCACGGCGAGCTGGCGCTCGAGCGTCGGCGTGTTCAGGTCGATGGCGATGCCGCCGCCATTGATGATCGACGAGAACTCGGCATACGGCATTCCTTCGGTGAGACGGGCACACCCTGTCGCCTCGACGGCCTCAAGCTCGTCGTCGACGCTTCTCGCATGCTTCATGGTGATGTCGGGCCGACCGATGACGACGAGTTCGCCGCGCCCAGCCGCCGCGAGCAGCCTCGCCGCCTGAAGGAGATGTCCTTCAGGGCTGTTCCAGGGCAGGAATGCGCCCGCGCAGAACAGCCGTGGAGGGCCCTGATCGTATGGAACCACAGGAGGCGTGACGGCGGGATAATACGGTAGCTCCACCATCTCGGGCGGAAGGACAGTGCCGAGGTGAAACGCGAGAAGGCCTTGCCAGTAGGCCTTCTGCTCGGGTGAGCCACAGAGGAGCAGGTCGGCCGTGGTTAGCTTATTGAGATATCTGCGAGTGAAGTCCGCCAGCGAGCCCTGCCCCGCACCGCTCGCCATCCCCGCGATGTAGCCTTCGACGTTTTGGAGACCGTTCGCATCATAGACGATGATCGGCCCCTCGCGTCCATGGCGGGGAAAGCTGAAAGCCATGGGCCACAGTGCGACTACGGCATCCGGCTTAAGGCGGCTGATGATGTCGAGATAAGTACGTCCTGCCTCGGATCCAAAGGCATTCGCGCGCTCCTCCTCCGAGAGGAGCTCCCATTGCCGTCGGGCAAGAGATGTTGAGTTCGGGACGGAGTAGGTAACTTCATTCCCTCTCGCGCGCAGTCCATTGATGATCTGCTGGCTGCGCAGCGAGCCGCCGGTCGTGACGATGCTTGGCGAAGGTAGGATATCAATCGTGAAGACGTGGATGTGCATCGTGCTGTTCAGCCCGCCTTCGCCTGCACCGATGCATGGGATAAAAGTCTTTCGATCATCGCCCTTTGCCGGGCGATGATGGCTTCCTGGACGTGGAAGATCGAGGTCTTTGCGGCATATGGCAGCGATTCCTCCGGCCAGATCCTCAGCGGCCCCAGCTGCGAGCTCTCCGGGAGCGCATCCAGGATCGCCACCAGCACGCTTGCCGGCAGCCTCAACTCCAAGTCCGAATGGTCGGCAAGGAGGTGCCTGATCTGTTCGATGGACCCGGCGTCCAAATAGAGCAACAGCATCTCGCGCAGAGCCTCGCCGGAAGCTCCCGCGGGCCAGATTAGCCGACAGGGTTGCGCCAAGTCATGGCGGCCCAAAGCGCGCACTCCACGAAGCAGCTTCAGGAAAGCATCAGGCGCCGTCGATTCTCCCGATTGCGCGGCTCGCGCGAGGTACCTGAGCTCGGGGTCGTCGAAGACCTGGGGGTCCAGCATCTCATCTTGCCCCTTTTCCCCGAACAACGACATAAGAACCTTAGCCACAGCAACAAACAACGGGGACGACACAGAATTGCGAAGAGTCGGCGGATACCATGGCTCTCGTGCCGGAGAACCTCAGGCACCCGCTTTCAACCCGAGCCTTTCCCCGCGATAGCTGCCTGACTGAATGGCTCGCCACCAGGACTCGTTATCAAGATACCAGCGGACGGTCTTAGCGAGGCCGGTCTCGAAAGACTCGGCGGGCAACCAGCCGAGCTCGTCGCGCAACTTCGACGCATCGATTGCGTAGCGTTGGTCGTGACCAGGCCGATCGGCAACAAAGGCAATCTGAGACGCGTAGGATCGCCCGTCAGCCCGCGGCCGCATCTCGTCGAGAAGGCTGCAGACAGCCCTGACAACCTCGATGTTCGTTCGCTCCGAGTTTCCGCCGACGTTGTAGGTCTCGCCTGGTTTCCCCGCTTCGAAGACCCTGCGCAGCGCGCGTGCGTGGTCCTCTACGAATAGCCAATCGCGCACGTTGTCGCCGCTACCGTAGACAGGCAGACTCTCGCCTGCGAGCGCCTTGACGATCATCAGCGGGATCAATTTCTCGGGGAAGTGATACGGCCCATAATTATTCGAGCAGTTCGTGACGAGGGTCGGCAGGCCATACGTGTGGTGCCATGAGCGGACGAGATGGTCGGAGCCGGCTTTGCTGGCCGAGTAGGGAGAGCGCGGATCATAGGGCGTCTCCTCGACGAAAAAGCCCTCACGTCCCAGCGACCCAAACACCTCGTCGGTCGAGATGTGATGGAAGCGGAAGCGTTCCTTTCGGTCGGAAGGAAGCCCCTGCCAGTGCTTGGTAGCGGCCGCCAGCATGCGATAGGTGCCGACGAGGTTGGTCTCGATGAACACTGCCGGTCCGTCGATCGACCGGTCAACATGGCTCTCTGCCGCGAGGTGGAGCACGATGTCGGGATCGAAGCTCTCGAACGTCGCCGCCACCGCGTCCTGATCGCAGATGTCGGCTCTCACAAAGCGGTGGCGAGCGTTGCCGTCCACAGGCGCAAGCGAGGTGAGCGTCCCCGCATAGGTGAGCTTGTCGAGCGTGAGGACCTGATAGTCGCTCTCGGCAATCAAGTGGCGCACCACCGCCGAGCCGATGAAACCGGCTCCTCCGGTAACGAGGACGCGTGCGGTCACGAACAACTCCGGGCGATCAGTTGAGGTTTTCGGGAAGCGGTTCGCCGTCGTACACGAAGGGGCTTTCGAAATCCGCAAGTGTCGGGAGGGACCGGTCCTTGTCTGAGAGAACTGGGCCAGTGGACGGCAGGGGCCAGTCGATTCCCACGCTGTTCCAGCGGATACCGCCATCGCATTCGGGCGCGTAATAGTCGGTCACCTTGTAGATGACCTCGGTTTCCGGTGCGAGCGTGACGAAGGCATGCGCGAACCCAACCGGGACCCAGAGCTGGTAACCGTTCTCAGCTGTTAGTTCCGCGGATACCCAGCATCCATAGGTCGGCGAGTTTCGCCGAACGTCGACAGCGTAATCCACGATCGCGCCCTTGGAGCAGCGCACGAGCTTGCCCTGACCGTGTGGCGGGATCTGAAAGTGCAAGCCGCGGAGCGTTCCTACGGCAGCCGACATGGAATGGTTGTCCTGCACGAACTCGGAGTCAATCCCGAGTTCTTCGTAGACCCGCCTGCTGTATACTTCTGAGAACCAGCCACGCGCATCGCCGAAACGGCGCGGCTTGATGAGCCGAACCCCTGCCATCAAAGCCTCGATCAATGCCGCGGAGAAGCGACGATGCGCTTCAGGTAAGCCCCGTACTCGTTTCGGAGGGTTCCTGCGATCGCGAGGAGTTCGTCCGTCGAAATGAAGCCCTGGCGCCAAGCCACCTCCTCAGGGCAGGCGATCTTGAACCCCTGTCGGTGCTCGACAGTGCGGACAAAGGCTGCTGCTTCATGCATGGCGTCCACGGTGCCGGTGTCGAGCCATGCGGTTCCGCGAGGCAGGACCTCCACCCTGAGATTCCCCTGTTCGAGGTAATGAGCATTCACGGAGGTGATCTCAAGTTCGCCCCTCATAGACGGCTGGACGCGACGGGCCACCTCGACCACGTCGGAATCGTAGAAATAGAGGCCGGTTACGGCCAGGTCGCTCTTCGGCTCGGCCGGCTTCTCCTCGATCGAGAGCGCCTTCCCCGATCGGTCGACCTCCACCACGCCGAAGGCTCGCGCATCCGCGACTGGATAGGCGAAAACGACAGCACCGCTTCGGAGCGAGGCTGCTCGCACCAATTGGGCCGTAAGACCCGCGCCGTAGAAAACGTTGTCCCCGAGAGCGAGCGCGCAAGGCTGACCGTCCACGAATCGTTCGCCGATCAGAAACGCCTCGGCAAGCCCTCGGGGCTGTTCCTGGCCAGCAAAGGACAAGTTTATCCCCCACTGGGCACCGGAGCCTAGCAGCTCTTGGAAAAGCGGCAGATGGGCAGGCGTGGAGATGACGAGAATGTCCTTTATTCCCGCCAACATCAGGGTGGTGAGCGGATAATAGATCAGCGGCTTGTCGAAGATCGGCAGGAGTTGCTTCGATACGGCCAGCGTGGTCGGATATAGGCGGGTGCCCTGCCCGCCTGCCAGGATTATGCCCTTCTTGACCATGTCAGGTGGTAGTCCCTGTCTTCTTAGATCGTGCCGACCGCGAGTGCATGGGGTTCGCCCAAGAGCCAGCTGCGGTCAGGAGCAATGAGCCGCACATCCGTCTCCGCTTAGATTGGCAATCCGCATAATCCGTGAGGGCGCACGAAGCAAACTCAAGCGCGGGTCCGGTTCAGGTTACAGCCCGACGCGCTCCCCAGCGAACTTGGAGAGAAACAGGAATCCCGCCCAGGCCAGGATGCTCACGATGAACGTGATCGCGATGTTCAGCCACCGTTTCGGATAGAGCGCTTCCTCGGCTGCAACAGGACGAACAAAGGTCGTGAGATAGATCTGCTTCGACTGGCTGGAGAGACGCGCTCGCTCGAGAGTGGCGGCCGCCGTCGTGTACTGTGTCTGCGCAATCTGGCGCTCGAGCTCAAGCGCAGCCAGTTTCGTCATTGAGCTGGACAATGCCGGATTGGGTCCCGCCGTCCCTCCACGAGTGGTCAACTCGGCCTGAACCTGCTCGATTTGGCGGCCGATCGCATCGATCCGCGTCTTCAAGCTTCTTTGCTGCGGAGCATCGTCGGTTACGGACCGACGGGCCACCGCATATTGCTGCTCGAGTTCCAGCTTCTGCGTCCTCAACGCCGACAGAACGGCATCCGCCTTTTTTAACTCCCCCGATGCTTCGAGGATGCCCTCCTGGTTCCGCGCTAGTTCAAGTGCTGCACGTGCGTGGGAAAGCCGCTCTCCGGCCAGGCGGAACTCCTGATCGGCCGTCGCAACAGAATCCAGCCGGGCCCTCTGGTTCATGTCGTTAACGAGTTGCTCGCTTGCGTCTACGACGGCATCCGCTAGCGCGACGGCATCGTCGGGGCGAAACGCCCGGACATTGAGGACGACGATGCCACCCGGCATCTCGATCGTCGCCCGAGCCATCCGGTTCCAGTACTTGACGATTCGCTCGATCGGCTTCTCCGGATCGAGGCGCCCGAAGAAGTCAGCCTCTGGGGCGCTGTAGCGCGCCCGAAGATTCGCCTTCTTATCGAGATGTTCGACGAGTGCCCGGCTCTCGATATAGTTGGTGACGACCTGAGTGTCCTGGACCACCTGTATAGAAGGCATCCCCGTTAGGGAAGAAAGCGCGTCGAGCCCCGCCATGGCTCCGCTGCGCACAGCGAAGCGCGCTTCGGCGACATATTGGTCTGCCGCAACGAAACCGAAATAAATGATTGATCCGAGGCTCGGCAGGGCGACAAGGCCGATAAAGCTCAGGGCGACGACCAGCCGCGCGATCCGCTGCTTGCGACGGCCTCTATGGCTGGTCGGGATCTGGGCCCGGCCCGAAGCGCTGAAGCGAAGGCGGCGAGCCGCCTCGGAAAGAGATTCCGATAGCCGCTGGGCCCGCTCGGCCGCAGGGACCCGGATCGGTTGTACCACAGGCTCGATACTCACGGGGAAAGCGCTTTCCAGCGCACCGAGGGCAAGCGGGCGCAGTTGAAGGGGTCAACCATCATCGATTGAGCCTATTGTACATCTCGATGGCCTGCTCGACGTCCTGAAACATCATGAGTCGACCGTCAACGAGAACGGCGCCGCGCGTGCAAAAGGACTTGATGGTCGCCATCGAGTGGGAGATGACGATGAGATCCGTGTTCTCCCGCCGCCGACGGAAAACCTCCTCGCATCGTGCCTGGAAGCGCGCATCACCCACCGCCGTGACCTCGTCGATCAGGTAGCATTCGAATTCGATTGCCATGGACAGGCCGAAGGCGAGCCGCGCCATCATGCCGGAGGAGTACGTCTTGACCGGCTCGTTGATGTAGTCTCCGATTTCCGCGAAATCTTCCACGAAGCGCGATACCTTCTTCGGGTCCTCGCCGTAGATCCGTGCAACGAAGTGGACATTCTCGCGCCCGCTCATCAGGGGATCGAAACCGCCTGCGAAGCCGAGCGGCCAAGAGACCCGGGTGGACCGCCGGACTTTGCCGGAATTCGGCATTTCCGTGCCGGCGATCAGCCGCATCGTGGTGGATTTCCCGGCACCGTTAACGCCGAGGAGACCATAGGACCAGCCCTGCTCGAAGACCGTCGAGACATGGTCTAGGATGACTTTCCGATGAGCTTCGGTCTTGTAGAACTTGTAGACGTTCGAGAACTGGATCATCGCTGCCAACGGCCCCGAGACTATCGCCGACCGGGGACGGATCGGATCCGCCTCCTGCCGCGAAGTCCGGCCATCTTCGGGCCGGCCGGTGTGGTGCCAGGGTTGAGTGGCACTTTCAAGGCATTGAAGGCCTTCCGCTCGTGCAGGCGCGATAGACCAGCGTTGACTTCGACGAGCGATCGAGGGAACTGAAGCCCCAACGCGCGACCCACAATCCCCAAGATCGTCAGGCCCTGCTCGATTGGATAATCCGATCTCCGCTTCCTGGCTCGCCAGACGGTTAGTGACAGCGGCTCAATCCGACGATCCACGATGATCATGCTTCATAGGCTGAGGCCACGAGGAGGCCTCAAGCGGACAGGCCTGTTCTCCTGGCAGGCGACGAACGAGGACCCGCACTTCGTCCTTAGCCTCGACGGGGTGCTCCGGCCGCGCCACCTTTTCCTCGTCGTGGAGGGCCTCGATGCCCGCATCGAAGCGACGATCTACTTCGACTGGGGGACCGGGTTCGAGGAGAGCCGCGCCCTTTCGTATGGACCGGCAGGGCGCGCTCTCTGCTGGCTCGAACTCAGCAAGATGCCGCAGCTCCGCCGGGTCCGGCTCGATCCGTCGGAAGCGCCTGGCAGGCTCAAGGTCCTCGCTATCAGCTCTTACAGTCGACAGGCAGTGCGCTGGCTGATGAGCCGATTGGATCGAGATCGCCCGGGCTTCTGGCCGACCCGAACTTACCGGATAGCAAGCCCGGCCTTCGATCCGTCTGGACTTGGGACCGGCCGTGATGCCCGTCGTTACCGCTCAACGGCGGAGCATTACGCCGACGTGATTGCTCTGGCTGAGGATCGCACGCCCCCATCACCCGAGGCGGACGGCCCTCTGATCTCGTTCCTTGTGCCCACCTACAACACGGATCCGGCCTACCTCGAAGCTCTTCTGGCGTCCTTCCTGGCCCAGCCGGAGGGTCTGTCGGAGCTGATCCTGAGCGATGACGGTTCGAAGTCCGAGCGCACGCGCGCATGGCTGGAACGACACGGCTCCACGCCGGGAGTGAAAGTCCTCCTGAACCAGAGAAACCAGGGCATCGCGAAGGCCACTAACAGCGCGCTGGAAAGTGCATCCGCGCCCTGGATCAGCCTGGCCGATCACGATGACGCCTTGTCGCGCGGGGCGGTTGCGGAGATCGTGCGGGCCATTCGCGCCCGTCCCGACGCGCTCTTCGTCTACACGGACGAGGTTATCACCGACGGCGGGATGAACGCCGTCGGCTACATGCTGAAGCCTGCCTACGATCCCGTGCTCCTGTCTGGGGTCAACTACATCAACCACCTGTCCATCTACCGTCGGGACCGCCTCATCCAGATTGGCGGGCTCCGGGACGGCTTTCAAGGCTCGCAGGACTACGACCTTCTCCTGCGCTACCTCGACGGCATCCCACCCAACAGGGTGCTACACCTGCCGTACCCGGCCTATTTATGGCGGCGGCACGAGGCGAGCTTCTCGACCGAGTTCAAGCAAGTCGCTGTCGACAGCGCGAGGCGGGCGCTCAGCGCGCGATACGTCCACGCCGGGCAGCCGGCCGAGATTGGGCCCGGATTGCTGCCCGACCTGCACCGGGTGCGTTTCGACCTGCAGGTCGAGACTTGGCCGAGGGTCTCTGTGGTCGTCCCGAACCGCGACAGCCCCCGCCTCATGGCAACGGTGCTGGAGGGGCTCGCGACCAAGACGGACTATCCGCATCTGGAGATCGTTGTCGCCGACAACGACAGCCGCGATCCGGCGACGCTCGACCTCTACGCCCGGGCGGCGAGAGGCCGCACGCCCTTCATCGTTGAGCCGGTCGAGGGCCCGTTCAACTTCTCGCGCTCGATCAACAAGGGTCTTAGCCGAACGACCGGCGATCTCATCCTCCTGCTGAACAACGACATCGAGATGGAGGACGCCAACTGGCTGAAGGAGATGGTCTCCTGCTTCCGCTTCGGCGATGTCGGCATTGTGGGCGCCCGGCTGCTCTATCCGGACCGTACGATTCAGCATGCGGGCGTGATTGTGGGGCTTGGCGGGCTCGCCGGGCACTGGTTCGGCGGCAAGGCTGAAGACTTCTGGGGGCCGATGGGCCGGCTAGCCGTGCGACAATCCCTCTCGGCGGTGACGGGCGCCGCCATGCTCGTCTCGCGCACCTGCTTCGAGATGACCGGCGCCTTTGATGAGGACAACTTCGCGGTCGCCTACAACGACATTGATTTTTGCCTTCGTGCCGGCGAATGCGGCTTCCGGGTAGTCTGGACGCCCTTCGCAACGCTTATCCATCACGAATCAGCCAGCCGGGGGAGCGACGAAGCCCCCGACAAGATCGAACGCTTTAGGCGCGAGAAACAGAATCTCCGGGAACGGCACGGCACGCCGCTCTTTCGCGACCGCGCATACAATCCGTGGTACGATATGAGGGGTTCGGCTCCCGGCCTGCGCGCACTCGACGAGCTTCCCGATCCTCGCTAATCGCGCCTAACATTTCCGGAAGGGGCAGACGGTAGCCCGTCGCCCCGGAGTTCAAGATGGCCGCCAAGGACAAGTCGATCTCGAAGCTCTTCGAGCAATATGTCGAGAGCCTCCCGACGCCCCAGAACGCGGTGGATGCCATTCCAGGCTGGACCTGCTCCTTTCCTCCGGAGGTAGCGGTCGATGCAGGATCACTGCCTCTCTATGCCGATGACCGCATTGCCTGGCTTCTACGAGAATACGGCAGCCTGGAGGGCAGCACGGTGCTAGAGCTTGGGCCGCTCGAGGGCAGCCACACCTACATGCTAGAACGTGCGGGCGCTGCGCGCATCGATTGCGTGGAAGCGAATCGGCTGGCCTACCTGCGCTGTCTTGTGTTCAAGGAACTGGTCGAGTTGCAGCGGGCGCGTTTTCACCTAGGCAACTTCGTCGCATGGCTCGACAAGCCGGAACTCCGTTACGACCTGATCGTCGCGTCTGGCGTCCTCTATCACCTTCAGGATCCGCTTCAATTCTTGGAACGCGCTGCCCGCGCCACGGATGCGCTGTTTCTTTGGACACATTACATGAGCGAGGAAGCGATGCCCCCGAAGGATCCGCGCCGGGGCGTCTTTCGCAGATCGATCGAGCGGCGATCGTTTCTTGGCGTCGATGTTCGACTCTACCCACGGAGCTACCATCGGGCGGAGGAGAATGCGGCGTTCTGCGGCGGCCTCTACGACGACCACCGCTGGCTGCATCGGGATGATCTGCTCGCCGTGCTGGGCGCGCTCGGATTCAGTTCGATCAACATCGCCCATGATCAGATCGATCATCCGAATGGACCCTCATTCAGCGTCCTCGCACGTAGGTCTGGCAATCCCGGCTGAGAGTCGGTCCGGACAGGCAAAGATCGATGCTGTTCAACATCGAGCAGGACTTCGGCAGCGAGATCGTCGGATACCTCGTACCCGATGGCTTCACCGGTCGCTCTACCATCCGCGTCACGAGCGGCGGAGAGCAGTTGCTCATCAAGGAGACCGACGGTCTCCGCGAAGCGCTCGTAAAGGCGGGCCGCCATGAGACAGGCCTGTGCGGCTTCGCGATCACAGAGGCCGACATTCCAGGCCTTTCCGAGATGGCGGACATCGAGATTCGGGACAGCGACAGCGACATCATCATCTACCGCCGCTACAATCCGGAGTCGATCGTCCGACAGAAGATCTTTCGCCTCGAGACACACCTTCTACCCGCAAGTCGCATCGACCGCGCTCTCCAGCCCCGATTTCAGTTTTACTTCCCAAGTATCGACCGATTTGGACTCGAGACAACCCACCAGATGTTCTTGATGAACAACACCGACTCTGTCTATGCGAGCGGACGCGTGTCGTACCGAAGCGTCGAGTACTATCTCGACCAGGGTTATTCCTCCTTTGCAGTAGTCCAGGAGCCGTTCGATGAACTTGCCGAGCGTATCCTTCTGCTCCGGCTGATCGGCGAGAACCGAGCCGGGATCCTGGGCCTGCGTGACACGGTGCTTTTCGAGACGGTAAAGACCTTCGCCGCCGCCCTGCCTCTCGAATCCGACAAGGGGCTGGTCCGGGCGTTCCGCGAGATCGATCCCGAAAGCGCGAACATGCTGTCCGATCCGCTTGTGCGGCAGCTGACGACCCGCCTCCCCGACGAAGTGCTGAAGCCCTCCTCGATCAGCCAAGCCCTGACCGTTCTGTCGGGTTTCAAGATCGTGGGCGTGCGTCATCGCGCAGAACTGTTCACCGAAAGCTTGGTGGACGCCTTCTCGCTTCATGCGAATGAGGTCCCGGTGTTCGAACCAATTCCTGCCGCCCGCGAGCTCGGCCAGCGACTGAGGAGCATTCCGGCGGTCGAACGGCTCCTCGAGCACGACATGGCGGTGTTCCACTTCCTCTCGGAAGCCTTTGAAAAGTCACTCATCGGGAGCTAGATGGTCAGGTATCGGCCCGCAGGCCGGTACGCGAGGCGACTTCGAGCCGAGGTTGATGTCAGAGCAGTTTTCCCCCGCTCGCCGAGCGGCGACCAGCCCGGGCCTGGAGGGGACGGCACAAACGCTCGAGCCGTTTCGTCCGAAGTCGCTCAGGCAGCCGCTGGCCCGATTCTATCAGCGGGCTCTCACCCGCGCCGCGGCGAGTCGATTCATCCCGCGGGCCGAGCCGATCGACGTTGACACTGAGCCGGCAACGTCTCGCTTCCCGCTGGGCAAGCTGAGTTTCATTGCCTGCGTCCTGATCCCATCTATGCTCGTCGGGCTGTACTTTGCGTTTCTCGCATCGGACCAGTTCGTCGCCGAGACGCGCTTCGTCGTGCGGATGGGCCCACAGGACGGCTCGTCCAAGGACGGCCTCTCCTCCGTCTTGGCCAATCTGAAGGGAGGCGGGGGAACGGGGGGAAGCGGATCCGGCGGAAGCACCGCAACGGAAGACGCCCATGTGGTTACTAGCTACATCCAGAGCCGCGCCATCGTTGACGACATCCTTGAGTCCATTGACCTCAGGGCGGTCTTCACACGTCCCGAGGCAGACTTCTACGCGAGGCTCAAGTCGAGCGCGACGATCGAGGAATTAGTCGAATACTGGCGGCATATGGTCACCGCCTACGTCGATTCGTTGTCGGGCATCGTCACAGTCGAGGTTCGCGCGTTTCGGCCAGACGACGCAGTGCTCCTGGTCAGGACGATCGGCAACCTCAGCGAAAAACTTGTCAACGACATCTCCACCCGCGCTCGGCAGGATGCCTTGCAGCGCGCAACACAGGAGGTCACGCGGGCCCAGGAGCTGGTCTTCGAAGCTCTCCGCGAGATGGAGCGGTACCGTAATCAGGAGGGGCTGATCGATCCCACTCAAGCCGCTACGGAAACCGGGAAGCTCCTGACCAAGGTACTCGCGGATCAGCTCGTGACGGAGAACGAGCTCTTCGTCGCGAACCGATCGCTCGCCCCAGATTCGCCGAACGTCCGGCGGCTTACAACGCGGCTGCAGTCGCTCAAAGAACAGACGGCTGAATTGCGGGCTCAGTTGGCGGGCAATAAGGAGGAGGCGCGGAATATCGCCGCTTCCCTTGCGAAATTCGAAGAGGTTGCCATCAAGCAGAAGATGGCCGAGACGCTCTATGCCATGGCCGAGGCCAGCCTTGACCGGGCCCGCAGGAACGCGGAGGCCCAGTCGGTCTATCTATCCGTATTCGTGCCGCCGGGACTACCTCAGGAATACGCCTATCCAAAGCGGTTCGAATACTCCATCGCGATTATGACCGCGCTCCTTGTCTTCTGGAGCATTGCGGCCCTAATCTGGCTGTCGGTCTAGGATCACCGCCTTGGCTGACTCCGGTAGATCCGAATAGATGACTCGACGGCGGCTTCAGTGGAGGACACGACCGGACTTCCCCGAGGCACGACAACGCATTGCCGCCATTGCGTCCGGGCACCAGCACCACGGTCGGGCTCAAAATCAGCAAGATTGCAGTATCGGAGTTCCCTATCTTCGGGATCCAGCGCAACGCTTCTTGCCCCTGCCCAATGAGCTTGACGTGCCAGGCCGAGCCAGGCTGCTGGCTTCCAGCCCCCGCAATGCGATGGTTGTTCAGCGCTTCAGTTTGGTCGACCAGACCCGCAGGCACCAGCTGGCGGGCGCAAGGAGCGCCTGAGGTCGCGGTGGCAGCGTGCGGCAGTGCTCATCCAGGCGACATGGCAGCTTTGAGAAAGAGGTCAACACCCGCAAACCGCAACTGCCGCCTCACCATCACGGCGCCCTCTGAGATGATCGCTTGAACCTGAAAGATCTGCTTGGGTCGTGACCCGGTAAAGTGGACCTGAGGTGCGACGCCCTGCGTTCCAGACCTGATTCGGACGAGAACCCCGGCCAGCGCCGCAAGAGGAATATTCTGCGCCATACTCGAGAGAGGGCTGCTTCTGAGGACAGAACTCTGGAGATCAGCCTAGGTATTGTTCGTCTTCAGCGCGATTATTTCGTTACGAAGTTCCTCTATCCACGCGTCGCGTTTGTCGATTAAGTCCTTCTGAGAATGGTAGGTTTCTTGAAAACGGACGAGACCACTCGTAAGATCCTCAAGCCATCCACTAAGCGGATCGATCGGTGGCGCCGGCGGTGGGAAGCCTGGCAATCGCAAATCTGCTTTCGGCTGGCACCATGCCAACGAGAGGAATTGGTCAAGTGGACTCGCATCGCAGAAGAAGGTCGTCAGGCCGCATAGTTCGCCAACCTTATGTGCCCAAGCCCGGTTGATAAAAAATCGGTGCTCGGGATAGATGTACGGGGATGCTGGCATCGGAGCTTGCACGATGATTGCTCCTGCGGGCGCGATAATCTCGGCGCAGCGCCGGATTAGATCAATCGGATTCTCCAGATGCTCGATCACGTGCCAAAGGAAGACGGCCTGAACTGGTTTGCCGGCCGCCTCAAGCCGAGTCAGCAGCGAGTCGGCTGTCTCGCAAGACAGTTCGCCATCGAGCGCGTAGTGCTTGTGCGCTAAGTCAACTAGGCGCTGGGAGGGCTCGCAACTAACAACGCGGTAGCCTTTATCCTTGAGTGCCCAAGTGAGGTTACCCCTCCCTGCTCCGATTTCGCACACGATCCGGCCATCCGGCCTACCCAATACGTCCTTATAGAAGTTCACAGTGTGAAGCATGCTTAATCCAGCCTGTCGCAACTCGTCCCGGCTCGAGTCGGACCAATATGCATCGTGGAAGCGCACCTGGAGGTCCGTATTGTCTTGAGTCATTTCCCCCTGTCCGGGTGTTATCGCGGCACAGGTTCCGCAGAGATACAGGTCTTTTTCCGCCCCTTTGTTGTCGGGAAGCGCGCATAGGCGGAAGGTGGTATGGCCGTTGCAGCAGGCGCACATTCCCATGCTGCACCTGGTCACAGCGGCTTCTGAAACAGGCCGAGACCACATCCGTCCTGGTAGACGAGATCGTCAGGCGTCCGAGAGCCATCGACGAGGCTATTTAGCAGGAGGGGGGATAATCCGCGGCTCTTCGTCCATTCTCGGACTGCGGCTAGCACGCCGCCCTTTCCCGATCCGTCGAACTGCTGCGCGAAGACGCTGACATCGTGCATAAGAACGAGCCCGCCCGGCACGAGTTCAGGATACCAGCGGTCTAGCTCTCGGATAGTGTGGTCTCGCTGATGTGAGCTGTCTATAAACAGCAGTTGTGGGGGGCCCTGCAGCCAGTCTGCGGCGGCAGACGGGGCGTTCTCGTGAGAAGAGTCCATCACAGCTAGCTTGACAACGCTATTCAGGTTGGCACGATCCAGCCAGTCTTGGGTGTAGGCTGTTACGGTCGGATCAATATCCAGGCTGAAGAGAGAGCGCCTCTTGCCCATGTTCCTGAGCGTAAGGCCAAGCATTATAGACGAGAACCCTACATAATGACCGCATTGGACTATGCGAGAGATCCCGTTGCCGCCAATGAGACCGATGAGGAAGGAAATCCCGGGGATTCCGATTTCCCCGGGGCTTGAGTACTTGATATTTGTGTCGTCAAACCAATCCTGGAGCAGTATCCATTCCTCGTCGGAAAGGCAGCTGATCACAGGCGGAACGTAGTCGTTTCTGGCAAGATTGTACCACCAGAATCTATTTTCCTGCCGTCCGCGGAAAGCCATTGTTTGCTGTCCGCGCGTAGCCGTTGGCTTCTGGATTTCTTCGCTCATGTTCCCGCCGGGATTGTAAGGCCACGCCGACGATCTAGCCGCCGCACCCGCGAAGAATGCCCGGCTCGGCTCATAATGCAACCCGTTCGGGTATGACCTGAATGAGTGCCCGGCTTATCCTGCCGTTGCCGACGCGAGCCACTCGATCTAGGCTGGAGAGTTCCGGCGGGGCTGAGGCCGAGAGGAACTCGATGCATGCCCGGTGATCGTCTGCGA
Source organism: Pseudomonadota bacterium (assembly GCA_023423995.1). Classification (GTDB taxonomy): domain Bacteria; phylum Pseudomonadota; class Alphaproteobacteria; order Rhizobiales; family Beijerinckiaceae; genus Enterovirga. Next base: position 9,071 of record JAFAEL010000241.1, on the reverse strand, counting down.
CGTTCTGGTCGGGCGCAGGCCGCGCCGCTATTTCGCCGCAATTCCGATGAGTGGATCCTTATGATGCTCCATATAAGCCGCGGCACCGCCCCCGAGCCTGCTTGGCTCATTCAGATGCGGGTTATCCGCGCGCTGATCCTGCGCGATATTCGCACCCGCTTCTTCGGTCACGGCGCGGGATACCTTATCGCGATCGCGTGGCCACTCGCGCATATCGGGATTCTGCTCGCCATCTACGCTGGATTAGGTCGGGCAACGCCCTACGGCAATAGCATGGTACTGTATTTTGCAACGAGCTTGGCTCCGACGATGGCGTTTATCTATGCATCGCGCTGGATCATGCTGTCAGTGATCGGCAACAGAACCTTGCTAGGATTTCCTGTTGTGAAATTGGTCGACATACTAATCGCTCGCGGCATTCTCGAGGGATTAGCTTCCTGCTGCATGGTGCTGGTGCTGCTGGCGATCATGGCGGCAGCAGGTATCGATATAAGGCCCGTATCAAGCCCGGAAGCCATGAAGGCCATGGCAGCAGCCATACTGCTCGGCCTCGGGCTTGGCTTCATCAATGGTGTGATAGCTATGGTTTATCCCCTATGGGCAACGGCCTACTCACTGGTGATCATTGTCCTCTATCTCTCGTCAGGTGTTCTTTTTATCCCAGACGGCCTGCCCGAGCCAGTCCGCTACATCGTGTCATTCAACCCGGTTCTTCATTCGATAGAATGGATTAGATCCGCATATTACGGAGCGTATGTAAGTCGGACGTTAGATAAGAGCTATTTGCTTAGCTTTGGAATCGGATCCGTATTTATCTCTCTTGTCGCAATGCGTTTGGGGCAGAAGCTTCTAACGCGATAGCCTGCCGGTGCCGGCCAGGTGTTTGGTTCCGCAGTGTGGTGATACGTTTGATCACCGTGCTGGCCAGGTTCTTCAGGGAAGCGCCACGACGACAGAGGCGGTCCGTTGCGCGATACCCCTGCGTCAAGAGAGCCTGAGCGCGCTGACGGAGCGCTACGGCATCAGCCCGACCACGATCCAGAAGTGCCGCAAACGTTCGACTAAGCCCAATGCCGCGATGTGGCCGAGGGAGCCTCTCTCGACTGGCCGGCGCCCACATCAGGTGGTCCAGTTTGAACGTTAGTGGATTGCGGGCGTGAGCGCGACGGCCGGGGTGGCCGGCGGAGCAGGCTGGGTTGGCGCATTCGGCACAGCAGGATCTCTGGAGCGAGCGGGATGTAGCCGAGCGAGGAGTGCGGCCGGATCGTAGGCTTGCGCCAGCCCTCGATGACGATCCTGGCCTCCTTGTGCGCTTAGAAGATCTCGTCGATGAGGAGTTCATCCCGGGACTTGGCGTTAAAGCTCTCGATGTAGCCGTTCTCCCAGGGTAAGCCTGGGGCGAAGTAGGCGATCTTGGCGCCAACAGCCGTGATCCAGGTCCGGACGGCCTTGGCGACGAACTCACGGCCGTTATCCGAGCGAGCATAACCCGGAACGTCTCGTCGGATGAAGAGGCCGGATACAAGGTCGATCACGTCGGCTCCCTTGAGCTTGCGGATGCGCTCGGGCACGCCGTGTTCGGCGACCACATGGTCGATGCAGGCTCGACGGGGGCGGGGCTTGCCAGTTTCCCGAGGCTGCCTCGCGAAGGATTAGCTTCTCGAGCGTGAGGTCCGACACGGCTCGCCGAAGCCGTGCATTTTCGGCCTCCAACTCCTTCAGGCGCTTCACCTGATCGTCCTTGCCGCCGTATCCCTGCCGCCATCGATAGAACGTCACCTCCGTCACGCTGTCCGAGCGGATCGCCTACGCCGTCCTCCGGCCTTGTGCCGTCAGCACCTAGACCTGCCGCAGCTTTGCGACGATCTCCTTAGGCTTGTGCCGCTTCCTCGACATCGGTCTGTCCTCCAAATGGCTCGAAGCCATACCTCAGGGAGGACCACTTCTTAGGGGGACAGGCCAAGCTTCCGGCCGCTAACGCGCTCGTTGCTGACCGCGGCTATGACAGCGATGCCATCCTGGCGCTCGCGACCCAACGCGGCTCGGCCGCTCACATCCCGAGCACGGCCCGGCGGCAGATCGCTCGGTCCGTTCCGCCCGCCATCTACCGCCAGCGCAGCCCTGTCGAGCGCTTCTTCTGCAAGCTGAAGCAGTTCCGGCGCATCGCCGCGCGCTTCGACAAGCTCGCCCGAAACTACCCCGCCGCCCTCTACCTCTCAGCTACACGCATCTGGCTGAGAAAGGTTGAGTCCACCCCTACCGCAGGTTCGGATTGGCCACCTCCGGCCGGCCGGTTTCCGCGGCGGCCTGCTTCCAGGCGTGGTTTTCGTCGCCGACATAGGTCTTGCGGCGGCGTGAGCGGGCCATCGCCATCGCGATGCCCAGGATGACGATGCCGGCCCCAAGTCCGATGAACCAGATGTAGCTGCCGAGGTCTCCCACCGACGCGCTCCTTCGAAAGTTGCTGACTGCCTGTTCTGCGAAGTCAACCTGGACGGTGTGCTGACGTTCCCGTGATCGTGTCGCGCTTGACGGGGCGGCGGCGTCTTGCATCCATGGCGCGATGAACCGGCGAAGCGTTGGGCGGATCGCGAGTGCGGCTGCCGTTCTGACATTGGGCGGCGTCGGCTATTCCGCCGTCGCGCGAAGCCGCAACCGCTATTACGACGGCCCGGTCACGGACCATTACGACGGGGTGCGCTTCTACGGCCCGGGGCCGGTCGCCGACCGCGGCCTGCTGGATCTCGCGCGCTGGCAGGTCAGCGGCGGACGCGCAGCCTGGCCCGACAGCTTCCCGAGCCCGTTCACGGACAAGCCGCCGGAGCGGGTCGCCGGGCTGCGGGTGGCGCTCGTCGGGCATGCCACGGTGCTGATCCAGGTCGCCGGCCGCAACATCATCACCGACCCGGTCTGGTCCGAGCGCGCGAGCCCGGTCCGGTTTGCGGGCCCAAGGCGGGCTAATCCGCCCGGCATCGCCTTCGACGACCTCCCGCCGATCGATGCCGTCCTGATCACGCACAACCATTACGACCATCTCGACGTCGAGACCATCGCGCGGCTCTGGCACCGGCACGCCCCGAAGGTGATCGCGCCGCTCGGAAACGATTCGATCATTCGCGCTCACGACGACGCCGTGAAGGTCGAGGTTCTGGACTGGGGGCAGTCGACGGGGCTCGGCGGCGGGGTCGCGGCCCATCTCGAGCCCGCGCATCACTGGTCCGCGCGCGGCATCAACGACCGGCGCATGGCGCTATGGGGCGCCTATGTCCTGACCAGCGCGGCCGGGACGATCTACATGGCGGGCGATACGGGATACGGGGAGGGCGATACCTTCCGGTCCGTGCGGGATCGCTTCGGCTCCGTGAAGGTGGCGGCCCTGCCCATCGGCGCCTACGAGCCGCGCTGGTTCATGCAGCCGCAGCACATGAACCCGGCCGACGCCGTCCGGGCCTTCGGCGATCTCGGCGCCGAGCAGGCGCTCGGCATCCATTGGGGTACGTTCCAGCTGACGAACGAGAAGGTCGACCAGCCGCTGATCGACCTTACGGCTGCGCTCGCCGAGGCCGGAATCGCGCCGGAGCTTTTCCCGGCGATGCAGCCCGGGCAGGTCTGGGCGCCGCCCGAGTGAGGCTCAGCGTGGCTGCACGAAGATGTTGATCTCGAGCGCCGGATCGGTCTGGTCCGCCACGTCGTTCACGTATTCCTCGATGAACGAATCCTTCGCCAGGATGTCCTTCGCGTCCAGATAGGTCGTGATGGTCTCGTAGGTCGTGTCGATGTCGTCGTAAGGCCCCTTGTGGACGAAGCGGTACGCCTTGCCGGACGGGGTCACGCCGAAGCGCATCTCCGGGCCGAGCCCCGGCACCGGCGAGGGCGCGGCCCCCACGGGCACCATGGCGTCGAAGCGGAAATTGTCGTCCGTCGTCTGGACGAAGACGGCAAGGGGCCTGCCGGCCGGCGGGATGCCGAGACGGGCGAGCTCGGCCTCGATCGTGCCGAAGGCGGCCCGCAGGTTCTTCAGGCCGTCGTCCCACACGCTCGTGCCGGACAGGATCAGGACCGGCTTCTCCGGGAGGACGACCTCGTCGACATTGGACGTATCGCCGCTGTTCGGAATGAGGGTCGGCCGGCTTGCGAGGGTGGTTGTGGAAGGAGCCGCGGGCTTCGCCGCGCCTGGGGCGGGAGCCTGCTGGAGGATCACGGCGGGAGGGGAGGACGAGGGCGGCGCCGCCGGAGCCGGGCTTGTCGGCGAGGCGGGCGGCGCGCTATCCGCCGGCGTGGCCGTCTGCGCCGCTGCCGGTTGAGCGAATGCGAGCGCGAACAGCATCGCGCCGATCGTGAGCCGCCTTGGCCTGACCATCTGGTTCGACCCTTATCCCGCCTGTCGCGGCGCCCCGGCCGGAGCGCCGCACCCACCCCTCGCGACAGAGACACCGGGCTCCGATATACGGGACCCCTTACGGATTGTTCCCGATGAACTCCCTCGCGCATCGCCGCTATCTGAAGATGAACGGCCTCGGCAACGAGATCGTCGTCCTGGATCTGCGCGGCTCACAGCTTTCCGTCCAGCCCGGGGAGGCACGGGCGATCGCGGCCGCGCCGCGGACCCGCTTCGACCAGCTGATGGTCATCCACGATCCGGAGCGGCCGGGCGCCGACGCGCGCCTCGCGATCTACAATACCGACGGTTCGGCCTCGGCGGCCTGCGGCAATGGTACGCGCTGCGTCGCCTGGGCGATGATGGACGACCCGGGGATGGCACGGCAGCACGGCGACACGCTCGTGCTCGATTCCGATGCCGGCCGCCTCACGGCTGCGCGGGCCGGCGAGCGGCTGTTCACGGTCGACATGGGGGAGCCGCGCCTGCGCTGGGACGAGATCCCGCTGGCCGAGCCGTTCCAGGACACGCGCCGGATCGAGCTGCAGATCGGGCCGATCGACGCCCCGATCCTCCATTCGCCCTCCGTCGTGTCGATGGGCAATCCCCATGCGATCTTCTGGGTGGAGGATCCCGACGCCTATGATCTCGGCAAGGTCGGGCCGCTCCTCGAGAACCATCCGATCTTTCCCGAGCGCGCGAACATCTCGCTCGCGCGGGTGGCCTCGCCTGACCACATCGTCCTGCGCGTCTGGGAGAGGGGCGCCGGGATGACGCGGGCCTGCGGCTCGGCCGCATGCGCCGCCCTCGTCGCGGCTGCGCGCAAGCGGCTCACCGGCCGCCAGGCGACCGTGACGCTGCCGGGCGGCGACCTCGTCATCGCGTGGCGCGAGAGCGACAACCACGTGCTCATGACCGGGCCGGTCGAGCTCGAATATGACGGCGTGCTCGCGCCGGAGCTCTTCGCCGGGGCGGCCTGATGGGCGTCGAGGTCCTCACCTTCGGCTGCCGCCTGAACGCGGCGGAATCCGATGCGATCCGGCATGAGGCGGAGCGGGCGGGGCACGACAACCTCGTCGTGGTGAATACCTGTGCCGTGACGGCCGAGGCGACGCGCCAGGCACGCCAGGCGATCAGGCGGGCGGCGCGCGAGCGTGACGGGGCCCGCATCGTGGTCACCGGCTGCGGTGCCCAGATCGAGCCGGAGAACTTCGCGGCGATGCCCGAGGTTTCGGCCGTGCTCGGGAACGGCGAGAAGACGAAGCCCGAGACATGGCGGGGGCTCGCCGGCGCCGGCTCCAGGCGGGTCCAGGTCGGCGACATCATGGCCGAGCGCACGACCGCCGCCGCCGTCGCGGGCCGCGAACTCGGCCGCACCCGCGCCGTCGTGCAGGTGCAGAACGGCTGCGACCATCGCTGCACCTTCTGCGTCATTCCCTTCGGGCGTGGCAATTCCCGCTCCGTTCCGGTCGAGACCGTCACGGCCGAGATTCGCCGCGTGGTGGGGGAGGGGGCGCGGGAGGTGGTGCTGACCGGCGTCGACATCACGAGCTACGGGGCAGACCTGCCCGAAGCTCCGCGCCTCGGCACGCTCGTCAAGGCGATCCTCCGCGCCGTCCCCGAACTGCCGCGGCTGCGGCTCTCCTCCATCGACTCGGTCGAGGCGGACGACGATCTCCTGGATGCGCTCGCGACCGAGGAGCGGCTCATGCCGCATCTGCACCTCTCGCTCCAGGCGGGCGACGACATGGTGCTGAAGCGCATGAAGCGCCGGCACCTGCGGGGTGACGCGATCGCGTTCTGCGAGGAGGCCCGGCGCCTCCGGCCCGACATCGTGTTCGGGGCGGATCTCATCGCCGGCTTCCCGACGGAGACGGAGGAGATGTTCCAGCGCTCGCTCGACATCGTCGCGGAATGCGGCCTGACGCACCTCCATGTCTTTCCCTTCTCCCCCCGACCCGGCACGCCGGCCGCCCGCATGCCACTCGTCGCGCGCGAGGTCGTAAAGGAGCGGGCCGCCCGCCTGCGCGAGGCAGGAGAGGCGGCTCTTCGCAGCCATCTGGCGGGCGAGGTCGGGGCCGAGCACGAGGTGCTCGTCGAGACGGGCGAGATCGGCCGGACCGCCGGGTTCACGCCTGTGCGCTTCCGCACATCGGTGACCGCGGGGGAGATTGTGCGGGCGCGCATCGCGGGGCATGACGGCCGCCACCTCCTCGCGGCCTGAACCCCGGTTCTCTGCATGACTGCAGCCATCGAGATCTCGGATCTCGAGAAGACCTATGCGTCCGGATTCCAGGCGCTGAAGTCGGTCACCCTCGAGATCCAGCGCGGAGAGATCTTCGCGCTCCTTGGCCCGAACGGTGCCGGCAAGACGACGCTGATCTCGATCATCTGCGGGCTCGTGAACCCGACATCCGGCCGCGTCCTGGTGGAGGGCCACGACATCCTGGCCGAACCTCGCCGGACGCGCTCGCTGATCGGGCTCGTGCCGCAGGAGCTGACCACGGATGCCTTCGAGACCGTCTGGGACACCGTGAGCTTCAGCCGCGGCCTGTTCGGCCGGAAGGCGGACCCCGCCCATGTCGAGCGCGTGCTGCGCGACCTCTCGCTCTGGGAGAAGCGCGACAACAAGATGCTCTCGCTCTCCGGCGGCATGAAGCGGCGGGTGCTGATCGCGAAGGCGCTTTCGCACGAGCCGCAGATCCTGTTCCTGGACGAGCCCACGGCGGGCGTCGACGTCGAGCTCCGGCGCGACATGTGGGGGCTCGTCCGGCGCCTCAAGGAGCAGGGTGTCACCATCATCCTGACGACCCACTACATCCAGGAGGCGGAGGAGATGGCCGACCGGGTCGGGGTCATCAATCGCGGCGAGCTGATCCTCGTCGAACGGAAGGCCGAGCTGATGCGCAAGCTCGGCCGGAAGCGGCTCGTCCTCGAGCTGCTCGAGCCGCTCGCCTCCATCCCGGCTTCGCTCGCGCGGGAGGGCCTGGAGCTGGCGGAGAACGGCTCCGAACTCGTCTTCACCTATGACACCAAGGCGGGGCGGACCGGCATCGCGACGCTCATCGGCGAGCTCACCGGCGCCGGCATCCGCTTCAGGGACCTGCGCACGGAGCAGAGCTCGCTGGAAGACATCTTCGTCAACCTCGTCCGGAGCGACGCATGAACCTTCACGCGATCCGGGCGATCTACCTGTTCGAGATGGCGCGCACGCGGCGCACGCTGCTGCAGAGCATCATCGCGCCCGTGATGTCGACGGCCCTCTATTTCGTCGTGTTCGGGGCCGCGATCGGAGGACGGATCAGCGAGGTCGAGGGCGTCGCTTACGGCTCCTTCATCGTGCCGGGCCTGATCATGCTGACGCTGCTGACGCAGAGCATCGCGAACGCATCCTTCGGCATCTACTTCCCCCGCTTCACGGGGACGATCTACGAGGTGCTGTCCGCCCCGATCTCCGCTGCGGAGATCGTCATCGGCTATGTCGGGGCGGCGGCGACGAAATCCGTCATGCTGGGGCTGATCATCCTGGCGACAGCGGCCTTCATCGTTCCCCTGCGGATCGACCATCCCTTCGTCATGCTGGCCTTCCTGGTCCTGACCGCCGTGACGTTCAGCCTCCTCGGCTTCATCATCGGGATCTGGGCGGAAGGCTTCGAGCAGCTTCAGCTCGTGCCGCTGCTGGTCGTGACGCCGCTCACCTTCCTGGGGGGCAGCTTCTACTCGATCGACATGCTGCCGGAGGGCTGGCGCACCGTCGCGCTGCTCAATCCGGTCGTCTACCTGGTGAGCGGCTTCCGCTGGAGCTTCTTCGGGCTGGCCGACGTGAACCCCGCCATCAGCCTCGGCGCGACGCTCGCGTTCCTGGCGGTCTGCCTGGGGCTCGTCGCCTGGATCTTCCGGACCGGATACCGCCTCAAGAAATAGGTGGGCGTACCGCCCCGCCGCGGGCGAGGTGCAGGCCGGCCACTGCACCTCTGTCCCAGATGCGGAGCGCCGCGCTCGCGCGCGTCCGGGAATTCGCGGCCGCTTTCCGCTGTCGGCGCGGCTTTCGTAATTTTCGAGCGAACGTGCCAGATCGTACCCTGTATACACCCTGGCAATTTCCACGGCTTCCTTGATCAATTGGGACAATCTCGGGTGCGTCCGAGATTATGGCGTGAAATCCATTGGGATCAGTGCCAGATTGATCGTGCTCAGCATTCGAGTGAATGAGCCACAGGGAGATAGGAAATGCGCCTAGCACCCAAAAAGCTTCCCATGATCGCTCTTGTTTCGGCTGTTCTGCTGCCGGCGCTTGCGCAGGCGCAGCCGCTTCAGGTGCCGGTCTCGCCCAGTGGCCCGAGTGACGCGGGGAACATCGTCTATGTGGAGCCCGGCGGAGTGCCGATCCGGCAATTCGGGTACACGGCCAATAGCTGGATGATAACCGACCCACCCAGCCTGAAAGTGCTGGGGCCGAGCTATGAGCAACCGAGCGGGATCAGGATCGGGCGTGGATCCTACATTCCCGACTGGATCGATACCGCTCCCGTGCAGAACATCTCCGTCGGGGGCCTCCAGCCGGATGGCTACTACACCTACTTCATCTCGCCCGATCGGAGGACGGTCGTCCTGGATCCGGCTTCGCGGCGGGTGGTGCGCGTGCTGCGCTGAGGTCTGCCGAGGCGACGGGGGCGGGGCGGCAAGGCCCAGC
>JAFAEL010000222.1 GCA_023423995.1 Pseudomonadota bacterium | reverse complement strand
GGTCAGCGTCACCTGGTCCTGGGTCAGCGGCAGCGCCTCCCCGGCGGCGATGCGCAGCTGCCATTCCACCAGGTCGAGGCCCGTCACCATCTCGGTGACCGGATGTTCCACCTGCAGCCGGGTGTTCATCTCGATGAACCAGATGCTGTCCAGGCCAAGCGGGCAGGTGGCGTCGGCGACGAATTCCACCGTGCCGGCGCCGACATAGCCGACCTCGCGCGCCAGCGCCGTGGCGCGGCGGCCGAGTTCGGCGCGCAGCGCGGCGTCCATGCCCGGCGCCGGCGATTCCTCGAGCAGCTTCTGGTTCCGCCGCTGCGGGGAACAGTCGCGCTCGCCGAGATGGATGACATTGCCGTGGCTGTCGGCGAAGACCTGCACCTCGATGTGGCGGGGCGACAGGACGTATTTCTCCACGAGGACACGGGGATCGCCGAAGGCTCCGGCCGCCTCGCGCTGCGCGCTTTCGAGCGCCGCCTCGAATTCGAGCTGCTTGTCGACCCGGCGCATGCCCTTGCCGCCGCCGCCTGCGACCGCCTTGATCAGGACCGGATAGCCGATCTCGTAGGCCTTCTGCCGCAGGAACTCGGGCTCCTGCCGCGCGCCGTGATAGCCGGGCACGACCGGCACGCCGGCCTGGGCGACGAGCGCCTTGGCGGCATCCTTGAGCCCCATCGCCTTGATGGCGGAGGCGGGCGGGCCGACGAAGATGATGCCTGCCTCGGCACAGGCCTCCGCAAATTCGGCGCGCTCGGAGAGAAACCCGTAGCCCGGATGGATGGCCTCGGCGCCGGACCGCTTGGCGGCCTCGATGATGCGGTCGATGCGCAGGTAGCTGTCGCGCGGCGCGGCGGGGCCGATCTCGTGAGCCTCGTCCGCCATCTCGACGAAGAGCGCGTTCCGGTCGGCCTCGGAATGGACTGCCACCGTGCGGATGCCCAGCCGCTTGGCGGTCCGGATGATGCGACAGGCGATCTCGCCGCGATTGGCGATGAGGACGGATGAGATCGGGGCCATGGGATCAATCCTGCGGACGCAGAGGCGGGTACAGCATTTAGGACCGGAGACGGCAACCTGGCGGACCGGCGGCCTCCCGCCGGCGCCCCCCTCCTGAAGGTTTCAGCGCAGGCCGGGCCCCGTCACGCCGGCTTCGACGGCAACCGAAAGGCGGTCAGTGACGGCCCATTCGACGCCGACGCGCGCATCCGGCCGCACCACCACGTCCTGGCGGGTGAAAGGCAGCGATGTCGAGGTCGGGCCGAAATGCAGCTTCTCGTTCACGGCCCACGCCCCGGCCTTGGCGTAGACCAGCACGTCGGGCGTGACGAGCGTGCCGACCTTGAACTGGATCGCGCCCGAGAAGTCGCGCGAATAGGCGTATCGCCCGAAGCCCGGCGTGGGTCCTCCGCCGATCGCGGCGAGGTAGTCGAAGCCGCCCACGATCCCGTAGACGAGGTCGCCCTCCTGCCACATGCGCCCGCCCTCGAACCCGATGGTCGGTCCGGCATAGCTCCCGGAATGCTTGGAGGAGGAGACCTCGAAGCCGGTCGAGAGGCGGGCGAAGGAGCCTTCCCACCGGCTTGCCTCGCGCTCCGCCGATTCAGGCCAGGCGAAGTATGGCAGCGCTCCCATGCCCAACGAGGGCGGTGCAACCTGCGCCCCGGCGAGGCTCGCCGGGAAAAGGCTCCCGCCGAGCAGGAGCGCGGCCGCGAATCGGCGCAGGAGAGGAGCGACTGCAGACGTGATCACGCGGGCACGATAGGCGAAACGAGCCCAAGACGACAGACCGCCCGCGCGAGGCGGCCCATGATGCCGCCTCCGTTCTTTCATTCCGCCCGGCGAAGGGCGGCTCGCGCCGTCAGAGCTCGAGGAGCCCGTCCTTCTTGGCGGGTGCCGCGCCGGGCTTGTCCGTCACGGTGATCTTCACGTTGTAGGTCTCGGTCGCGCCGTCGGCCGAGCGGGTCTCGTACGAGACCTCGTCCGAACCGGAGAAGTTCGGGCGCGCCTGGTAGAAGAGGCCCTGCACCGGGGTCTCCACGTTGGGGCAGCGGAAGCGGGCAGGCGTCTTGAGCTTGCCCGACCGGACGGCGAGCTGGCCGTTCTTCGGCGCCGTGATCACCCGTACGCCACCGACTTCGCCGACGCTGCAATCCTTCTTCAGCGCGGTGATCACCGCGATCCGCAACGTCTTGCCCTTTTCCACGGTGACGCTGCGGTGGATCCCGGTCTGGGCAGAAGCCGGCACCGCCAAGAGGCTCGCCGCCATCGTGAGAACCGCAAGGGCCTTGCGCATCAACAACATCCTCCAGCCCGCCCCGATCGGGCCGGCGAGCATCAGATGGGGCGTCCCGTTCCGGACGCAATCGGCAGCCTGGTGCGGGCAGCGATTTTGCCCAGGCTCCGCATGCGCAGGGCCGGTCGGCCGGGCCTCAGCCCCGCATCCCGACGAGCGCGAACATCGCACCCTGGGGATCGAGCCCCTGCACGATCCAGGCTCCTCCCGGGACCTCCATCGGCCCGTTGATGATCTGCCCTCCCCCGGTCCTGATCTTCTCGACGGCAGGGTCGATTGCCGGGACACCGATGTAATAGAGCCAGAAGGTGCCCGGTATTTCCGGCGGCTTGTTGAACATGCCGCCGATCGCGTCGCCGCCGCCGGGACCCGTGAACAGCTGGTAGGTTCCGATCGGCCCCATGTCGATCGCGTCGGACTTCTGCCACCCGAAGAGCTCGCCGTAGAAATCGAACCCGGCCTTCCAGTCGGTGGTCGTCAGTTCGTGCCAGCTCATCCGTCCCGGGCTCATCAGGGCAGGGCTCGGAGCCGTCGCGGGCTCGCTCCATTGGTGGATCCCGAAGGCCGCCCCCTGCGGATCGGCCAGGACGGCGAACCGGCCGACGCCCGGTATCTCGGTCGGCTCCTTGTGGATCGTGGCGCCGAGCGCCCTCGCCTTTTCGGTCGTCGCATCCACGTCATCGGCGGCAACGTAGCCGAAGAAGCCGGGCGGGATGCCGGCCTCCGGCAGGTCCATCAGGCCGCAAGCGGGAACGCCTCCCGCCTCGAAGAGGAAGTAGCTCATCTCCGGCCGCGAGACGTCCCGGACCGCCCAATCCGCCACGTCCGAGTAGAACCGCCGGGCGGCCGCCACATCGGTCGTCATCAGCTCGTACCAGGTGAACTCGCCCGCGCTCGCGGCCATCCCCGACCTCCCCTTCTGCCTCACCGCATGGATAGCGCGGCTGTCCTCGAAGCCTAGCGTCCGGCCTAGGGCTTCGCAAACGCAACATCACCGACCCTAGAGCCGGAAAATTCAACGTTGCCTTGCAGCAAATAGGACAACATTACTGCCGTTCTTCATCTCTCTGTTGCAAGCTAAGCAAGAACGTCACAAGATCACGCCGCATGCCCGATCCGGAAGGTCTTATGCCGCCCCGAAAGTGAGGCGCCGGACGCGAGGAACTCGGCATCGTCGGAGTGGAAGTCGGCCCAAACAGAACGACATCGGGAGGGGATCTATGGCGAGCGGGAAATTCACGCGACGACGGTTCCTCGAGACAAGCGCGGCGACGACCGCCTTCGTGGCTGCACCTTTCGTGCGCGGCGCCCATGCGGCGGGGAGCCTGTCGGTCGCCTTTTGGGACCACTGGGTCCCTGGCGGCAACAAGGCGAGCGAGGACGTTGCCCGCGCCTGGGCCGAGAAGGAAAAGGTCGACCTGAAGATCGACTTCATCACCTCCCAGGGCAACAAGAACCTCCTGACGATCGCGGCCGAGGCGCAGGCGAGATCCGGCCACGACATCTTCGCCTTCCCGACCTGGTACATCCACGAACATGCGGGCCAGCTCGAGCCGGTCGACGACGTCATGCCCGAGCTCATCAAGCAGAACGGCAACGTCAACGGCACCGTCGATTACCTCGCCAAGGTGAAGGGCCGCTGGATGGCCGTGCCCTCGACGCCGGGCAGCCAGATCAAGGGCCCCTGCTCGCGCGTCGACCTGATGAAGCAGCATGCCGGTATCGACGTCGTCGCCATGTACCCGGCCGGCGAGGCGCCGAAGGCCGAGAACTGGAACATGGAGACGTTCCTGAAGGCGGCGGAGGCCTGCCACAAGGCCGGCTTCCCCTTCGGGCTCGGGCTCGGCCAGACCACGGACTCCGTCGACAATATCGGCGCGTTCTTCCAATCCTTCGGGGCCGAGCTGGTCGACAAGGACGGCAAGATCACCGTCAAGTCGGACAATGTCCGGCAGGTGATGGAATACCTGCGCAAGCTCGCCGCCTTCCTGCCGCCGGACGCGCCGGCCTGGGACGACG
>JAFAEL010000177.1 GCA_023423995.1 Pseudomonadota bacterium | reverse complement strand
CTACGGGGCGGATCCGCATCTCTCCGGAGACACGAGCAAGGATTCGCTGTCCCGCGGCATGCGCCTGCCGAAGGCCATGGAGGAGCACAACCTCCTCGTCTTCGCGATGAACGGCGAGCCGCTGCCGAACGTCCACGGCGGTCCACTCCGCCTGCTCGTCCCGGGCTGGCCGGGATCGCTGTCGCACAAGTGGGTGACGCGCATCTCTCTCCGCGACCGGGAGCATGACGGCCAGGGCATGACTGGAACATCCTACCGGGTGCCGACAAAGCCGATGGTGCCGGGTGGCAAGCCTGACGAGAAGGACTTCCGGATCCTCGAATCGATGCCGGTGCGGTCGATCACCACCTCGCCCATGAACGGGACGCGCCTGCCCTCCGGCACGCGCGAGATTCCGGTTCGGGGCGCCGCCTGGGCGGGCGACCTGACCGTCTCCCGCGTCGACCTCTCGACCGATTTCGGCCAGACCTGGACGCCCGCGACGCTGGCCCCGGCGCGGAACCGCTACGACTGGAATCGCTGGACGGCTAAACTGAGCCTCCCGTCCGACGGCTATTTCGAGATCTGGACGCGCGGAACGGATTCTGAGGGTCGCATGCAGCCGCCCGTTGCGGCCGGCTGGAACCCACAGGGTTATGGCGGAAACGCCATGCACCGGGTCGCGATCCTGGTCGGCTGATCAGCGTGCCGCGAAAGATCGCGATCGCCACCGCGCTTGCGCTCGGGGCGACCTTGGCCGTGCCCGATGCAGGCGCGCAAACCGCCTTCAAGCCGCAGGACGAGCGCCTCGAGGACCTGCCCGACACGCCCGGGCGCGACGAGACCTTCGGCCTATGCACGGCGTGCCACGGCTACAGGATCGTCTCCAACCAGGGCATGACACGGGAGCGCTGGGACGAGACGCTCACCTGGATGACGGAGCGGCACAACATGCCGGACATCCAGGGAGCCGACCGCGACCTGATCCTCGACTATCTCGCCAAGCATCACCCGCCCAAGGCGCCTTCGCGCGCCGGCGGGTTCAGGAACCCGTTCGCGCCCCAGTAGCCGCTCGCATCGCCGCCCGAGGCCGCGCCGTGCCGGCCGACGTTCAGGTCAGGTTCAACTCTGCTCCACGACCATCGGTACCAGAGGCAGAATTGCCCATCTGGCTGGGGCGTCATCGAGAATGATCGGAAAAGCCGGCTTGGTCCGGGCCTGGTCCCGTATGCGACTGCTCGGCGCCGTTGGCGCCGTGACGGTTGTTGTGCTCGCCTCGGCGATCGGCCCCACGCCCGGGCGGGCTTCAGACCTCGCCTGCGGAAACGACCGCCTCTCCCTGACCCGGCCGGCGGCCTTCCGGTTGCTGTCCGACACGCTCACGGCCGGCAAGCCAGTCCGCCTCCTCGCCATCGGCTCCTCCTCCACGCAGGGAGCGGGTGCCAGCGGGCCCGACCACGCCTATCCGGCGCAGCTGGAGCGCGAGCTCCGCTCCGCGTGGCGCGGCCGTCGTATCGACGTGCTCAACGCCGGGATTAGCGGCGAGACGGCGGATCAAACGCTTGCGCGCCTCGAGCGCCTGATGGCCGAGCCGGCGAAGCCGGCGCTGGTGCTCTGGCAGGTCGGTACCAACGATGCCTTGAGGGGCGGAGACGAGGGCCAGTTCCGATCGCTCCTCGAACGCGGCATCGCGCTGGTCCGGGCAGCCGGATCGGACCTTGTCATCGTCGACCAGCAATTCTTCCCCAAGATCGGTGACCTGCGCCAGTACGAGCGCTATGTCGCGCTCGTGACGACCGTCGCCGGGGAGCACAGCGTGCCTGTCTTCCCGCGCTACAAGCTAATGAAGCTCTGGGCCGAGCGCGATCCGTCCCTTCTGGGAAGAATGCTGTCGGCGGACAGCTTCCACATGGGCGACCTCGGCTATCACTGCCTCGCGGACGCCCTCGGCCGCAGCGTGACCGAGGGTGTCGACCGCACGATGCGGACGCGCGGGATCGTCGGCGAACCGGTGCCGGCGCCGGCCGCGACTCTGGCCGAAATTCGCGGCTGACCAACCTCGAGTGGCAGCGGCCGGGGGATACTCCCCAGCGTCAAGACGCCTCTGCATTCCCGGTCGGGACAAGAGGTCCGGCGGATCCTAAAGAGGAGCCGCCGCATCACGGAGTTGGCTTTGACCGGTCACGAGTTCCTCCATTCGCCCGGGCCCACGCATATTCCCGACCGGGTCCTGGCGGCGATGCACCGCCAGCCCCTCGACCTCGTAGACCGTCGGCTGAAGGAGATCGCGCATTCCTGCTTCGCCGATCTCGCTGACGTGTTCCGCACCAGGGGGAGGGTCTTCATCTACTCGGCCAACGGCCATGGCGGCTGGGAGGCGGCGCTCGCCAATATCTGCGTGCCGGGCGACGCCGTTCTCATCCCCGAGGTCGGCCATTTCTCCCACAACTGGGCCGACCACGCTCGCGCTCTCGGGCTCGAGGTCGTGTCGATCCAGGGCGATTGGCGACACGCGATCGATCCCGAGGACATCGAGCAGGCGCTGCGCCGCGACACGGAGCGCCGGATCAAGGCGGTCCTTGCCGTCCAGGTGGATACCGGAACGGCGGTCGCGAGCGACGTGAAGGCGGTGCGCGCCGCCATCGACGCGGCCGGCCACCCGGCGCTGCTCGTGGCGGACACCATTGCGTCCCTTGCGGCGATGCCGTTCGAGATGGATGCATGGGGCGTCGACGTTGCGATCGCCGCTTCGCAGAAGGCGCTGATGTGCCCCCCTGGGCTTGCGATTCTGGCCGCGAACGAGAAGGCGATCCGCATGGCGGCTTCGCTTCCGCTCCTGCATCGCTACTGGGACTGGAAGACCCGGATGGCGGAGGAGAACTACCGTTCCTTCTGCGGCACCATGCCGGAGCAGCTCATGTTCGGGCTCCGCGCCGCTCTCGACATCATCAAGGAGGAGGGCCTCCCGGCGATCTTCGCCCGCCACCGCCGGCTCGCGGGCGCCGTGCACCAGGCTGTCGACGTCTGGGCAGAGGCCGGCGCCCTCTCCTTCAACGCGGCCATGCCGGAGCAGCGTGCCGTGACCGTCACGGCCATCCGGACTGGGGAGGGAATTGATGCCGATCTCATACGGTCGCATACGCGGGAGACATTGGGCGTCTCGGTAGCCGGCGGCCTCGGACTCCTGTCGGGCCATGCGTTCCGCATCGGTCATCTGGGCGACCTCAATGAACCGATGATCCTCGGCTGCCTTGCGGCCCTGGAGGTCGCGTTTATCCAGCTCAAGGTGCCGCATGCGCCAGGCGGCGTGCGGGCCGCGGTGGAGTTTCTGGCCGGGACCGCTCCGGCCTGAACACGGAGGGCTTCGATGGCGGGGGTGCAATCTGACATCGCTCTGGCCGTCGATGATCCGGGAAGTCCCGACGCTCTCTGGTGCCGTGCACGCTATTTCGAGGAACTTGCCGCCCGGTTCGATGGCGGATTCGACCCGGGCGAGGGCGGTGCCGGGACGGATCGCGAGATGGCGCCGCCGGCTGGCCTCTTCCTGGTAGCCCAGCGCGACGGGCTCCCCGTCGGCTGCTTGGGGCTGAAGCTCCACCCTGGAGATGTCGCCGAGATCAAGCGCATGTGGGTATCGCCCACGGCACGCGGGCTGGGGCTCGCCCGCCGGATGCTGCTCGCGATGCAGGATCACGCCCGCAGGCTTGGCGCCAAACGGCTTCGCCTCGACACGAACGCCTCGCTCAAGGAGGCGCAGGCACTCTACCGCCAAGAGGGCTTCGTCGAGGTGCCGCGGTTCAACGACAATCCCTATGCCCACCACTGGTTCGAGAAGGCGCTTTGACCGTCAGTGCCGCTCGGCCTCGAGCGAGCGGATGTCCGTGAACACGAGCTCCGGATCGAAGAAGTCGAGGCTGTAGATGTTCCGAATCTTCCCCGCGGGATCGACCAGGAACCCGCGGAAGAGATGCGAGAGCGCGTTCGGCGAACCGTCGGGCAGCGGCTTGCGGCCCACGCGCTGGTCATAGGCCGCGAGCAGCGGCGCGAGGGATGCCCGGTCCGCGGCGGTCAGGAAGAGCCATTCGGGTGCGGCCGGATCCGTCGAGCGCAGGGCGGACGCATATTCCCGCATCACTGCCGGCGTGTCGTGGTCCGGGTCGAAGCTGATCGTGATCAGCCGAAGGCGGGATGAACCCGCACCGACGCGGGCTACGCGATCCTGCAGGCGGGCCATGTCGAGGCTCGCGGCCGGGCAGACATCCGCACAGCGCGTGTAGACGAAGCCGACGATGGTGATCCTCCCATCCAGAAGTCCGCCGAGTTCCCGAGGCTGCCCGGCTTCGTCCAGGAGAGTCCCGCCCGCGGCGGCCTTGATCGGCGGAAGCCGATAGCTCCCCGGGGTAGGCAGCGGAAACGCATAGGCTGGCGTGAGCGTCAGCCCGGAGGGCTGGTGCGCATCGTGGGGGTTGGCCCCAGCGGGCATAGCGGCGACGCCCATCAGCGCTGCGAGGAGCAAGCAGGTTCGGATCATTGCCATATCCCGCCCTGAGGGAAGCCGAAGCGTCCGCCCCGGCCCCTTGGGTCAATTTGTGTAGAGAGCTGCCGATCCGAAGGCCATCATGTGCGGCCGTCCCAGGCGCTCGCTCGTGAAGTCGATGGCGAAGCGCGGCTTCAGTTCCTTTCCATCCCAGGCGAAAGCCTTCAGGAACTGCTCGTTGTCAGCCCCCGTCTTGTCCCATTTCGAGAGGAGCGAGCTCGTGAAGTAGAGCCGCTTCCCGTCCCAGCTCTGGGAGACCATGTTGGCCTGTGCGCCGATCTTCTTCTCGTGGATCTGCCTGGGCTGGTGGGGGTCGGACACGTCGAAGACCCGAACCATGCCGTCGCCGAACGTGTCCACGAACAACGTCCTGTCGTCGGCCGAGAGGCTGATATCCACGGGCAGGGGCATCTTCGCGGGATCGCCGATGTCACCCACCTCCTTGGCCTTCCAGTCGCCGGTCGCGTCCTCGTAGACGAGCCAGAGCTTCGAGGTCACCGCCGTCGAGGTGAAGGCGTAGTTGTTGTGCGGGCCCCAGGCCCAGCGGACCTCGAGCGGCACCCCGGGAACATGCAGCACCTTCTTCGGCTGCCGAGCGTGGAAGTCCCAGAGCACCATCGTCTGGCCGAACTTCGTCGAGGCTTCCTTGTCGGCCAGGACTTCGCCGAGCTGCCGCATGTAGTTCTCGATCCCCGTGAAGGACGACGTCAGCATCACGTTCTTTCGCGGCAGAACCCGAGCGTCGTAGCCGTAGCCGTCGGCAACCTTGTCGATCTTGGCACCCTGAGGATTCTGGTTCGTCGGGAGCCAGTGAGTTGCGATGTACTCGCCGTCGTTCGCGTATTCGACCAGCGCCGCCTTGCCGGTCCCTTCCTTGTTCGAGAGGCTCGGGATGAGCATGCGGCCGGGCAGCGCGTAGGCCCCGTGCGGGCCGGCCGCGCCGCCGCTCCGTTCGACGAAATCGTCGATCACCTTCACGAGCTTCGGTTGCGAGGGATCGCTCGCGACGTCGAATATGAAGATCTTGCTGTCGGACAGGCCTGCGGCCCAGAACTGGCGGCGGTCGTCGGTGAAACCGCCGTGGTGCGCCTCGTGCCGGCCACCCACGGAGGCCGAGCGGATGGGCTTGCCGAAGGTGGGCGAGCCTTCGCGCACGTCGACGGTAACGAGCTTGTCGGAGCCGTCGCCCAACCCTTCGACGCCGAGGGTCCAGACGTAGACGAAATCCTCGAGGCCGGTGATCTTCGCCATGTACGGCGACTGACAGGTCTCGTCCGCGATGGCTGCCGTAGCGCCCAGCGATAGGCCGAGGGCGGCGCCTGTCCAACAAGTTGCGCGGCTCAATGTTGTGGGTCGAACAGAGCTTCGCCTCGCCATTGGAACCTCCCCTGAACCGCCCCCTCGCTAAAGGTGCGCCGTCCGGTCTCGGCTACTCGCGTGCTCGATGTTGATACGCGCCGCCCTGAACGCCATCCTCTGAGTCAATCGTTACATGGGCATGTCGACCGGCGCCTTTTCGGTGAGCTTTGAAACAGCTTCCGCGCGGCCGTGAGCGGCTGACTTCTCAGCCGCTCCTCTTGTGCGGATGGTG
Source organism: Pseudomonadota bacterium (assembly GCA_023423995.1). Taxonomy (GTDB): domain Bacteria; phylum Pseudomonadota; class Alphaproteobacteria; order Rhizobiales; family Beijerinckiaceae; genus Enterovirga. The sequence goes on along the minus strand of JAFAEL010000177.1, from coordinate 41,915 downwards.
CTCCTGCCCCGGATACCCGTCAAGTTGAAGAGGCCGGGGCAAGAGCGTCAGAAGACCTTGTCGATGGGTAAGCCCAGCGCCATTGATCCGGCGTACTCGGCCTGCGGACCCTCCTGTAGAGGATGATAGCGAGCCGCCTGGATGTCTCTGAAGCGGCGCTCCAGTCCAGCGCCCCGGTAGAACCCGGCGCCGCCGGCGACCTCCATCGCGAGTTCCGTGGCGGCGATCGCATGTCGCCCGGCGATCTGCCGCCCGATCATCACCTGGTTGATCGTCTCGGCCGAAGGTGCGTTCAGCCGCACGGCAGCCAGCATGGATTCGACCGCGAGGCGAGCGGTGGCGAGTTCCGTCTCCATCCGCCCGGCGAGCGCGACCAGATGGCGGCTCGCCAAGCGTCGCTTTGCGAGGTCAACCGCGAGATCCCGCGCGCTTTCGGCGACGCCCAGATAGACAGAATAGATCAAGGGGAACGCGATGGTGGCGATGATCTGGAAGAGCGGATGCCATTCGCCTGCCTTGCGCCTTACGGCGACCGCTGCCTCGGGCACGACGTGACCTTCGATGAGGACGTCGTGTGAGCCGGTGCCGCGCATGCCGAGCGTGCGCCAGTTGTCCAGGACCCGTACGTGAGGCGAGTTCATGGGGATGCCGAAATGCAGGACGGTCGGCCCCTCGTCGGTGTCGAGCACTGCGGCCGTCATCAGGATGTCCCCGGTGGGCGCACCGGAGGTGAAGATCTTGCGCGCGTTGATCGCGTAGCCGCCCTCGACCTTCTCGGCCTTACCTGATCCCGCGATCCAGTCAGAACCGCCGCTCGACAGGAGCATGATCTTCTCGCTCGCGACGCGGCGGAGCAGCGGTTCGGCGGCGGCGACCTTCTGGTGCGTCCAGCGCCAAGCCGGGATCGCGACCTGGTGCGTATGCATGGAGAACGCAAGGCCCGTCGATCCGCAATGGTAGCCGAGGATGCGCAGCATGGCGGCGAGCGCATCGACATCGGCCCCACCGCCGCCGAGTTCCATCGGCACGCCCGCCTCGACGAGGCCCGAAGCTTTCAGTAGCGCAATGTTGTCGGCGACATATTCGTCCGACTCCCCCGCAGCTTCGGCGTGGCGCGCCAACTCGGGACCTAGTTCACGGGCGATCTCGGCAGGGCTCCGCGCGGTACGGGCGGCACTCGGCAAGGCTGATGCGGATGCCATCATTGCGACCTCCATGGTTGGCTTGTGCAGGTGTTCCCCTCCTGCTCGCACCAGCTTCCATCCGATGAGGCCGGTTCATCCAGTCCAGGAAGTGGAGCGGTCTCGGCCTGCGGAAGCTTCCGACGGTGTCCGCGCCCGATCGCAGGCGCTCAGGCTGCCGTTCTGGCCATCTTTCGCGGGCAGCGGTACTCTATCTGTAGCGGCAGCCCGTGCGGGCTGCGGCGATGGAGAACCTGCCTTGGCACGGGTGCAGGATCCGGGGAGCTACGGCCAGTTCTGCCCAGTCGCGATGGCGGCCGAAATCGTCTGCTCGCGCTGGACGGCCCTGATCGTGCGCGAGCTGCTTTCGGGATCTACTCGGTTCAACGATCTCCGGCGCGGCGTCCCGCTCATCTCGCCGACTCTGCTGTCCAAGCGGCTGAAGGAGCTTGAGGAGTCCGGGGTGGTCGAGGCGACCCCGATCTCTCCGGGCGGCCCCCTGGAATACCGCCTCACCGCCGCCGGGGAGGATCTGCGCGGCATCGTGATGGCGCTCGGGATCTGGGGGCAGCGCTGGGTGGATTCGAACCTTTCGCTCCGCAACCTCGATCCCTCGCTCCTGATGTGGGACATGCGGCGCAACCTCGATCCGACTCCGCTGCCGCCCCGCCGCTGCACGATCGGCTTCGTGTTTCCGGAGGTCCCGGCAAGCCGGCGCTCGTGGTGGCTTGTCGTTGAGGGCTCGGCTGTCGACCTCTGCTCGAACAATCCAGGCTTCGAGGTCGACCTCTATGTGCGGGTCTCCCTGCGCGGCATGACGGCGATCTGGATGGGGCTCGCCACGGTTCAGGGCGAGCTCGCATCAGGCGGGATCGAGCTCATCGGCGATCCCGGGGTCGCCGCTCGAATGCAGCAATGGCTCGGGCTGAGCCCGTTCGCGACCGAAGGGAAGCGGGCCGACGCGGCGATCGGCGGCCAGCGGCCGCGGGCGCAGGCCGGCTGACGGTCGATCAGCTCGGCGGCAGCGTCTTCAAGAAGCTCTCCAGTTCGCTCTTCCAGAACCGCGGGAGGCCGGTCGTGCCATGGCCCCGCGTTTCCTCGCTTGCAGGAATCAGAAACAGGCGGGCGTTCTTCATCCGCTTCAGTACGCGCTCCATGATCCCGCTTTCGGGCGGGTTGCGCTCGTCGTCGGCCGAGTTGATGGCGAGCACCGGCACCTGGATCTTCTCCAGAAGCGGCGACGGGTCGTAGTCGCGCGAGGAATCCCACTGGTACATGTAGTCGTTCGCGTCCGCCGTGAACGGCTGCGAGAGGCGGAAGTCGAGGAGCTTGTCGGCTGCTTCGCGGGTGGGTGCGAGCTTCTGGTAGCCCAGCGAGCCGCCGTTGGTGGCAATGCCGAAATAGACGTTGGCGATGCGGATCGCCTTCGGCTGCTCGGTGTAGTTGCCGCCCTTCCAATCCGGATCGTTGCGGACCGCGTCGACGATCATCCGGCGCATCATCCAGTTCCGGCTCGCCATCGCGGTCGGCTGCGAGGCCATCGGTACCAGGGCCTCTGCAAAGCCCGGATAGCGCGAACCCCAGATCCAGGCATGCATGCCGCCCATGGAGTTGCCGAGGATAAGCTTGAGGCGCTTCAGCCCGAGACCCTCGGTCACGAGCCTGTATTGGGCGTCGACCATATCCTCGTAGTTGTAGAGCGGAAACTTCGCCCGAAGACCATCGGAAGGCTTAGCGGACTTCCCCGCCCCGACCGCGTCCGGCAGGATGATGAAATACTTGCGGGCATCCAGCGGCTGGCCGGGCCCGAACAACTCGCCGGCGAAATCCTTCGTGAGCATCGCGTTCGAGGAGCCCGCGGTGCCGTGCAGGACGAGCACCGGCTCCCCTCCAGGCTCTCCGACGGTTGCGTAGTGCACCTTCAGCTCCGGGAAGACCTCGCCGGTGTGGAACTTGAAGTCCTTCAGGACGACGGCGCCCTGCTTCGGCGCGGGAAAGTCCGCTGCCACTGCGATTGTCGCGCAGACAATTACGGCGCCGAGCGCGCCGAGGAGACGTGAGAAGCCCAGCATGAACGCCCTCCCGCGAGGCGCCCGGCGCGATCTCCCGCCGCGCTCACATGGCGCCTAGTGACGAGCGTATGACGGAGGAAACAACCGGACAATTCCCGAATACCCCGACCTTCCGCCGCTAGGCGGGCGCGATCTTGTCTCTCGGCGGAAAGTGCGTCGTTGCGCGGCCGCTCGCGTGACGGTGAATAGTGATGAGTGAACGAAGAGCACGCTCTGCACATTGATTCGCCATCAGGAAGGAGCCTTGGCGTGAGCGACCTAACTCTGGCGGACCTGTCGAAAAAGATGGCCGAGATCGACTTCGCCATCCTGTCGACGTGGACGGAAGGCGGCGAGATCGCAGGTCGGCCGATGAGCAATAACGGCGATGTTGCCTATCAGGGCGACTCGTACTTCTTCGCGCTCGACAGCACCCGAACCGTCGCGGATATCGCTCGCGATCCGAAGGTGGGGTTGTCGTTCACTGGCAGCAAAGGGCTGCTCGGCGCACCGCCGATCTTCATCGTGATCGAGGGGCGGGCGGAACTGATCCGCGACAAGGCGAGCTTCGAGGCCCACTGGAACAAGGATCTGGAGTTTTGGTTCGAGGACGGCGTCGACACGCCGGGCCTCGTCCTGATCAGGGTCCACGCCAGCCGGATCCATTACTGGAGCGGCCGGGACGAAGGCGAGATCCGGGTGTAGCGCAGGTCGGGGGCAAGGCCGCCCCCGACGCGTGGATGAGAGATCCCAGGCTCCCGCACCGGGATGGGGGCGCTATTGCTGCCCCGCCTCCACGACGTCCTCGAAGGTTCGCAGGCCCGGCCGCGGAGAGTTCACGAGCACGGCCATGTTGCCCGGTTTGTGCTGGTTCTTCCACATGAGGGTGTGCGCCTTGGGGATCTCGTCCCAGGGCAGTACTTCGCTCATGCAGGGATCGACCCGGCGATCGATCACGAACTCGTTCGCCGCCATCGCCTGCTTCAGGTGCGCGAAGTGCGATCCCTGGATTCGCTTCTGCCGCATCCAGACGTATCGGGCATCGAAGGTGATGTTGAACCCGGTCGTGCCCGCGCAGAACACCACCATGCCGCCGCGCTTCACGACCAGGGTCGAGACCGGAAAGGTCTGCTCGCCCGGGTGTTCGAAGACGATGTCGACGTCGCGCTTGCCCGTGATGTCCCAGATCGCCTTGCCGAACTTCCGCGCTTCCCTGGTCCAGTCCGCATATTCCGGGGAGTTCACCTTCGGCAGCTGGCCCCAGCAGGCGAAGTCCTTGCGATTGATGACGCCCTTCGCGCCGAGACCCAGCACGTAGTCTCGCTTCGTCTCGTCCGAGATCACACCGATCGCGTTCGCACCGGCCGCGGCGACCAGCTGGACGCCGAACACGCCGAGGCCGCCGGATGCGCCCCACACCAGCACATTGTGGCCGGGACGCAGGCGATGGCCCTGGTGGCCGAACAGCATGCGATAGGCGGTTGCGAGCGTCAGCGTGTAGCAGGCGCTCTCTTCCCAGGTGAGGTGCTTCGGCCGCGGCATGAGCTGGCGCGACTGCACTCGGCAGAACTGGCCAAAGGAACCGTCCGGCGTCTCGTAGCCCCAGATTCGCTGGGACGGAGACAGCATCGGGTCGCCCCCGTTGCACTCCTCGTCATCCCCATCGTCCTGGTTGCAGTGGACCACGACCTCGTCGCCGACCTTCCAGCGCTTCACCTTGGAGCCGACCGCCCAGACGATGCCCGACGCATCGGAGCCGGCCACGTGGAAGGGAGCCTTGTGGACGTCGAATGGCGAGATCGGCTCGCCCAGCCCGGCCCAGACGCCATTGTAGTTCACGCCCGCGGCCATCACGAGGATCAGGACCTCGTCGTCCGCGATCGTCCAGGTAGGCACCACTTCGAGCTGCATCGACTGCTCCGGCGGGCCGTGCCGCTCGCGCCGGATCGTCCAGGCATACATCTTCTCGGGAACGTGCCCGAGAGGGGGGATCTCCCCCATTTCGTAGAGCGATTTAGGACCGCCAGCCTTGAGTTGCGCAACCGCCGCCATGTTTCCCCACATAAGGTTCGTCGTTCGTGCGGGGACGATATGGCGGCAATTGCTGCGCTGCAACGCTAGGCGCGTAACACCATAGGACCACGGAACTCGGAGACGGCAACCTCAGAACAGCGCGAGGAAGATGTTGCGGCCGCCCAGGGCCGCGAAGGCTAGCGGGAAGGAGGCGCAGAAGCCGATGGCCAGCCCGCGCCAGAATGCCCAACCCTCGGCCTTGGCCTTGCGGCGGAACTCCGCGATCGTGAAGTCGTCCGTGGGGGTGAGCAGGCGGGCAACGGCGGCTGACATGAGGCTGTCCGACCTATCAGCAGAAGAGTGCCTGCAGCCGCCTCAGGCACAAAGGGTTACCTCCAAGTGGCGTGAATGGAGCGTTTACGGTCGAAAGGGTTCAGCTCTCAGCAACGCTCCGTCGTTCACTCCTCCTCGGGGAAACCGGCGAGGAGCTTCTTGCGCGCCAGGGCGAGTGCACCGTTCAGCAGCAGGCCGATCGCTGAGATCGCAATAAGGGGAACGAACATGTCGACTGTCTGGAAGTTTCGGGCCGCCCGCACGAGGAGGTAGCCGAGCCCGTCCGTCGAGGTGATCATCTCCGCCAGGAAGACGACGATGCACGCCACCACCAGGGCAATGCGGCTGCCGGTGAGAATGGAGGGGAGGGTGGCCGGAAGGATCACCTTTAGGACGGCGCCCGCTGGCGAGGTGCCGGCCGCGCGCGCCGACCAGACCAGCTTCGGCTCGACCATAGCGGCACCCTGAAACGTCGCGAGCAGGATCGGGAAGAGCGCGTCCGCCGTCACGAGGACGATCTTCGAGGCGTCGTCGAAGCCGAGCGAGAGGATGAGGGCCGGGTAGAGCGCGATCTTCGGCACGGGAGCGAGGACGCGAACCAGCGGCTTCAAGGCCGCGCCGACGATCCGATTCGTGGCCCCGGCGAGGCCGAGGGGCACCCCGATGGCGAGCGCGATGAGGAAGCCGACGAACAGGCGATACAGCGTGACCCAGGTGTGGACGAGGAAATCGGGGTCGACGAGGTTCTGCCCGAACCTGGCGAAGACGGCCCAGGGGGCGGGCAGGAGCGCGGGCGGCGCGAAGCCCGCGGAGACGATCACCTGCCAGAGAAGCAGGAGTGCAAGGATCGGAACGAGGCCGAGCAGCGCCTCGTTGCGGGCGAGGGCGGTCATAGCGGCGGCGCCACGAGGTCGTGCCGCGGCTCGGCCCAGCCGGTGAGCCAGGAGCGGACCTGCTCGAACACGACGTCGAGGAGAATGCCCAAGGCCGAGATCACCAGGATCATGGCGTAGACCGTCTCGTACTGAGCCATGTCCAGCGCATTGAAGAGGATGTTTCCGGCCCCGGACTGACGCGCGATCATCTCGCTCGTGATCATGGTGATCAGCGCGAGCACGATGCCGGTCCGGCATCCGACCAGGATCTCCGGGAGGGCGGCCGGCAGTACGATACGGGCGAGGCGGCCGGGGCCCGACATCCCCATTGCGCGCGCCGACCACAGCATCTTCTCCTCCACGGCCCGGGCGCCCTGATAGGCGTGGTAGATGATGGGCAGGCTGACCCCGAGCACGATGACAAGGAGCTTGGATGCGTCCCCAACGCCGAGCCAGAGCATGATGATCGGCATGAGAGCCGCCTTCGGCACCGGGTAGGTGATCATCAGGAGCGGGTTCACGAGCGCCGCCACGACCCTGCTCCGTCCCATGAACAGTCCGAGCGGAACAGAGAAGGCGAGAGCGATCGCAAAGCCGATAGCCATCCGCCGGATCGAGTCGAGGATCTCGTAGAGGGACTCGGGATCGCCGAGGATCGTGGGCAACTCGCGCAGGGTCGAGAGGGCATCGGGAATGCCGCCGACGGAGAGCGTGCGGGCATAGAGCTGCCACGCGAGAAGCAGCGCGAGGCAGGCGAGGATCGGCGGCAGCCCTGGCAGGAGCGCCGCCCGCGTCCGGGTGGCGAGCGCAGCGCTCACGCGCGCAACTCCTCCGGCGGATCCTCGATCATGCCCTCGAGCTCAATGATGAGGTTCTGGTAGCGCGGGTTCAGAAGCAGTTCGTCCCGGTGGCGAGGGCGGGGGAGGTCGATCTCGACGATGGCCTTGATGCGCCCCGGCTGGCGGCTCATGACCACCACGCGGTCGGACAGGAAAACGGCCTCGTCCACCGCATGGGTGACGAACAGAACCGTCTTGCGATCGCGCTCCCACAGCTCGAGCAACTCGTTCTGCAGGCGCAGCCTCGTATGGGCGTCGAGCGCGCCGAAGGGCTCGTCCATGAGGAGGATCGACGGGTTGTAGGCGAGGGTCCGGGCGATCGCGACGCGCTGCTTCATGCCGCCCGAGAGCTCCTTAGGATAGAAGCTCTCGTAGCCCTTCAGGCCCACCCTCGCGATCAGCGCCTCCGCCTGAGCTTCGGCCTCGCGCTTGCGCATGCCGGCCTCGCGCAGCCCGTAAGCGACGTTGCCGAGCACCGTCTTCCACGGGAACAGCGCGAATTCCTGGAAGACAGGGCCGCGGTCCGGCCCTGGGCCGCTCACCGGCCGGCCGGATACCGTGATCGATCCGCGCGAGGGCGGAACGAACCCGCCCACGATGTAGAGCAGGGTCGACTTCCCGCAGCCGGAGGGGCCGAGAATCGATACGAACTCGCCCTCCGCAACCTGGAGGTCGATGGAATCGATAGCGAGGTGCGTACCCCCGCCACGGCGCTGAAACGTCTTGGTAACTCCCGAGATGGCGATCATGGGATCGAACTTAGCACGCCATCACGGCCGCTGAAGAAGATAGTTTAGGCCTCAAGCAATCCGATCTGCCGCTGGGTCATGCAAGGGGGCTGGCTGATGCTGCACTCCCGGGCACGACCGCCGTCGCCTCGATCTCGATCTTCGCCCTGGCTTCGACGAGCCGCACGACCTGGACCACGGCCATGGCCGGATAATGAGGGCCGATCACGTCGCGGTAGGCTCGTCCAACGTCCTTTCCGGCGGCGAGATACTCCTCCACGTCGGTCACGTACCAGGTGAGGCGGACGAGGTGATGCGGCTCCGCTCCACCCTCCGCCAGAATCGCGCGAATGTTCGCGAATGTCTGCCGCGCCTGATCTGCGAAGCCGGCCGCGAAATTGCCCTCCGTGTCCCATCCGACGACGCCGCCCGTCACGACGAGCCGGCCTTCCGCCATCATCCCGTTCGCGTAGCCGCGCGGCTTCGGCCAGCCCGGCGGCTGCAGAGTGACCGGCCGGCCTTCGTCCGGCTCGCTCATCGCAAGCGCTGCAGCCGTCATTGTGTATCTCCTTGGTATCGCTCGAGCGCCGCGCGAAGATCGTCCGGAATGGGGATCGCGCGATGCTCGACGAGCGACGTCGTGACGATGGTGAGCCGGGCCGACAGGATCGGGTCCGGCCCGCGATAGGCGAGGATCCGGAGCGTCAGCGAGGCGCCGCCGATCCGCTCCACCAGCACCGAGAAGCTAATCCGGTCGCCCATGAAGCCGGGCGCCGCGAAATCCGCCTCGCAAGATGCGTAGCCCAGGCCCACCCGGCGAGGGCCGATGAACTCGGCGTAGTCGAGTCCGAGCGCTCCGGAGAACCAGTCCTCCACGACCCCGTTCATGAGGTCGAAGTATCGGGCGAAATAGACGATGCCTGCGGGATCGCAATGCGAGAACCGGATTCGGATCTCGCTTCGCCACACGCTTGACGGGAGGCTCTCTTGTGGGGGAGGCCCGCGCCGCACCTTCTCCTGGCCGCTCATGCCGCGGCTGATGCCTGGGCGCCTTCCGCTTCGGCACGACGTCGGAGGGCGACCCGCTGCAGCTTGCCGGACGGGGTCTTCGGGAGCTCCGTCACGAATTCGATCGAGCGCGGATACTTGTAGGGCGCGATCTCGGCCTTGACGTGGTCCTGCAACTCCTTCGTCAAGGAAGGGTCGCCGGTTCGGCCGGGTGCAAGCACGACATAAGCCTTCACGATGTGACCGCGATCTGCGTCCGGAGCGCCGACGACGCCGCACTCGACGACGGCCGGATGGGTGATCAGCGCGGCCTCCACCTCCGGTCCGGCGATGTTGTAGCCTGCAGAGATGATCATGTCGTCCGAGCGCGCCTGGTACCAGAAGTACCCGTCCTCATCCATGACGAAGCTGTCGCCGGGCAGGTTCCAGCCATTCTGGACGTAGCGGGTCTGCCGCTCGTCATCGAGATAGCGGCAGCCGATCGGACCACGGAGCGCGAGCTTGCCGATCGTCCCGGGCGGGACGTCGCGGCCCTCGTCGTCGACGATCTTGGCCTCGTAGCCCGGTATGACCCGGCCCGTGGAGCCGGGCCGGATCTCGCCCTCGGGGGACGAGATGTAGATGTGTAGCACCTCGGTGCCGCCGATCCCGTCGATGAGCTTGATGCCGGTCGCCTTCAGCCACGCCTCGAAGGTCCCGCGGGGCAGCGACTCGCCGGCCGACACGCATTTGCGGAGCGAGCTCATGTCGTATTGCTGAAGCTTCGGGATCATCGCCCGGTAGGCCGTCGGGGCCGTGAAGCAGATCGTGGCCTTGAAGCGCTCGATTGCCGGCGGAAGGTCGTCCGGCCCCGCCTTCTCGATCACCACGAAGGATGCGCCGATCCGCATCGGGAAGAGCACGATTCCGAGCCCGAATGTGAAGGCCAAGGGCGCCGAGCCGATGAACCGGTCGCTCGGCTCGGGCTGCAGGATCATCTGGGAGAAGCCGTCGCAGATGGCGAGCATGTCCTTGTGGAAATGCATGCAGCCCTTGGGCTCACCAGTCGTGCCTGACGTGAAGGCGATCAGGCAGACATCGTCCGCGGCAGTGTCCACCGCCTGGAATTCCGGCGAGGCGCGCTCGACCAGGGCCTCCAGGGAGTGCGGCCCGTCCTCGCCCCAGTACACGACGTGCTGCAGTCCGGGAGTCATGACCCGGGCCTTCTCCATCTCGTCGGCAAGCTTCCTGTCGCAGAGCGCAACCGCGATCTTCGCCTTGTTGATCGGGAAGGCGATCTCCTTCGCCCGAAGCAGCGGCATGGTCGCGACGACCACCATCCCCGCCTTCAGGCCCGCAAGATAGGTCGCGACCATCCAGGGATTGTTTGCCGAGCGCAGGAAAAGCCGCGAGCCCGGCACCATGCCGAGATCGTGGACGAGGACGTTGCAGATGCGGTTCACCCGTGCCTGAAGCTCGGCATAGGTCAGGTTCTCTTCGGGGCTGAACAGGCAGGGCCGATCACCGTGCCCTTCCTCGACCCAGCGGTCGAGGAGCGGCACCACACAGTTCAGGCGCTCCGGGTACTGGTAGGCGGGATGACCGTCCAGGATCACCGGCCATAGCTCTCGAGGCGGCAGGTTGTCCGCCGCGAAGGTCTCGATATGGGCTGAGCGCGTCATCGTCCGGTCCCCATTTTCGTGTCCGAGCGCCTCGCTCCCGGCCTCGTTCTGCGGCGGCTTGTGCGGCAGCGGCCTTCAGCAGGTCGCGCGCGATCACCACCTTCTGCACCTCGGTCGCGCCTTCGTAGATCCGCAGTGCCCGGATCTCGCGATAGAGCTCCTCGACCTTCACGCCCTTCGTGACGCCAAGCCCGCCGAAGATCTGGACAGCCCGGTCGATCACGGCCTGAGCGCTCTCCGTCGCGTGCATTTTGGCCATCGCTGCCTCGCGCGTGACCCGCGCAGCGCCTGCGTCCTTGGTCCAGGCGGCGCGATAGACGAGGAGGGCGGAGGTATCGACGCCCGTGGCCATGTCCGCGAGCCCGGCCTGGGTGAGTTGCAGGTCGCCGAGCGGAGCGCCGAACAGCTTGCGGGTGGATGCATGCCGCAGCCCTTCGTCCAGCGCCCGCCGGGCTAGGCCGAGCGCCGCCGCACCGACGGTGGATCGAAAGACGTCCAGTGTCGCCATCGCGATCTTGAAGCCTTCGCCGGGTGCGCCGATCCGGCGCTCGACGGGAACACGGCAGTTCTCGAAGCGAAGCTTCGCGAGCGGGTGGGGGGCCACCACCTCGATCCGCTCCTCGATCGTGAGGCCCGGCGTGTCGGCGTCGACCACAAAGGCGGACAGCCCGCGGGCACCCGGCGCCTCTCCGGTGCGGGCGAAAACCACGTACTGGTCCGCGATCCCGCCGTTCGAGATCCAGGTCTTCACACCGTCGAGGCGGATATACGTGTTGCCGTCCGGGGTGCCGGTCGTGGCCATCGCGGCGACGTCCGATCCGGCTTCCGGTTCGGAGAGCGCGAAGGCGGCTATGCGCGTGCCTTCCCCCACGGGCGGGAGGTATCGCTGCTTCAGCTCCGGGGAGCCGAAGAGCACGATCGGCCCGGTGCCGAGACCCTGCATGGCAAAGGCGAAATCGGCGAGCCCGCTCTCATAGGCGAGGATCTCACGCGCAACGCACAGGGTGCGGACGTCGTGGCGCGCTTCCTCCCCGTCCGAGCCCGGGACTGCGGCTTCCAGCCAGCCGCCTTCACCGAGTGCGGCGACGAGCCGCCGACAGGAGCCATCGACGTCGTGATGATCGATCAGCTGCGGTACGTTCTCGCGCGCCCAGACGGTCAGGGCGTCTGCGAAGATTCGGTGCCGCTCTTCGAAGAAGGGCCACGAGAGGAAGGATCGGTCAGGCATTCAGGCTCGCCTCCCGGACGGAGCTCTTCGTGCGGGAGAGCAGCTCCATGAGCTGCCCCACCCGATTGTGGCTCAGGCCCGCGAACATTTCTGCGATCCAGCCCTCATGCGCCTCTGCCATGGCGCGAAACTCGGCACGCCCGAGCTCGGTGAGGCTGATGAGCTGGGCGCGCCTGTCCGTGTCGCTCGCCCGGCGTGTGACGTGGCCCGAGGCGACGAGGCGATCGACCAGCCCGGTGATATTGCCGTTGGACACCATCATGCGCTTCGAGATGTCGGAGAGCGTCATGCCCTGCGGCGTCTTATCCAGCTGAGCCATCAGGTCGAAGCGGGGGAGGGTGACGTCGAAATCGCGCCGGAGACGGCGCCGGATCTCGCCTTCGATCATGTTGGTGCAGGTCAGGAGGCGCAGCCACAGCCGCAGCTCCTCGCGATGATGCCCTGGCAGTTCGGCCGCAATCGTCTCGGCGTCGATGGGGTGGTCGCGGGAGGCGTTGACCTGCTCCATCACACTTCGCCCCCCGCCACCGCGATGGCCTGGCCGGTGATCGAGCCTGCACCGGCGCCGCACAGCCAGGTGACGGCATCTGCGACCTCTGCTGGCTGAACCAGCCGCCCTTGCGGGTTCGACTTGGTGAGCTCCGAAAGGGCCGCGTCGCGGGTGCGCCCGGTTTTCGCGACGATCCGGTCAAGCGAAGACGCGACCATGTCGGTATCGGTGTAGCCGGGGCAGACAGCGTTGACGGTCACGCCGGTGCGGGCGATCTCCAGCGCAAGCGACCGAACAAGACCGACGACGGCGTGCTTCGCTGAGCAATAGGCGGTGACGTAGGGATAGCCCTTCAGTCCAGCCGTCGATGCGACGGCCACGATCCGCCCGAAGCCCCGCTCCGTCATGCCCGGCAGCACGGCCTGGACCGCGTTCACCACGCCCATGAGGTTGACCGCGAGCATGGCCGAGAAATCGGCGCCGTCGGTTTGGGCGAATGGCTTGGAGACGGCGCTCCCGGCATTGGCGACGAGGAGATCGACTGGATGCCCCAGCCGCGGGACGGCGGCCCGAATGGCGGCGGCATCGGACACGTCGGCGAGCGCGAATCCATGCGCGTCGCCGGCGGCCACGACGCTCTCGAGCGCAGCCGTGTCGCGACCGAGCACGACGACCTGAGCGCCCGCCTCGGTCAGCGAGGCAGCGATCGCCCGCCCGATGCCCCGGCTCCCGCCGGTCACCAAGGCATAACGTCCTGAAAGCGGTCCCGCCAAAGTTCTTCCCCTGGCCATCTCACGGCCCTTGCGGGCGAAAGCAAAGTTACTTTAAGCTTCAAATATCGGCTGGCAAGACGCCCGGCACGGGTCCTGCACTTGCAGTGGGGAACGGGCTGTTGGACAACCGACCTGAGCAGGCCCGCCGCACGAATGCGGGCGACATAACGGGGAACAGCGATGAAACGACTTGCAGGTCTCGGTTTCGCGGTTGCTGTCGGAGCGCTGGCTTCATCCGGCGCCATGGCTCAGGACAAGGTCAAGGTCGGCCTGATCGTTACCCTCTCGGGACCGTCCGCGGTTCTCGGGCAGCAGGCCCGCAACGGCATAGAGATGGCCTTCAAGGATCTCGGGGGCAAAGTCGGCGGCAAGGATGTCGAACTGATCGTCGTCGACGACGAGTTGAAGCCGGACGTTGCCGTCACCAAGGTCAAGGGGCTCCTGGAGCGCGACAAGGTCGACTTCGTGGTGGGGCCGATCTTCTCGAACGTGCTCGGCGCGATCGCCAAGCCCGTCACCGATGCGCAGACCTTCCTGATCAGCCCGAATGCCGGCTCCTCGGCACTCGCCGGCAAGTCGTGCAACGCGTTCTTCTTCGCGACCTCGTACCAGAATGACCAGGTGCACCAGATCTCGGGCAAGGTCGCCCAGGATCGCGGACACAAGAAGGTCTACCTGCTCGCGCCGAATTACCAGGCCGGCAAGGACGCGATGGCCGGCTTCAAGCGGGACTTCAAAGGCCAGGTGCTCGAGGAATCCTACGTCCCCCTGAACACGCTCGATTTTCAGTCGGAGCTCGCCAAGATCGCGTCCATGCAGCCGGATGCGATCTACACCTTCATGCCCGGCGGGATGGGCGTGAACCTCGTCAAGCAGTATCGGCAGGCGGGGCTGACGATCCCGGTCTATTCCGCCTTCACGGTCGACGAAGCGACGCTTCCGGCGCAGGGCGAGGCTGCGCTCGGCATGTTCGCGGGCTCTAACTGGGCGCCTAATCTCGATACCCCGCAGAACAAGAAGTTCGTGGACGCCTATCTCGCGGCGCATAACGCGGTGCCCGCGACCTACGCCTTCCAAGCGTACGATGCCGGGCTCCTGATCGATTCCGCGGTGAAGGGCGTGAAAGGGGACCTGTCGAACAAGGATGCGGTTCGGGCCGCGCTCCGCAAGGCGGATTTCACCTCGCTTCGCGGTGCCTTCAAGTTCAGCCCCAACGGCTATCCGGTGCAGGATTTCTACCTGACGAAGGTGGGCAAGCGTGCCGATGGCAAATACGAGACGCAGGTGGTCGAGAAGGTCTTCTCGAACTACGCCGACCCGTACGTGAAGGACTGCGCGCTCACGAACTGACGCGCGGCCGGCGATAGACGAGAGGGGAATTCGATGACGCGCAAAGAGACGGCGGGGATCACCCCCGCCAATTCAGGGTTCGAAGGGATCGTCTGGAACATCCTGGGCCAGACCTACGTGCCGAAGAGCCTGACCGAGGACAGCTTCTCCTGGCACGCCACTTTTCCGGACGGCACCTTCGTCCCGCCGCACATCCACCCGACGCAGGACGAGTACCTCTACATCCTGGAGGGTAAGCTGGAGTTCTGGCTCAACGGCCAGGAGATGTCGGCGACCCCCGGCGACCTGGTGCGGTTGCCGCGCGGCGAGCCGCACGGGATCTTCAACCGCTCGGGCGCGACGGCGAAGAGCCTCTTCTGGGTCTCGCCGACGGGCAAGCTCTTCGATCTCTTCTGGGGCATCCATAACCTGCCCAAGCAGGAGCCCGAAGCCGTCGTCGCGCTCTCTGCGCGGCACGACGTGAACTTCCTGCCGCCGCCTCCCGGCGCGGCCTGATCCTTCCCGAATAGGTGCTGGGGGATAGGCGTCGTGAAGGCTATCATCGTCGGCGGAGGAATCGGCGGGCTCACGACGGCGCTGATGCTCCATTCGAGGGGCATCAAGGTCGAGCTATACGAGCAGGCCGATACGATTCGTGAGCTCGGCGTAGGCATCAACACGCTGCCTCACGCGATCGCCGAACTCGCCGAGCTCGGACTCCTTGACGATCTCGACCGCGTCGCGATCCGGACTCACGAACTGATCTACGCGAACCGTTTCGGCCAGGAGGTCTGGCGCGAGAAGCGGGGTACGCATGCCGGCTTTCCGGTGCCGCAGTTCTCGATCCATCGGGGCCGGCTGCAGGGCGTGATCCATGCCGCGGTGCTTGACCGGCTCGGTCCCGACTCCATCCGGACCGGCTGCCGGTTGGGCACTTTCGAGAGCGACGAAGGCGGGGTCACGGCGCGCTTCTTCGACCGCGAGAACCGTTACGTATGCCAGGCCCGTGGCGACGTGCTGATCGCCGCGGACGGCATCCATTCGGCAGCTCGAACGAAGCTCTTTCCGGATGAAGGGCCTCCGGCATGGAACGGCCGCATCCTCTGGCGCGGAGCGGCCGACTGGCCCGTCTTTCTGGACGGGGATTCGATGGTCATCGCAGGCGGGATGAGCGCAAAGCTCGTCGTCTACCCGATCGCCGAGGGTTCGGCGCCGGACCGACGGCTGACCAACTGGGCCATCGTTGCCGCGGTGGGAACAGCCGGGCCGCCGCCGCGGCGCGAGGACTGGTCGCGCCATGCGCGCCGGGAGGAGATGGAGCCTTTCATCGAAAAGTTCGCCATCCCGCACGTCGATGCACGCGCCCTGATCGAGGCGACGACCGAGGTGTGGGAGTATCCGATGTGCGATCGGGACGCGCTGCCGCGCTGGTCGCACGGGCGGGTTACACTGCTCGGCGACGCCGCGCATCCGATGTACCCGGTGGGGTCCAATGGCGCGAGTCAGGCCATCCTCGACGCTCGCTGCCTCGCCGACCGACTGGCATCCTCCGAGCACCCGGCGCACGCACTCGCTGCATACGAAGCTGAGCGGCTGCCGCTGACGGCGGCGATCGTGCAATCGAACCGGTCCGGCGGCCCCGAGGGCGTGATCGACGCCGTCGAGGAACTTGCGCCGGAGGGGTTCCGCGAGATCGAGGCGGTCCTTCCCTATGCTGAGCGTGAGGCCATCGTGCGCGGATACGCGCGCCGGGCCGGTTTCACGCCAGAACAGGTCGGCCGCGCCGCGTGACGCCCACCCTCCTTCTCCTCCAGACGCTGAACGGATTGCAGTTCGGCCTCATCCTGTTCCTGATCGCGGCCGGGCTGACGCTCGTCTTCGGCGTCATGGACTTCATCAATCTCGCCCATGGCGTCCAGTACATGGTCGGGGCCTATCTGACGGCGGCCTTCACGGCTTGGACCGGCTCCTTCTTGTCCGGCGTCCTACTGGCGTTGCCGACCGCCCTCGTTTTCGGATTGCTGCTCGAGGTGGTGATATTCCGCCATCTGTACGACCGCGATCACCTCGACCAGGTTTTGGCGACCTTCGGCGTCATCATCTTCCTGAACGAAGCGGTCCGTATCCTCTGGGGCTCGGCGCCGCTGAGTGTTCCTACGCCGGACGCGCTGTCGGGCTCGATCGCCTTGCCGGGCGGGATCAACTATCCCGTGTTCCGGCTCGCGATCATCGGGGCCGGGCTTGGCGTCGCGGGACTGCTCTACCTCCTCGTGAACCATACGCGGACGGGCATGCTCATCCGCGCGGGGGCGACCAACGCCGCAATGGTGTCGGCGCTGGGGGTCAATATCCGCCTCCTGTTCACGGTCGTGTTCGGCTTCGGGGCCATGCTCGCGGGGTTCGCGGGAGCGATGGTGTCCCCGATCCTCTCGGTCGAGCCCGGGATGGGCGACAATGTCCTGATCCTCGCCTTCGTGGTCATCGTGATCGGCGGGATCGGCTCCGTCCGTGGCGCGTTCCTGGCTGCGCTTCTGATCGGGGTCGTCGACACGCTCGGCAGGCTGGTAGCTCCCACGCTGCTGCGGACGATCCTGGACCCGGCGGCCGCGAGCCAGACGGGGCGGGCGATCGCCCCGATGCTGATCTACATCCTGATGGCTGCGGTGCTGTTCGTGCGGCCTGCCGGCCTCTTTCCGGCAAAGCGATAGGAGCCTTCGGTGAACCCAGCCGAGGCTGTTCCCGTCGCGCTGCCGGCCACGACCGGCGGCCGGCTCCCTGCATTCCGCTCACTCTGGCTCCCGGTCCTTCTCTTTGGCCTCCTGGCGCTCGTACCTGTGCTCGCCAAACTCGGGGCCGAAGGCTTCATCATCTCCCTTCTCACCAGGGTCGTCATTCTCGGGCTCGCGGCCATGTCGCTCGATCTACTGATTGGGTTCGGGGGACTGATCAGCTTCGGCCACGCCGCCTTCCTGGGCATCGGCGCCTATTCGGTGGGGATTCTGTCGAGCCACGGACAGGAAGACCTCCTGGTCCAGCTCGCGGTCGCGGTCGGTGCATCGGTCGCCTTCGCGCTGGCGAGCGGGGCCATCGCGCTGAGAACACAGGGCGTCTACTTCATCATGATCACGCTGGCGTTCGGCCAGATGCTGTTCTTCCTGGCGACGTCGCTCGCAGCCTATGGCGGCGATGACGGCCTGACCCTCTCGGGTCGAAGCACGTTACTCGGCCGGCCCGTCCTGAAGGGGGATGTCGCGCTCTATTACCTGTCCCTCGGGATCCTGCTCGTGGCGTATCTCTTCTGCCGCCGGCTGGTCGGGTCCCGCTTCGGCCGCGTCCTGCGGGGTGCGCGGGAGAACGAGATCCGCATGGAGGCGATCGGCTTCGAGCCGTTCCCGTACAGGCTCGGCGCCTATGCGGTGGCGGGCGCGATCGCCGGGATCGCGGGCGTGCTGCTTGCCAACCAAAGCGAGTTCGTGAGCCCCGCCGTGATGAGCTGGCAGCGCTCTGGCGACCTCATCTTCATGTCCGTGCTCGGGGGGCTCGGCACCCTTCACGGCGCGATCGTCGGTTCCGCGGCCTTCATCCTGATCGAGGAGATCCTGTCGCATTTCACCGAGCATTGGCGGATCATCTTCGGTCCGCTGCTCATTCTGGCGGTGCTCTTCCTCCGAGGCGGCATCGTCGGCCGGCTGGGGCGTCCGACGTGAGCGCGCCGATCCTCCAACTGGAGCGCCTGGGCAAGAACTACGGTGCGCTGCGGGTCACGGACGATGTCTCGCTGACGATCGAACCCGGCGAGCTCCACGCGATCATCGGTCCCAACGGCGCCGGCAAGACCACTCTGGTGCACCAGGTCTCGGGCCTCGCCCGCACCGATTCCGGCCGCATCCTGTTCCAGGGTGCCGACATAACCCGCACCAGGATGCCGGACCGGGTTCGGCTCGGCCTCGCCCGATCTTTCCAGATCACCTCGGTCCTGCCCGGGTTCACCACGCTCGAGAACGTCGCGCTCGCCATCCAGGCAAGGTCCGGATCGAGCTTCCGGTTCTTCGCATCGGCCCGACGCGACCCTGCTCTCAACGAGCCCACACTCGAGCTGTTGCGCCAATTCGGCCTGACCTCGCGCGCGGATGTCCCGGCGAGCCTGCTCTCCTACGGAGA
This sequence comes from Pseudomonadota bacterium, assembly GCA_023423995.1. Lineage (GTDB taxonomy): Bacteria > Pseudomonadota > Alphaproteobacteria > Rhizobiales > Beijerinckiaceae > Enterovirga. Next base: position 23,245 of record JAFAEL010000177.1, on the reverse strand, counting down.
GAAGCGGCAGCTCGAACTCGCCGTCGCGCTTGCCACAAAGCCGAAGCTGCTCATCCTCGACGAGCCGCTCGCCGGAACGAGCCACGACGAATCCCGCGCCGTCGTGGAAATCTTGCGGAGCCTCAAAGGATCGATCTCGATCCTTCTGATCGAGCACGACATGGAGGCCGTATTCTCGCTGGCCGACCGCGTATCGGTGCTCGTCTACGGCAGGCTCATCGCGACCGGCGCTCCCGCCGACATCCGCGCCGACGCGCAGGTTCGCGCGGCCTATCTCGGCGAGGAGGAGATCGCGGCATGAGCGTCCGATGCTGACGATTGAGCGCCTCCAGGCGGGCTACGGGCCGGCGAAGGTCCTGTTCGACGTCTCCCTAACCGTCGGGGCAGGCCAGGTCGTCACGCTCATCGGCCGCAACGGCATGGGCAAGACCACGACGATCCGATCCATCATGGGCTTGCTGCGGCCGACCGGCGGGGCGGTCACGTTCGACGGACGCAACATACTCGGCCGCCCGCCCTACCGGATCGCGCAGGGCGGGATCGGCCTCGTGCCCGAAGGGCGCCAAGTCTTTCCGACCCTGACGGTCGAGGAGAATCTTGTCGCGACCGCCGCGTCGCGGGAGGGACGCAGCCGCTGGATGCTTCCCGAGGTCTACGCGCTCTTCCCGCGCCTGGCGGAGAGGCGCAGCAACCTCGGTTCTCAGCTCTCGGGTGGGGAGCAGCAGATGCTGGCCATCGGCCGCGCCCTGATGACGAACCCGAAGCTTCTCATCCTGGACGAGGCGACAGAGGGGCTTGCGCCGCTCATCCGGATCGAGATCTGGAACGTCCTCAAGCGCTTGAAGGAGCAGGGGCAGTCCATCCTGGTCGTCGACAAGAATGTCGAGGCCCTGGCCGCATTCGCGGACAGACATGTCGTCATCGAAAAGGGAACGGTCGCCTGGACGGGAACGAGCGCGGAGCTACGCTCGGACCCGTCGATCAAGGATCGCTACCTCCACGTGTGAGGCGAGGTCCGGGCGTCAGTAGCAGCCTGTCGCTGCGAAGCAGGCCGATTGCTCGGCCAGGATCCGGTCAGCGCAGATGAAGCGTCCTGGCAAGGGCTCGCACATCGTCATCTCAAACTTGGCAGCCGCCTGGCACTCGCGAACTGATCTGCGGTCGCAAACGGGCCCGTACGGGATGTAGGCGTCCCTTGCTGGCGCGGGTGCAACGCTTTGCGGGCCTGCCAGCGGCTGGGCGATTCCCGGCGAGGCAGCGCCGAGAATTCCGGCCGCCGCGGCCGCGAGCGCTGCTCCTCGGAATGACATCATGATGCGACTTCTCCATTCTGCGCGAGAGGGTTCTTTATCGGGCTGCTCCGGTGAGGCCGGCGGCGCTCTGCGTATCGGGCGGATACACGTCCCGCATCCTCTTGAGCTTGAAAGCTGCGATGAGCAGGAACACCCCGAACACGAGCGCATAGGCGCCGAGCCAAATCGTCAGTGCGACGGCACCCGCTCCCGGCATGATCGCGAGCACGATACCGAAGATCACGGAGAGTGCTCCGGCGAGCACCATCCACCAACGGCCATGTTCTCCCGTCAGCTTGAAGGCGGCCATCACCATCAGAATTCCGCTCACGATGGACCAGAATGCGATGAGGTAGACGAACACGAGGACCGTGATGGCGGGCCAGAGCAGGGCCACGACACCGGCGATGATGTCGACGATCCCTTCCAGCACGAAATAGCCCCAGCGCTCGTTTTGGCGAGCCGCCTTGATGGCCGCGACGATGGCAAAGACGCCGTCCACCAGCATGTAGGCCGCGAAGAAGATGACCAGCGTGGCAATGGTGATGCCGGGGAGCAGCAAGGTGAGGATGCCGAACAGGATGGCAAAGGCGCCCCGCAGGGCTACGGCCCACCAGTTCTGCGCCAGGATGCGGCACATCGCGGCGGTCCGGGCGTCGGGTTGACCGAGATAGTCGGGCTGGCTGCCCAGCGGTGAGGTGCTCATCGTCCTCTCCCCCTCGAGTAATCCCGAGCGCTCGGAGGCCGGGCCGGCCTCGGTGGCGCGCGGGTGGTCAGGCCGCCATCTTGCGGCAACTTTCGGCGCAGCGGCGGCACTGGGCGGCGCAGGCCTCCATGCCGTCGAGGCCCTCGCAGCTCCTGGCGCATTCCTCGCAGATCTCCGCGCATTCGGCGCAGGTATGCTTGTGGTGCGGCGTGCCGATAAGCATGAAATGCGCGCTGGTCCGGCAGATCTCGGCGCAGGCCATCATGATGCGGAAATGCTCGGGCTCAACATGCTTTCCGCCGACCTCGAGGCAGTGGCTCATGGCCATCCCGAGACAGGTCGAATAGCAGCGCAGGCACTCCTCGATGCAGTCTCGCATCTCGTTCGACAGGTGATGCATCGCATTCCTCCTGCGGGCTCGAGGTAAAGGCGAAGGGTCGGGCATCGTTCCCAGAGTCAGGTCAGATCCAGCGCCTCTCCTCGTCCTCGTTCGGAAGCCGCCCCCTCGGGAGTGAGACCGTCAACGACATCCGGGAGAGCTCGTGCAAGTTGAGACAGAAGGTCCTGGCGGCCTAGCCCCGTCTCGTGAGCAAGCTCGTCCACCCCATCCTCGCCGAGGACGCTGCGAAGATCGTCGGGCGAGATCATCTGGTTCGGGCCGGGGCCAACCCAGGAGGCAAAGGCATCGCCCCGGCCGCTCTGCTGGAAGCGTTCCAGCAGTCCTCCGAGGCCGCTCCCGGCGAGACCACCCAGACCGCCAGCCAGCAGGCCGCCGCCAAGTCCCTCGTCGAACATGCCGCCCCCGGGGCCCCGCGGCGGCACACCTGCAGGAGATCGCCGCTCGCCTCCCGTCACGCTCGGGTCCTGGCCGGGATGCGGATTGTCGAGCATCGACCCGATGCTATCCAGGGAGCTGTCGCCGGAGGATTGAGGGCGAGGACGATCCGCCCCGAGGATACCGCCCCCGCCTGGCAGCCCCGAGCTCTCGAGCCCGCCATCGACGGGTGCGTCCCGACCGCCGGCGTTGCCACCCGTGATCAGATCCCGAAGCTTGGAGCCGAGCCCGCCGGCACCTTGATGAACGACGCGGGATGCCACGAGCGCGAGGATCGCCAGGACCAGCGGATTGACGTTGGCGCTGCTGCCGCTCGGGGCAGGGGCGGGCTGCCTGCCTTGCTGGGCCTGTCCCGAGCCGCCGAGGCCGCCGATGACTTGGCCGAGCACCTGATCGAGAAGACCCATAGCGACCGCTCCTTTCAGAGGGCGGACAACGTTTCGCCACCGACGTGGTTGCCTGACCTCTTGCTCTCGACCGGGCGGTCGGCGATGGCAGATCCATGACAGCGGACACACGCCTTGCCCGGAACGAGGATGCGCAGGACCTGTTCGGGCTCATAGCACTTTGCTTCGCCGAATACCCCGGGTGCTTCGTCGATCCACACGATGACCTGCGGGATCTTAGGGCGGCCGGTGACGCCTTCGCGAGTCGGGCGGGCGCCTGGTGGGTCTGCGAGGACGCGCGAGGTCGTGTTTGCGCCTCGGCGGCAGTGGATCTGGCATCTGAATCGAGCGCGGAACTCCACCGCCTCTATGTTCGCCCGGATCGGCGCCGACGCGGGCTTGGTGAGGCGCTGGTCGGACAGGCGGAGCGCTTCGCGGCCCAGGCCGGGGCAGCCCGCCTCTGCTTTTGGTCAGACACCCGGTTCGAGGCGGCGCACCGCCTCTATTCGCGGCTCGGCTTCCAGAGTTCCGGCGAGATCAGGGAGTTGGGCGACATCTCGCGAACGCGCGAACTGTTCTTCGAGAAGCGCCTCTCGCCGTAGCGTCACCTCCGCGGACCGTATGTTGCGCGGCCGCGATAGAGCCGGGCGACGCGCAACTGCCATAGGCAGATGACGGGCGTCACGACGAGTTCCATGCCCAGCGCGCCGAGCATGATCAGCGAGGGGATGCCCGTCAGGGCGAGGCCGCCGAGGCGGGCGAGGCCACCGATGACGATGATCAGCGTCAGGCATTGAAAGCGCCCGGTCTTCGTCTCGATCGCGGGAATGCAGGACCAGAAGAGGAGGCCGACCCCGAGGAGCAGTCCCGAGAGGAAGCGGTAATGGCTGTCACCGGAGACGCCGACCTGCGCGTCGCCGGTGATCGTCGGGCCGAACAGCACGCCGAAGAGGCCGGCCCCTACCGGCACGAGCGCGGCAAGGGCAACGATCTGCTGCAGGAGACGGCGTTCGCGTTCAACCCGGTCCATTTCCAACGTTCCCCTCCCGGAAAAAGGCGGACGTGCCCGGTATTCGATCTCCGGATGGCGGGCCCGCCAAGCACTCTAGGCGGTCAGGCGGAGTTCCCCTTCAGCCTCGCGTTGCAGCGGCTCCAGAACTGCGGCCACTTCATGCTGCCGGTTCTGTTCGCGGCCTTCGCTTCCTTCCATTCGACACCGCATTTGCGCTGGCGCTCGCGGGCCGCCATCTGACTGGCGGTAGGTTCGCGCCTTGTGCGCGCCGCCCTGGTTGCGGATGGCTTTTCGGCTCCACTCTCCTGCGCCTGCCTGCCGCTGGCGGATGTCCCGCCCGTTGCGGTACTCTGCGCCAAGGACGGGAAAGCTCCGAACACGGTGCCGAGAGCCAGGACGGCGGCGGCGACAACATGCGATCTTGGCATCTACGCTCCCTCTGGCTCGGTACGGCCGGAGACGATCGTATGCCGAGTGGGGGCGGTTGCAACGCTCCTCAGCCTAGTCGAGGGAAGAATTTTCACTTCCTGGCGGTTTGCCTAGAAGAGGCGACCAAGAAATTTCAGAAGAGGCGCTTGTGGCGGCTGTGACGAAGGACCCTGTCGAGCTCTACTACTGGCCGACACCGAACGGCTGGAAGATCTCGATCATGCTCGAGGAGTGCGCGCTGCCCTACCGGGTGCACTCCGTGAATATCGGCAAGGGGGATCAGTTCAAGCCGGAATTCCTGGCCCTTTCACCGAACGGCAAAATGCCGGCGATCGTCGATCCAGACGGTCCGGACGGCAGGCCGATCTCGGTTTTCGAGTCGGGTGCGATCCTCCAATATCTCGGCCGCAAGACAGGAAAGTTCTATCCGGCCGAGGAGCGGGCGCGCGTCGAGGTTGAGCAGTGGCTGTTCTGGCAGATGGCGGGGCTCGGGCCGATGGCGGGCCAGACCCACCATTTCCGGATCTATGCTCCCGAAAAAATTCCATACGCCATCGATCGCTACACCAACGAGACGAACCGCCTCTATGGCGTGCTCGACCGCCGGCTCGCGGACCGCGAGTTCCTGGCCGGCGATTACTCGATCGCCGACATGGCCACCTTTCCCTGGGCCAAGCTTTGGGAGCGCCAGGGGCAGGAGATCTCCTCCTTCGCCAACATGCAGCGGTGGTTAGCCGCGGTGGCGGCTCGGCCCGCTGTCCAACGTGGGCTTGCGATCAACGCCGAGGACCGGGGTACGACCAACATCAACGACCCCGCAGTGCGCGCCGTCCTCTTCGGCCAGAGAGCGAGATGAGCTTACCGGATGCGGGTCCAGGTCTGGGCCTTGCAGATCAGGCCGGCGAGAACGCATCCCGATAATTCGAGTTGATCCTGGGAGAGGAGCCGCATGCGGCCCGCATAGGTGCGGCCGTCCATGGGATTGTAGAGCTCGCCCGTCCAGACGGCGCCCTCGGGGCGGGCGTTCCGGATCATCTGCAGCCCGACGAGGCTCGCGCTGCGTCGCGCAGGATCGGGATTGTTGAGGTCCTTAACCTCGGCCTGGGTCCAGATGATCGTGCCGCAGCGCGCTGGGCCACATGGCCCGATGCGCACGCGGGACCGGCCTCCCTCGGTCAGCCAGGTTCCGCTGACGTCCTGCGCGCTCGCACCCGTGGCGAGGAAGAGCAGCGCGGCGGCATGGACCAGAGCGCGCTTTGCTCGCGAACTCAGCGTTCGACAGGCGGAGCCGGATCGGCACTGGCCGTCTCGTCGGGCAACCTCGACCAGGATTCTCCCCCGCATAGGAACCCGAAAACGCATCCCTCGACCTCGAGCTTGCTCGGCCCCTTCACCTGCATGGTGATGCTGTAGGTCTTGCCGTTCTCGGGATTGTAGATCGAGCCCGCGTACCGGTCTCCAGCCGGACGAATATCCTTTGTGAGGGGCATGCCGACGATCGAGCGCTTGCGGAGCGCGGGGTCGGGGTTGTTCTCGTCGCGCCCGTTGACCTTCGCCCAGATCACAGTGCCGCAATAGGCTCGTCCGCAAGCAGACATCCGTATCTTGGAATCGCCGTTTTCCGTCAGCCAAACGCCTGTGATCCGCCCGGTTTCGGCCATCGCCGCACCTACGCACAGGAACGAGGCTGTCGCCCCGGCCACCAAAGCCACTCGCATGCGAACCTCCCCGTCTTGTAAACCCTTTCGTCGCACCCGGCTCGAGCACCCCGCGTAAGCTCGACGCCGATCTTGCAGATTGTGTGACACGGAGCGGGCCGAGCCTAGACGGAGATCGCTTCAGTTCGGGTTGAGACAACTGGGGCCGATGCTATAAGCCCCCACTTCATCCCCTCAGGAACAGACTTTGATGGCCACCGAGCAGACCTTTTCCATCCTCAAGCCCGATGCGACGCGCCGCAACATCACGGGCGCCGTCAACGCGGTTATCGAGGAAGCGGGCCTGCGCATCGTGGCGCAGAAGCGGATCCAGATGACGAAGGCCCAGGCCGAGACGTTCTACGGCGTGCATCGCGAGCGCCCCTTCTTCGGCGAGCTCGTCGAGTTCATGACCTCCGCCCCTGTCGTCGTGCAGGTTCTCGAGGGCGAGAACGCGATTGCGAAGTACCGCGAGGTGATGGGCGCGACGAACCCGGCCAACGCGGCCGAGGGGACGATCCGCAAGAAGTTTGCGGAATCGGTCGGCGAGAACACCGTGCACGGCTCCGACAGCGCGGAGAACGCGAAGATCGAGATCGCGCAGTTCTTCTCCGGGAACGAGATCGTCGGCTAAACTCTTGCATCGCTGACGCGTCGAGCGTGCGGAGGCCTGCGACCGCCTCCGCCGCTCCGAGCAGAGCTGGGTCGCGCGCGGGCCATGGATGAACTTCGTTCCTCGCGTCGAGACCAGGCTTTCGACCTGCCCGCATGACTGCCCCTCGACCTGCGGGCTCGAGGTGGAGGTGATCGACGGCCGGAGTGTTGGCCGTATCCGGGGCGCCTCCGATCACAGCTATACGGCAGGCGTGGTCTGCGCGAAGGTCGCGCGCTATTCCGAGCGTCTCTATCACCCCGATCGCCTGATGCACCCGCTTTTGCGGGTCGGGCCGAAGGGTTCCGGCCAGTTCCGCCGGATCTCGTGGGCCGAGGCGCTGGACCGCACGGCAGACGCCTTTCTCGATGCCGAGCGACGGCTCGGCTCGGAATCCGTGTGGCCGTACTACTATGCCGGTACGATGGGCTACGTGATGCGCGACGGCATCAACCGCCTGCGTCACGCCAAGAACTATTCCGGGCAGTATTCCACCATCTGCACGACGCCAGCCTGGACTGGCTACATCGCCGGCACCGGCAAGCTCGCCGGCTCGGATCCGCGCGAGATGGCTCGGGCCGATTGCGTCGTGATCTGGGGAACGAACCCCGTCCACACGCAGGTCAACGTGATGACCCATGCGCTGCGCGCCAGGAAGGAACGCGGTGCAAAGATCGTTGTCGTCGACGTCTACGACAATCCGACCATGAAGCAGGGCGACCTCGCGCTGCTGGTGCGCCCGGGCACGGATGGTGCGCTCGCATGCGCGGTCATGCACGTCCTGTTTCGCGAGAACCTGGCCGATCGCGACTATCTCGCCCGCTACACCGACCGGCCGGCCGACCTGGAGCGGCACCTCTCGAGCCGGACACCGGAATGGGCGGCATCCATAACGGGCGTAAGCGTCGGCGAGATCGAGAGCTTCGCCCGGATCGTCGGCACCCGTAAGGCCAGCTTCTTTCGCCTGGGCTATGGGTTCTCCCGCAGCCGAAACGGCGCCGTGAACATGCACGCCGCCCTGTCGATACCAGCCGTCACGGGTGCATGGCAGGTCGAAGGGGGCGGCGCCTTCCATTCGAACTCAGGCGTCTACAAGCTGAACAAGATGCTGATCGAGGGCCAGGACGCCCGCGATCCGGCGATCCGGCAGCTGCAGCAGGTTCAGATCGGGCGCGTCCTGACGGGCGACCCGGAGGCTTTGAGGAACGGCCCGCCGGTCGCAGCCCTCCTCGTCCAGAACACCAACCCGGTCTCCGTCGCTCCCGAGCAGGAGCTCGTGAAGCAGGGCTTCGCCCGCGAGGACCTGTTCGTCTGCGTGCACGAGCAGGTGATGACCGAGACGGCGAAGATGGCCGATGTCGTCCTGCCTGCGACGATGTTCCTGGAGCACGACGACATCTACACGGCCGGAGGACACCAGCACATCCAGCTCGGCCTGAAGCTGGTCGATCCGCCGGGCGAGTGCCGTTCGAACCACGAGGTCATAGGCGAACTCGCGCGCCGGGTCGGCGCAGCCCACCCGGGCTTCGACATGAGCCCGCGCGAGTTGATCGACCAGATGCTCGCCGCCTCGGGCCGGGGAACCTTCGCTGAACTCGCGCAGGATAATTGGCTCGACGTACAGCCATCCTTCGAGGAAGCGCACTATCTGAACGGTTTCGGCTATGCGGACGGGAAATTTCGCTTCAGCCCAGACTGGACGCAGGTGCCGAACGCCAATGACGGCCCGATGGGACCCTGGCAGGATTTGCCCGAGTTCCCCGACCATTGGGCCTCGATCGAGGCCGCAACGGAGCGCCACCCTTTCCGGCTGACGACGAGCCCGGCGCGCAACTTCCTGAATTCGAGCTTCAACGAGACGGCGACTTCGCGCTCGAAAGAGGGCGGACGGCCGGAGGTCATGATTCACCCTGACGACGCGGAGCGCCTTGGAGTCGAGGCCGGCGACTGGGTTCGCCTCGTCAACGATCGCGGAGCCGTGCTTCTGCGGGCAAGGATTTTCAAAGGCGTGCGCCGCGGGGTGCTCATCGCCGAGTCGATCTGGCCGAACCACTTCTTCCCGGACGGACGGGGCATCAACACGCTCACCTCGGCAGATCCCGTGGCGCCCTATGGCGGCGTCGGATTTCACGACAACCGCGTCGCGCTGGAGCGGATCGGCCCGGTTCTGGAAGGTTTGGACAACGCGGCGACGGCCGCGCCGGAGCCAGCTCTCGCCTGAGCGTCAGGTGAGGCCTAGGGCGGTTCGGCTGCCGGACGCGAACACGGTGCGGCTGCCTTCCAGGCGGGCTTGCCCCCCGGCAACGAGTTCCAGCCCGAGAGGGTAGAGCCGATGCTCTTCGGCGAGCACGCGGGCGGCAAGACCATCCTCCGTGTCGCCCGGGAGAACCGGCACGGCGGCCTGCGCCACGATCGGCCCGGAATCGAGTTCCGGCACGACGAAATGGACGCTGCAGCCGTGAATGCGGACTCCGGCATCGAGCGCCTGCCGGTGGGGGCGAAGCCCTTTGAACAAAGGCAGGAGCGACGGATGGATGTTCAGCATCCGCCCGGTCCACTGCTCGACGAAGCCATCGCTGAGAATGCGCATGAAGCCTGCGAGGCAGATCAGGTCGACGCCGGCCTGAACGAAAGCTTGGCCGACAGCTTCGTCGAATGATGCGCGGTCCGGGAACAGCTTATGGTCGACCGTGGCGGTTCGAATGCCGGCCGCCTCGGCTCGCGCGAGCCCGCCGGCACCTGGGCGGTTCGAGACCACGAGCGCGATCTCGGCCGGATAATCCGGTGCCTGGGCAGCCTCGATGAGGGAGGCCATGTTGGACCCGCGGCCGGAGATGAGGACTCCGACGCGCTTCTTGCCGCCGTGCATCAGAAGGTCAGCTTACCCTTGTAGACGACACGCTCCGCCGCCTCTGCGACGACATTCCCGAGCCGGATCGGCGCCTCACCTGCCGCTTCGAGGGCGGCGGCCACCTCGTCCGCCTTGGCTGCGTCGACGACGATGATCATCCCGACCCCGCAATTGAAGGTCCGAAGCATTTCCGCCTGGGCAATGCTTCCTGCCGCAGCGAGCCAGCCGAAGACCGGGGGAGGGGCGATGGCATCCAGATCGAGCTCGACGGCAAGCCCTTCGGGCAGCACGCGGGGAATGTTGTCCGGGAAGCCGCCCCCGGTGATATGGGCGAGCGCCTTGATCCCATCGCTCCCCCGCAGGGCGGCGAGCAGCGATTTCACGTAGATCCGGGTCGGCTCAAGCAGCGCCTCCCCAAGCGTCGTGCCCTGATGGAACGGAGCCGGATCGCTCCACGCCAAACCTGCGTGCTGCACAACGCGGCGCACGAGGGAGAATCCATTCGAGTGAACGCCGGATGACGGCAGACCGAGCACCGCGTCGCCTTCAGCGACGCCGCGCGGCAGAAGCGCTCCGCGCTCGGCCGCTCCGACGGCAAAGCCGGCGAGGTCGTAATCGGCCTCGGCATAAAGGCCCGGCATCTCGGCCGTCTCGCCCCCGATCAGGGCGCAACCGGCCTGGCGGCAGCCCTCGGCAATGCCCTTGACGATGTCGACGCCAGCCTTCGGGTCGAGCCGGCCCGTCGCGTAGTAATCCAGGAAGAACAGCGGTTCCGCGCCCTGCACGACGAGGTCGTTGACGCACATGGCGACAAGGTCGATCCCGATGGTGTCGTGCCGCCCCGTCTCGATGGCGATCTTCACCTTGGTACCGACGCCGTCATTCGCCGCTACAAGAATCGGGTCGGTGAAGCCGGCCGCCTTCAGGTCGAACAATCCACCGAAGCCGCCGATCTCGGCATCGGCGCCCGGCCGCCGCGTCGCGCGGACGAGCGGTTTGATGGAATCAACCATCGCGTTTCCGGCATCGATATCCACACCCGCTTGGGCATAGGTCAGGCCGGATCCGGTCGGCCGGGTGTCAGGGTCGCTCATGCGGTCTAGGAGTGAAGCCAACCGGGCAGTAAGCGTCCTGCGAACCCGACGCAAGCGCGGACGCTCGGGAGACCATGCCGAGAAAGGCCGAGCCGGTCGAGATGACCATTCCAAACCTGATCACGATCCTCCGGCTCATCCTGGTTCCGTTCGTCGTCGTCATGATCAACGAGGGGCAATGGGCGGCGGCTTTCGCCCTGTTCGCCTTCGCGGGAATCTCGGACGGCGTCGATGGCTTCATCGCGCGCCGATTCAACATGCGCACCGAGTTCGGCGCCTACATCGATCCGCTTGCAGACAAAGCGCTGCTGGTCTCGATCTACGTCACGCTGTCGATCGTAGGCGTCCTGCCTGGCTGGATCGCAATCATCGTCGTGTCGCGCGATCTGATGATTCTGGCCGCCATCCTGGTGTCTCGTCTGATGGAGCGGCCGATGCCGATCCGCCCGCTCCTCGTCAGCAAGTTGAATACCGCGGCGCAGATCGCCTTCGCCGGGCTGGTACTCGCCATCATGGCATTCGGGGGCGCGGCCGGCTGGATCGTTCCCGCCGGGATGTGGCTCGTAGCGGTGCTGACGGTGATCTCGGGAGGCGCCTATCTCGGCCGCTGGCTCCGGCACATGGCGGGAGCCTGAAGACGTTTGCGCATGCCGGCACGAAACCCGCTAGATTGATAGGGGAAAACCGGGTTCTCGCGCCGATGCAAAGGCAGGTTCTTTATCCACTTGGCGGCTTCGTGCTGCTCCTCGTGGGACTTTACGTTCTGCGCGACGTGCTCCTGCCCTTCGTCGCAGGAGCTGCCCTGGCCTACCTGCTCGATCCTGTCGCGGACCGCCTCCAGCGGCTCGGCCTCGGCCGGCTCGGCGCGACGATCCTCATCCTGACCGTCTTCGTCCTGCTTCTCGGGCTCGTACTCATCATCGCCGTGCCGCTCGCGGTGCAGCAGGTCGTGAAGTTCGCCGAGCAGGTGCCCGGCTACGTGGCAAGGCTGCAGGCCTTGATGGCCGAGCACGGCGGGCCGCTGATCCGCGAGTTCGGCGGTGAGGAGGCTCTGGGACAAATCCAGCGCTCGCTCGGTGATCTGCTCGGCCAGGGCGCGAACTGGGTCACCACCTTCATGCGCTCCATTTGGAGCGGCTCTCAGGCCGTGATCAGCGTCCTGTCCATCTTTGTCGTCACGCCGGTCGTTGCCTTCTACCTTCTAGTGGATTGGGACCGGATGATCGCCACGATCGATGGGTGGGTTCCGCCCCGCCATCGGGAGACGGTCCGCCGTCTCGCGCGCGAGATGGACCGCGCCGTCTCTGGGTTTGTGCGGGGGCAGACGACGGTCTGCATTTTCCTGGGCGTCTTCTACGCGACCGGGCTCGCTCTCCTCGGTCTGAATTTCGGCGTCTTGATCGGGCTATTCGCGGGCCTGATCAGCTTCATTCCCTATGTCGGCTCCCTCACCGGCCTGCTGCTCTCCGTCGGCGTCGCGCTCGTGCAGTTCCTGCCGGACTGGAGCATGGTTCTCGCCACACTCGGCATATTCTTCGTCGGACAATTCATCGAGGGGAACATCCTGTCACCCAAGCTGGTCGGGGCCTCTGCTGGGCTCCACCCCGTATGGGTGATGTTCGCCCTTCTCGCGTTCGGATCCCTGTTCGGCTTCCTTGGCCTGCTTCTGGCGGTGCCGATGGCTGCGATCATTGGCGTCCTCACCCGCTTCGCCATCCTTCGGTACCAGGCGAGCCCGATCTATATGGGCGAACCCCCATCCGTGCCGGGTTCCCCACCCGAGATCATGATACTGCCCGTTACGAAGAAGGCCGACGTCTGACCAATGCGGCAACTCGTTCTCGATCTGCCGGTCGAGCCTCGTTACGGTCCGGACGACTTCCTCGTCAGTCCCTCGAACGAGGACGCGTATTCGCGCCTTGAGCTCTGGCCCGACTGGCCGAGCCGCTTCCTGCACCTGCGCGGTCCCGCCGGCAGCGGCAAGAGCCACCTCGCCGCCATCTGGGCGCAGCGCTCTGGTGCGCCCATCCTGCCTGCGGCACGGATCGACGACGAGATCGCAGCCGCTTCCGACGGCGTTCCTGCTCTGGTGATCGAAGATTTGGATGTCGGGCCCGTCGCAGAGGCTGCGCTGTTCCACCTGGTGAATATCGCGAGAGAGCGCCAGGTGTCGGTTCTTGTGACCAGCGCCGAGCCGATCGAGCGTTGCGGTCTCCGAACGCCGGATCTGATGTCGCGGCTGCGCCTGGCGCCTGTGGTGGACCTCCATCCCCCCGACGATGCGCTGTTGAAGGCGGTCCTGGTGAAGCACTTCGTAGATCGGCAACTCGTCGTGGACACGAGCGTAGTCGACTACCTGGCAACCCATATCGAGCGATCGCTCGCCCGCGCGGCCGAGATCGTCGCGGCTCTGGATCGTGAGGCGCTGAGCCGCGGACGCCGGATCACGCGTCCGATGGCGGCTGCCCTCGTCGCGAAGGACGAAGAGGAGCAGGACCCAGAGGCGGAAGGGGTCATCACAGCTCAGTCATAATATCCACGTAGAAGGGAGTCATGGCGACACGTCGTAGACGCATTCCGAAGACGATCGCAGAGGGGGACGCGGCGTCGCTTCGGCCGGAAGACGCCGTCGCGCCCACTGAGGCTCGCATCGCCATTCCGAGCGCTGCCGGCAGCGACACGCCGCCGCCAGAGGCGGAAATCATCACGCTGGAGCCGCGGGAGCCGACGACGCGGGTGAAGGCGGAGACAAGCGTGTCCGAGGGTGAGGCGCTTCGCCGCCGGCCCGAGCGCTTCGTCAATCGCGAGCTGTCATGGCTGCAGTTCAATCGCCGGGTCCTCGAAGAGGCGTCGAACCGTAACCATCCCCTTCTGGAGCAACTGCGGTTCCTGTCGATCTCGGCCAACAATCTGGATGAGTTCTTCATGGTGCGGGTCGCCGGCCTGATGGGCCAGGTCCGCACCGGGGTGGCCGTGACCTCGCAGGACGGTCTGTCTCCGGCCGGCCAACTCAGCCAGATCGCGGCCGAAGCCTCGTCCCTGGCGACGGATCAGCAGCGGCGCTGGACGGAATTGAAGCACGAGCTTGTGGAAAACGGCATCGTCCTCGTCGAGGCCGATCAGGTCTCCCCTCGCGAGGGCGCCTGGCTGCAGGACCATTTCCTCAATTACGTCTTCCCGGTCCTGACGCCGCTCGCGGTCGATCCGGCCCACCCCTTCCCATTCATCCCGAATTTCGGATTCTCGATCGCCCTCAAGCTCGCGCGAAAGATCGATGGGCGGCCCCTCAAGGCCCTGATCCGTCTTCCAGCCAAGATCGAGCGATTCGTGCGGCTGCCCGACCTGGACGGTGCGGGCACCATGCGGTTCATCGCCGTCGAGGAGCTCGTCGGCCTTTTCACCGATCAGCTCTTTCCCGGCTATCGGGTCGAGGGTCGAGGCGCCTTCCGCGTCCTGCGCGATTCGGACCTCGAGATCGAGGAGGAGGCCGAGGACCTCGTCCGCCTATTCGAGACGGCCCTCAAGCGTCGCCGCCGCGGGAGCGTGATACGCCTCGAGGTCGAAGCCTCAATGCCGGATGACCTCGCGCAATTCGTCGCCGGAGAGCTCGACGTCACGGGCGATGCCGTCTTCGTCGTCGAGGGTGAGCTCGCCCTGAACGAGCTCTCGCAACTTGTGGCGCTCGAGCGGCCGGACCTGAAGTTCAAGCCGTACAATCCCCGCTTTCCGGAACGCATCCGGGAGCACGGGAGCGATTGCTTCGCGGCGATCCGTCCGAAGGACATCATCGTCCACCACCCCTACGAGTCGTTCGACGCCGTCGTCCTCTTCCTGCAGCAGGCGGCGCGTGATCCGAACGTCGTCGCCATCCGGCAGACGCTCTATCGCACCTCGTCCGACAGCCCGATCGTACGGGTCCTGGCGGAGGCCGCGGAGGCAGGAAAGTCGGTCACGGCTCTCGTCGAGCTGAAGGCCCGCTTTGACGAGGAGGCGAATATACGCTGGGCGCGCGACCTCGAGCGGGCGGGCGCGCAGGTGGTCTTCGGCTTTCTCGAGCTGAAGACCCACGCCAAGCTCTCGATGGTGGTCCGGCGGGAGGGCGGACAGCTCGTTACCTACTGCCACGTCGGGACCGGCAACTATCACCCAGTCACGGCACGGATCTACACGGACCTGTCGTTCTTCACGGCGGACCCGGCGGTCGGTCGCGACGTGAACCGCATCTTCAATTTCATCACCGGCTATGCCGAGCCGGACGAACTCGAACTGATGGCAGTCTCGCCCATCAACCTCCGGAAACGTCTCTTGCGGCGAATCGAGGAGGAGATCGCACATGCGAGGGCAGGGCGGCCCGCCGCCATCTGGGGCAAGTGCAACTCCCTCGTCGATCCTGAGATCATCGACGCGTTCTATGACGCGAGCCAGGCGGGCGTGCAGATCGACCTCGTCGTACGGGGGATCTGCTGCCTAAGGCCGGGCATCCCAGGGCTGTCGGACAACATCCGGGTGAAGTCGATCGTCGGCCGGTTCCTGGAGCACAGCCGGATCTATGCGTTCGGCAACGGGTTCGGGTTGCCTCACCCGGAGGCTCACGTCTACATTTCGTCGGCCGATCTCATGACCCGGAACCTCGACCGCCGTGTCGAGGCCCTCCTGCCGATCACCAACCCGACGGTCCATCAGCAGGTGCTGGACCAGATCATGCTGGCGAACCTCCTGGACAACGAGCAGAGCTGGACCGTATTGCCGTCCGGCGCGAGCGAACGGGTTCAGCTCCAGCCGGGCGAGGAACCGTTCAACGCGCACAAGTATTTCATGACCAACCCGAGCCTGTCCGGTCGCGGCAAGGCTCAGAAGACATCGAGCCCCCGGTCGCTTGCCAAGCGTAGACGCCCTACAGTCTCCTAGTACGGGAAGCGGCACCCCCGGCCGCATTGCCGGCCGCGAGCCTATCGCCATCATCGATATCGGGTCGAACTCCGTTCGGCTCGTCATCTATGAAGGGCCGGCGCGCGCGCCTACGCCCCTGTACAACGAGAAGCTCTTCTGCGGTCTCGGCCGCGATATCGCTTCCACCGGCCGGCTGTCCGAGGAAGCGGTCGAGCGCGCGCTTGCGGCCCTGGCCCGCTTTCGTGTGCTCTGCAACACGGTGCAGGTGCGACGCGTCAGGGTGCTTGCGACTGCCGCGGCTCGCATGGCCGAGAACGGGCCAGCCTTCCTCGCGGCGGCTCAAGCGGCGTGCGGCTGCCCCGTCGAATTGCTTACCGGCGAACGCGAGGCGTTCCTCTCGGCGGCCGGCGTGATCTCCGGCCTTCACGAGCCGGATGGCGTGGTCGGGGATCTCGGCGGCGGATCTCTCGAAATTGTCGACGTCCGGGGTGACCGCGCGGGCGCCGGGCTCACGCTGCCCCTCGGGGGGCTCGTGCTCAGGGACATGGCCGGCAACTCGCCGAAGAGTGCGGCCAAAATTGCCCGGATCGAGCTGGCCCGCGCGCCCCAGTTGCAGGAACTCGCCGGACGCACCTTCTACGCCGTCGGTGGGACTTGGCGCGCGCTCGCCCGGATGCAGATGGTGGACCGTGAATACCCGCTCCACGTCTTGCACGGCTATCAGTTCGAGCTGAAACGCGGCGGCTTCCAGCGCATGGTCGAGCGCACGAGCCCCGCTGCCCTCAAGGCGATCGCGTCCGTATCGGAAGCCCGTCGCCCTCTTCTGATCTACGGTGCGATCGTCCTCGATGAGATCGTCCGCCTTGGACAGCCTTCGGGTGTCACCACGTCGGCACTTGGCGTGCGAGAGGGCCTCCTGTTCGAGGAGCTCTCGGATGCGGAGCGCCGGGAGGATCCGCTCCTGAGCGCCGCGGCCGAGCTCAACCAGCTCCGGGCGCGCGCTCCCAAGCACGGCGAAGAGCTGCGGACCTGGACGGACAACTTCATCGCAAGCTTCGGCGTGCCCGAAACCGCCTCCGAGCGTCGGCTTCGCCACGCGGCCTGTCTCCTCTCGGATACCGGCTGGCGGGCCCATCCCGATTACCGCGGTGCCCAGAGCCTGGCCATGATCGCGCATGCTGCGCTCCAGGGCGTCGATCATCCTGGGCGCGCCTATTTGGCGCTCGCGGTCTACTTCCGGCACGAAGGCGTGGCGGCGGATACGGCCAGCACGCCCTTGCTGGGGCTTGCGGGTCAGCGCCTTGCCGAGCTCGCAAAGCTCGCCGCTGCCCTGTTCCGCATCGCTTACCCGATAACCGTCGCGATGGCCGGCGTGCTGCCGCGGGCGCCGCTTCTCTGCCAGGATGGCGCGATCGTGCTCGAACTACCGGGCGAACTCGCGCCGCTGGCGAGCGAGCGGCTGCTCAATCGAATGCGGGCTCTCGGAAAGCTTCTCAATTGTGAGGCAGTCGTCCGCGCGGGTTGAGGTCAGCGTTCCCTCGAAGTGACGACGACGGAGCCGCGCTCGATGGAGAGCGCAAGGTCTCCGGCTTTCAGGGCCAGGGCCTTCTCCCCGAAGAGGCCCCGCCGCCACCCTCGCAGCGCCGGGACGTCTGCCCCGTCGTCATCGGCAATGGCCTCCAGATCATCCACGGTGGCGAGCACCTTCGGTGCGACGCGCTCGTTCTCGGAGACCGCGCGCAGGAGGACCTTCAGGAGCTCGACCGTCGCGGCGTTTCCTCCGGCACGCGGCCGGCCTCGAGCAGGCACCGGCACGGTAGCCGGATCACGCGCCAGACCACGCTCGACCGCCGCCAGGATGTCGCTCGCGGGTCGGGAGCGCTCGAAACCGTTCGGAATCGACCGTAGCCGGCCGAGCGCCTCTGCGCTCCGGGGCGCCGATACTGCGACGTCGATCACCGCCTCGTCCTTGAGGACGCGGCTGCGTGGAACGTCGCGGCTCTGGGCTTCACGTTCACGCCAAGCGGCCACCTCCATGAGCACCGCGATCTCCCGCGGCTTGCGCATGCGCCCAGCCAGACGCATCCACGCCTTCTCCGGATCGTTCCGATAGGTCTCCGGCGAGGTCAGAATGGCCATCTCGTCGTCCAGCCAATCCGCCCGCCCGGTCCGCTCCAACTCGGCCGAGAGCTTCTCGTAGATGGTCACGAGGGAGGTCACGTCGGACAAGGCATAGGCGAGCTGCGCCTCGCTGAGGGGACGCCTCGACCAATCGGTAAAGCGGGACGACTTGTCGATGCGGGCCTTGGCCAGATCGTTGGCGAGCTGCTCGTAGGAGACCGAGTCGCCATAGCCGCAGACCATAGCGGCGACCTGGGTGTCGAAGAGCGGCTCTGGAAGCAACCCGCCGAGGTTCCAGACGATTTCGAGATCCTGCCGGGCCGAGTGGAACACCTTGACCACCGACTTGTCGGCCATCAGGGCAAAGAACGGGGCGAGGTCCATGCCGGGCGCCAGCGGATCGACAAGGACGCCGTCGAGCCCGGGGCCCGCCATCTGGATCAGGCACAACTTGGAATAATATGTCGTCTCCCGCATGAACTCGGTATCAACCGTGACGAACGGCGCGGCAGCGAAGCGAGAGCAGGAAGAGGCGAGTGCCTCCGTCGTCGAGATCAAGTCCATCTGGGCGCTATAGCCGACTGTTTCTCGTTCCGCGACGTCAACCTGAGCCGGAGACGGGATCCATCGCCTATGCGGCGCCTCTCCCGAGCCAGGCATATCTCGCCTTCAGGTACCTGCCTGGTTTGCCCGTGGCCGAGATGGCGGTCTCAATGTCCTGCGTGCGCAGGTTCACGGCTCCAGGCGCCCGGCCGAGGACGGCCATGGTAGCTCCGGTGCACATGACGAGGATTATGGTGCGGTGAATGGGGGCTCGCATCGCCAAAACTCACGACGAGCACCCCAGCTAGGCCCGAGAATCTCAACGAGACCCTTACAATTTGAGTTACTTTGTGCGCTGCACAATCACGGTTAACCGGTAACGATCTGCAAGAAGATCACCGGGAGGCGTTGGAACACCCGGACGGACCCGCCGGCCGGGGCCGTCGCTTGACAAGCACGGGACCCCATGGATGGTGCGCGGCTTCCCGAGGTACCGTCATGCACCGTTATCGCAGCCACACCTGCGGAGCCCTCCGCCCGTCCGACATCGGCCAGAGCGTCCGTCTCTCCGGCTGGTGCCACCGCATCCGCGACCATGGCGGGGTGCTCTTCATCGACCTCCGGGATCATTACGGGCTCACGCAATGCGTGGTGGACCCGGACTCGGCTGCTTTCCGGCTCGCCAACGAAGTGCGCTCGGAGTGGGTGGTCCGAATCGACGGCAAGGTCCGACAGCGTCCGGAAGGTACCGCGAATGCCGAGCTCCCGACCGGGCAGATCGAGCTGTACGTCACCGAACTGGAGGTGCTCGGTCCCGCGGGCGAGTTGCCGCTGCCCGTCTTTGGTGAGCAGGAATATCCGGAGGATATTCGGCTTCGCTATCGCTTCCTCGACCTGCGCCGGGAGAAGCTGCACGCCAACATCATGCGGCGTACCCAGGTCGTGTCGTCGCTCCGCCGCCGGATGGGAGAGGCAGGGTTCTTCGAGTTCCAGACGCCCATTCTGACGGCTTCGTCTCCTGAAGGGGCGCGGGATTTCCTCGTTCCCTCACGCCTGCACCCGGGCAAGTTCTACGCCCTCCCGCAGGCGCCGCAGCAATACAAGCAGCTCCTGATGATGTCGGGCTTCGATCGGTACTTCCAGATCGCGCCCTGCTTCCGCGACGAGGATCCGCGGGCGGATCGCTTCTACGGCGAGTTCTACCAGCTGGACTTGGAGATGAGCTTCGTCACCCAGGACGACGTGCTGGGTGCCATGGAGCCCGTGCTCCGTGGGGTGTTCGAGGAATTCGCGGACGGAAAGCGCGTGACGGGCGAGTTCCCGCGCATCCCATATGCGGAGTCCATGCTGAAATACGGCTCGGACAAGCCCGACCTCCGCAACCCGCTCCTTATCGCGGACGTGACGGAGGAGTTCTCGGACGAGAGCGTCACGTTCAACGCGTTCAAGAACGTCATCAAAGCGGGCGGCGTGGTGCGCGCCATCCCGGGGCCCGGCGCAGGGGCTCAGCCGCGCTCGTTCTTCGACAAGCTGAACGACTGGGCCCGAAGCGAGGGCGCAGCCGGGCTCGGCTACATCATCCTGGCGGACGAGAACGAGAAGGTCGTCGGCCGCGGGCCGATCGCCAAGTTCGTGCCGGAGGACGTGCTGGCGCGGATCTGCCTGCGCGCCGGAGTCGGGGCCGGTGACGCCGTATTCTTCGCGGCAGGCGAGGAGGCGAAGGCGGCCAGTCTCGCCGGGAAGGCGCGGCTGCGCATCGGCGAAGAACTCGACCTGGTCGATCGCGAGCAGTTCGCGCTCGCCTGGATCACGGATTTCCCTTTCTACGAGTGGGACGACGAGAACAAAAAGGTCGATTTCGCCCACAATCCGTTCTCGATGCCCCAGGGCGGCATGGAGGCGCTGCAGACGCAGGAGCCTTTGACGCTCAAGGCCTTCCAATACGATCTCGTCTGCAACGGCTACGAGATCGCGTCCGGCGGCATCCGCAACCAGCTACCCGACGTGATGGTGAAGGCGTTTGAGATCGCCGGGTACACGCGCCAGGACGTGGAGGACCGGTTCGGCGGCCTCTACCGCGCGTTCCACTACGGCGCCCCTCCGCACGGGGGCATGGCTGCGGGCGTGGACCGGATCGTCATGCTGGTCTGCGGCGCGAAGAACCTCCGCGAGGTTGCGCTCTTCCCGATGAACCAGCAGGCCGAGGATCTGCTGATGGGGGGCCCGTCGGAGCCGAGCGCGAAGCAGCTTCGCGAGCTGCACATTCGGCTCAACCCGCCGCAGAAGTAAGCGGTTTTGACCGAGACGCCTCGCCCCGCGCTCATGCGCGGAGCGAGGCGTCTCGGTGTCAGTCGGCCTCGGGCCGATAATCGCGCCCCTTCACGAGGCGCGACGGCGTGTAGACCAGCACCGGTTCGGATCGTTGGTTCAGCACCGTGTTGCGCGTCTTCACGAAGCCGCGGCCGGGTTTGCTGGTGGGACGCGACTCGAGGACCTCGCATTCGAGCCGGATCGTGTCTCCGGCGAAAGTCGGCCCCTTCACGTCCAGGTCCATCCCGAGAAAGGCGAGCCCTACGCCCTGCACCACTGATTGCATGAGCAATCCCTCGGCGAAGCTGTAGACGAGCGCGCCCGGCACGAGCCGCTTGCCTCCGAACAGCGATTGCTCCCTCAGATACTCGACGTTGGTGAACAGCACCTCCGTCATTCCGGTCACGCCGACGAAGGCCGTGATATCGGCCTCCGTGATGGTGCGG
This sequence comes from Pseudomonadota bacterium, assembly GCA_023423995.1. Classification (GTDB taxonomy): domain Bacteria; phylum Pseudomonadota; class Alphaproteobacteria; order Rhizobiales; family Beijerinckiaceae; genus Enterovirga. The sequence continues at coordinate 1,981 of JAFAEL010000177.1, read as the reverse complement.
CCGATGGTCCGGAAACGGAAGCCGACGGGCGTGTCCTCCCAGCGAAGCCCAAGACCGAGCGTCGGAACGTCCTCTTTCATGTGCTCGCCTTCGCGTGGCGCTTGATCGCTTTGCCGATCGCCTCCGCGACCGCCTTCATCCGGGACTGCATGCGGAACATCGGCCCTGCGACGACGACCGCGAGGCGGCGCTCGGGAAGGCCAAGGGGCATGGCTACGCCTGCGAGATCGGCGCTGAAATCCGCATAGCTCTCGCAGTAGCCGCGCTCGACCGAACGCCTCAGCTCCGCCTCGACCATATCGATGCTGATCGGCGTATGCGGCCCGTATTGCTTGAACTCGATCTTGCGATAGAGCGCCATCCGCTCGTCGACCGAGTACTGGAGGAGCAGAGCGCGGCCCGTCGAACTCGCGTGGATCGGGATCCGGTGGCCGATATGGCCGAAATAGCGCACCGGCGCAGGCGATTCGACGACGTCCAGGAAGACAGCCATCGTGCCGGCCGCACCGCCGATCGCCACCGTCTCGCCCGTATCCGCGGCAAGCTCGTTCAGGATCAGCTTGGTCCAGGAGGGCAGGGGCTCGGCATTCGCGACCGCCTGCGCCTGCATGAGCCAGCGGGGTGTCGGATAGAAGCCGGCCCTGGGTTTCGGCTCGTAGAGGTAGCCGCGGTCGGCGAGCGTTGTCAGCAGGTTGAACGTGCTCGAGCGCGGCCAGCCGAAATGGTCCGCGATCTCGGAGAGCGTCGCGGGCCGGCGTGCCTGGGCGAAGTATTCCAGGAGGTCGAGGACGTTGGCCGCCTGCCGGACGATCATCGCTGCCTCACGAGCGAGCTGGGGGCGGCATCAGGGCCGCCCCGAGGCTGAAAGGATTTTCTCGGCCGCACGCAGATGGGGCTTGTCGATCATCTTGCCGTCGATGCGGATGACGCCGAGCCCGGCATCGGCCGCGAAGGCATCCACGATCCGCCGCGCCCAGGCGACCTCCTCATCGGTCGGGCTGAACGCTGCGTTGACGACCTCGACGTGCTTCGGATGGATCACCGCCTTGCAGCTGAAGCCGTCCCGCCGCGCGGCCGCGGACTCCTCGGCCAGGCCTTCGAGGTCCTCGATGTCCGTGTAGACGGTGTCGATGGCCGCAACCCCAGCCGCCGCGGCGCCCATGAGGCAGAGGTCGCGGGCGAGGCGATAGGGCGAATGATAGCTGCGGCCGGTCTTGTTGGCCGTCGACCCGAGGGAGGCCGACAGATCCTCCGCCCCCCACATCAGCCCGAGAAGCCGCTCCGTCGCGCCCGCATAGGAGCCTAGTCCGAAGATCGAAGTCGCGGTCTCGGTGGCGATTGCGATGATTCTTGTGGCTCCCGGAACGACGCCGGTCGCGGCCTCGATCCCGTCCAGCCAGAGCGAAACCTGCCGCAGTTGATCCGCCGATTCGCATTTCGGAAGGACGACCCCGTCCGGCCGCGCGGGGAGCGTCGCGGCAAGATCTCCGAGCGTTCGTCCCGTATCGAGCGCGTTCACGCGGACGAAGAGCTTCTGCGCGCCGCGCTCGGCACCGAGCATGCCGCAGGTGATCGAACGGGCCTCGTCCTTCCGGTCGGGCGCGACGGAATCCTCCAGGTCGATGATCAGAGCGTCGGCCGGGCCGGTGCGCGCCTTCTCGAACTTTCGCGCGCTGTCGCCGGGAACGAAGAGGAGGGAGCGCATCAGGCCGCGTCCTGCTTTCGCATCATTGCCATGCGCTTGCAGGTCGCTACGACCTCATCGTTCTGATTGAGGCAGGTGTGCATGAACTCGACGAGTCCAACGCCGGGTCGCGACTTGGACTCTCGTTTCGAGAGCACCTTGGTGACGGCTCGCAGGGGGTCGCCATGAAACACGGGCTTCGGGAAGTTCACTTCGCTCATCCCGAGATTGGCCACCGTCGTGCCGAGCGTCGTGTCGTAGACGGTCATCCCGATCATGATCCCGAGCGTATACAGC
>JAFAEL010000173.1 GCA_023423995.1 Pseudomonadota bacterium | reverse complement strand
CTTCTCTACTCGGCGGCCGTCTTCGCGATCGGCTTCCTCATGCGGCCGGTCGGCGGCTGGCTCTTCGGCTGGATCGCGGACCGCTACGGCCGCAAGAATTCCATGATGATCTCGGTGCTGATGATGTGCGCCGGATCGCTCGCGATCGGGTGCCTGCCGACCTATGCGACGATCGGGATCGCGGCGCCGATCCTGCTGCTCGTCTTCCGCATGGTGCAGGGGCTGTCGGTCGGCGGCGAGTACGGGACGGCCGCGACCTATATGAGCGAGGTGGCGCTCGCCGGGCGGCGCGGCTTCTTCGGCTCCTTCCAGTACGTGACGCTGATCGGCGGGCAGCTCCTCGCCTCGCTGGTGATCGTCCTGCTCGAATTGTTCCTGAGCGACGCCGAGATGCGGGCCTGGGGCTGGCGGGTGCCGTTCTTCATCGGCGCCGGCGCGGCCGTGATCGCCTTCTATCTGCGCCGGTCGCTGACCGAGACGTCCTCGGAAGCGACCCGCGCCCGCAAGGAGGCCGGCTCGCTGAGGGCCATCTTCCGCCAGCATCCGCGCGCCTTCATGACGGTGCTCGGCTACACGGCCGGCGGGTCGCTGATCTTCTACACGTTCACGACCTACATGCAGAAGTACCTCGTGAACACGGCGCAGATGCCGAAGGAGACGGCCAACGTCGTCATGACGGCCGTCCTGTTCACCTATATGTGCCTGCAGCCGCCATTCGGGGCGCTCTCGGATCGGATCGGCCGCAAGACCTCGATGCTGCTGTTCGGCGGGCTCGCCACCTTGTGCACGGTGCCGCTGATGTACGCGATCGGCAGCGTCCAGAGTCCGGTCGCGGCCTATTTCCTGATCGTGGCGGCGCTCGCGATCGTGTCCTTCTACACCTCCATCAGCGGCGTGGTGAAAGCCGAGATGTTCCCGGCCGAGGTCCGGGCGCTCGGGGTCGGCCTCTCCTATGCGCTGGCCAACGCGATCTTCGGCGGCTCGGCCGAGGCGGTGGCCCTGACGTTCAAGGATGCCGGCCACGAGACCTGGTTCTACTGGTACGTGACCGTGATGTGCGCCATCGCGTTCGTGACGGCCATGTTCGGGCTGCAGAAGCAGCCGACCTACCTGCGCGGCTCGAGCACGGAATAGGCCGCGGGGCCTGCGCTCGCCCGCAAGCGGGCGCTTGCGCGCGTGCGGCTTGCCTGGAGCGCGCCCGGGCGTCACCTCCACGGCACGACCAGCCGCGGAGAAGGCGCATGACCGAGCCCCTCAACCCGATCCTATCGCCGAGCCCTCCGATCGATCCCGGCGTGCGGATCGGCCATGTGCACCTGAAGGTGGCCGATCTCGACCGCGCGCTCGGCTTCTATTGCGGCGTGCTGGGTTTCGCGCTGATCCAGCGCTACGGCGCGCAGGCGGCCTTCGTGTCGGCCGGCGGCTACCATCATCACATCGGGCTGAACACCTGGGAGAGCCTCGGCGGCTCGCCGCCGCCTCCCGGCACGACGGGCCTGTTCCACACCGCCATCCTGTACCCGACCCGGGCGGCGCTCGCCGATGCCCTGCGCCGGGTGGCGGCGGCCGGCATTCCGCTGGACGGCGCCTCCGACCACGGGGTCAGCGAGGCGCTGTACCTGCGCGACCCGGACCAGAACGGGGTCGAGCTCTACTGGGACCGCCCGCGCGAGATGTGGCCCGTCGAGGCGGACGGGCGTCTCGCCATGTTCACGCGCCGGCTCGATCTCGACGGCCTGCTGCGGGAGGGGGCTTCACAGCCGTGACGGATTCACCCGGAACACGCCCTTGATGCAGGCTGGGTCGCAGACGCAGAGCTGGATGTGCGTCTTGGCGTCGAATCCGGCACCCGGATAGACCGGGGCGCCTTCCGTGAACACGCCGCGAACGCTGTCGAGCTTCACGTTCTGCAACTCGAGGATCGCGTGAACCCGGCGGATCACCGCGCAGTCGAGCCGTCGCGCCAGCAGGGTCTTTCCGTTCGTGGGAAGCGGGACGCCTGCGACGGCGAGGTCGGCGGTAAGCTTGTGATAGGCGTCAAGGACCAGCTGGATAGCGCCTTGGGTCGTCATATCGAGGCATAGACCGAGGTCGATGACCGCTCCGACTACCGCTGGGCTCTCGATCTTCGAGGCGGCCTTGAGTTCGGTCGCCCAATCGAGTCCGCGCTCCGGATTGGCCTCCCAGAAGTAGATCCCGGGTCCCAGCCAATCCCATTCCTTGTCGCTCGGGTGAAACGGCTCACCTGCGAGGAGGCGCTCGGCTACAGCGTGGTCGCAGCCGTGATAGCCCAGGACGAAGTGGGAGGTTAGGCGGTGCACTCAGCCCTTCGGCGTCGCGAAGCGCTTGGTGAGCTTGCCCGATGCCGTAAGGATGCCGAGCTTGCGAAGGCGGGCGCGGGCGGCCTCCGGCGAGTGATCCATTTTCGCCCAGGCCTCGGCCGAAGCCGCGAGGAGCGGCTCGACGCCGCGGGACGTCGACAGGTCGACATCCATGCGCGGCTTGGGGGCCGGATTGCTCCGCGTCTTCCTGTTCGCGACCGGCTTCGTCATGCCGCAAGGATGGGAGGCTTGCGGGCGAAAGACAAGCGGCTTCAGCCGCCGCGGCGCAGGCAGGCCTGCGATAGCGCCAGGAAGGCGCGGGCCCGGTGGGAGAGCGGCTGCGGGGCGGGGGACTGCCAGTCGATGCCGTGCTTCTCCTCCGAGGACATCTCCCCGAAGGTCCGGTCGTGCCCCTCCGGGAGGAACATCGGGTCGTAGCCGAAGCCCCGCTCCCCGCGCGGCGGCCAGACGAGCTCGCCGTGGATGCGGCCCTCGAACAGCTCCTCATGGCCGTCCGGCCAGGCCACGACGAGGGCCGACACGAAATGCGCCCGCCGGGCCGCGGACGAGCTTGCGCCCCGGCGGGCGAGCTCGGCCTCGATGCGGCCCATGGCGGCCGCGAAATCCTTTCCCGGGCCGGCCCAGCGCGCCGAGAACAGCCCGGGCGCTCCGTCCAGCGCCTCGACGCAGACACCGGAATCGTCCGCGAAGGCCGGGAGCCCGGAGGCCCGCGCGGCCGACCGCGCCTTGATGGAGGCATTCTCGGCGAACATCGTCCCGGTCTCGTCGGGCTCCGGCAGGCCGAGTTCGCCGGCGGAGACCGTCTCGACCCCGAAGGGCTCGAGCAGCTCGGTCATTTCGGCCAGCTTGCCGGGATTGTGGGTCGCGATCACCACGCGACCGGTCAGGATGCGAGACACGTCTTCCTCGGCTGAGCGGGCCGGATGCCCGCATCGCCGGAATAGGTCAGGCGCCGGGCCGAGGCCAGCGCCGGAACCGTCGTCAGAAGGATTTCGGCAGGCTCAGCGCATCCCCGATCGAGGAGACGGCGTTCTGCAGGTCGCGGCCGTTGGGCAGCTTCATGCCCAGGAACTCGATCCGGTCGTCCGGGGGCGGCACGGGCTGCACCGCGCCCTCGGGGGCGGGCGCCGCGACGGGCTGCGCGGCGGGCGGACGGGCGGCGAGCTGGGCGGGCCTCGGC
>JAFAEL010000138.1 GCA_023423995.1 Pseudomonadota bacterium | reverse complement strand
GTCTACGACCCTGCCACCAGGCTTTAGGAGCCGGAACTTGTCGTCGATCTCGATCAGCTTGTAGGCCGCACGCGAGCGATACCCGTCGCGCTTTGCGCGCGCCACATAGGGGTCGTTGAGTTGCCGCTCGAGCCAGGCGCGCTGGGACGGCGTCTTGTTGCCCCCCTTCCTGACTCTCTGTCGACCCGGTGTCTTCGAACGGCTACCGTCTGCGCTCAAGCCGAACCCCGGCGCGTCCAGACCTTGTCCTCGCGCATCATGCTCATCAGAATTCCCTCCCGCAGGCCACGATCGGCGATGCGGAGGTAGTTGGCCGGGAAGGCCCGGCGGATCGCCTCGAGAATAGCACAGCCCGCGAGGACGAGATCGGCCCGATCGCGGCCGATGCACGGGTTTTGTGCCCGCTGGTCGAGATTTGTGTCGAGCAGCCTATCGATGACGGCCGAGATCTCGTCCTCCCGCATCCACATTCCGTCGACGCGCCGGCGGTCATAGCGCTCGAGCCCGAGATGGATGCCGCCGACGGTCGTAACGGTGCCGGAGGTGCCGAGAAGATGGAAATTCGCGGCCCCCGCCGCCGCTCCGGCCTTCAGGGCGAAGGGGAGCAGCCGGCCAGACACCTCGTCGACCATGTCCTCGAAGATCTCGGGCGTAACCCGTTGGCCGCCATGACGTTCGGCGAGGGTGACGACGCCGACCGCGAGGGAATCCCAGGCCCGGATCCGCTCGCTCGGGCACAGGACGGAGGACCCGGTCTGGCCGTCGAGCCAGGCGACCTCCGTCGACCCACCGCCGATGTCGAAGATGATGACCGAGCCGGCCTTCGGGTGCGCCAGCGAGGCGCAGCCCATCACGGCGAGGGTCGCCTCCGTCTGGCGATCCACAATCTCGATATCGATCCCCACGTCGCTCCGGACACGCTGGATGAAGGCGGCTCCGTTGGACGCGAGGCGGCAGGCTTCCGTCGCGATCAGCCGGGACCGCACGACGTTGCGGGCCTCGATCTTGGCCCGGCAGACCCTCAGGGCGGCGATCGTGCGGTCGATCGCGTCCTCGTTCAGTCGGTCCCCAATGCCGAGTCCCTCGCCGAGGCGCACGATGCGCGAGAAGGCGTCGACGACGCGGAACTCGTGGTAGGAGGGCTCCGCGATCAGCAGGCGGCAATTATTGGTGCCGAGGTCGAGCGCCGCATAGGCGCGAGCGGCCCGGCGGGGGCTCGGATGGTGGCCGTTGCTGCGCGTGGCAACGCGACGCTGCGCCGGCGTATGATCGTCGGCGGCACGCTGTGCCCGCTCGGCGGCACCGGCGGGGGCGAGTTGTCCGCCTCCATCCTGCACGGTCGCAATTCCTAGATGCGCGAGCGGATGCCCGCGCATGTGAGTTGATTCACTGTAACAATGGGAATGTGAGCATGCCAAGCCGAAACGCCTAGTGACTTCAGATCATGAGGTGCACTTGCGGCGCTTCGCCGACGGGCTAAGACCCCCTCGAAAGCCGGAGTCCTCGCATGTCCGCCCACGCCCGCATCTCCCCTGACGCGACCTCTTCCCGGACCTCTCCCTTCTTCGGCGAGGAGCACGAGATGCTCCGCGAGCAGGTGCGACGCTTCGTCGAGGAGGAGGTGAAGCCGAACGGCCTCGCCTGGGAAGAACAGGGCTTCGTGCCGCGCGAGGTGCTGCGTCGCATGGGCGAGCTGGGCTTCCTCGGAATCCGCTATCCGGCCGAATACGGCGGGTCGGAGCTCGATACGCTCGCGACCGTGGTGCTCGCCGAGGAACTCGGCCGGTCGACCTTCTCCGGCTTCGCCATCACGATCCTCGTCCATACCGACATGGCGTCGGTGCATGTCGCGAATGCGGGCTCGCCCGAGCAGCAGCGGGCGCACATGGCGGATATCGTCGCCGGCAGGAAGATCTGCGCCGTCGCGGTCACCGAGCCCGGCGCCGGATCGGACGTGAAGGGCATCCGCACCCGCGCGCGGCGCGAGGGCGGCGAGTACGTGCTGAACGGCTCGAAGATCTACATCACGAACGGCGTCCACGCGGACCTGTACTGCGTGGCGGCGAAGACCGGCGGCGAGGACGAGCGCCCTTCCCGCAGCGTGTCCATGTTCCTGGTCGAAAAGGGAACGCCCGGGCTGCGGGTCGGCCGCGCCCTGGACAAGCATGGCTGGCGCTCATCCGACACGGCCGAGCTCTTCTTCGAGGATTGCCGCGTGCCCGAATCCGCCGTCCTCGGAGCGGAAGGCCAGGGCTTCTACGCGATCATGCGCAACTTCCAGAACGAGCGCACCGTGATCGGCGCCATGGCGATGGGCGAGGCGCAGGCCGCGATCGACCTCACGCTCGAATGGGTCATGAGCCGGAAGGCCTTCGGCGGCGTCCTCTGGGACAAGCAGGCCGTCCGGCAGAAGCTCGCTGCCCTCCAGGCCAAGGTCGAGGCCGGCCGACAGCTCGTCTACCATGCGGCGTGGCTGGATGCGCAGGGGCGGGACGCCACCCGCGAGGTCTCGATGGCGAAGGCTTATTGCGGCGAGTTGGTGAACGAGGTGATGTATGCCTGCCTGCAGTTCCACGGCGGGCTCGGCTTCATGCGGGAATCGACGATCGAGCGCATGGCGCGTGATGCGCGCGTTCAGGCGATCGGTGGTGGCGCAACAGAGGTGATGCTCGAGGAAGTGGCGAAGCGCATGGCCCCAAGATGAGCCGTGAACAGCCCGCGACACGCCTCGAGAAGCTACTCCGGAAGCGCCATTAAGCAACAAAATCTACCACCATCTTTTACCCTAACACGCGTCATTGGTTGAAGTTTTCAGCGCATCCTACAAGTGTCCGGCAACGGTAACTTGGAGGAGTCAACAATGAACGCCGAGCTGCACGGTAGCTCGATTCCGTCGGAGGCCGAGAGCTCCGGTCCGGTCTCGTTGTCCGACGTAAAGAACGAGAACCCGCGCGCCGAGATGGAGAGCTCGGTCCTGGATGCTTTGCGTCCTCTGCTCCGGCCGAAGCGCAAGAAGGACCGCGACGGCGATGCCGGCGCGGACGTCGCGGCATCCGGCGCTGGCGAGGAAGCCTCCGAGCACGATATCGACTACCTCGAAGATGTGCGGACGATTACGGGCACCGAAGACGATCCCGGTCCCGGCGAGACCGTGTGGGACACCTTCATGGCCGTCGGCGAGGATCTCGAGCGCCGGAGCCGCCAATCCGCAACGATGGCCCGGCTCCTGGAGCAGCACCGCATCCAGCTCCACACGGCCGAGAAGGAGCGCGACGCCGCCTACGAGAAGTTCGCCCGCGTCGTACCCGTCGTCCAGGAGACCGCTCAGGCTCTTCGCGAGGCGCTCGATGCGCGCAAGCTCGACGAGGATCCCGCCAAGATGCACCGGCTCTTCATGCTGAACGGCCGGGCGCTGGACGAACTCGAGAAGGTCGCGGTGACGCTCTTCGCCGACTTCCTCTGGGTGAAGTCGGCGTGGGAGCAATATGCCCGCAGCGCAGAGGATGCCCGGAAGCTCCGCGCCAGCCTCGACGCGAGCGCGAATTCCTGAGCGGGAGCGCTCGGGCCTTCACGGATCGGAGCGCGGGTCTCAGTACCCGCGCTTCACTTTAGCGAGCGCCTGTCCGAACTCGTCCGCGAAATGCTCGCGCTCGGGAGGCGAGAGCTCTCCAGCGATGGTGATGCGCTCGCCCCGGGAGACGAGCGCGAGGCGCTGCAGCCCGAACTCTTCGTCGGATTGCTTGTCGAGCCGGGTCCAGAGCGGGTTCAGACGCCATTCCCGAGCTTCGCCGCGATGCGTGACCCGGCGGAAGAACAGCTCGATAGGCGTGAGCACCACCTCCTCGAAGGATTGGCCACGCCGGTAGCTCACCCGGAACGCGATGTAGAGGCCGAGCAGGTCCAGCGCGAGAAATCCGCTGACGGGCCAGAAGCCGAGCGCGATGAATCGTGCCGCCATGAAGGCGACCACCGCCGCACAGATCAGCATCATCACGCGAAAGCCGCTCCGGCCGAGCGACCTGTGCGGCCGGATCAGGGCCGCAAAGACAGGGCGGACGGCGTCCTCCCCCGCGTCGGGCTTGCGGCTGTCCATCAGCCAAATATAACCCCGGGATGGCCGACCGGAAACCGTCTACGACGCCCAAGATCCGGGGCCGCAGTTCACTTACCATTGGCCCGGCGCCCGCCCGCCCGACGAAGGCCGCCAAGCCCGTCGACGACGCGACCCTGATCGAGATCCTGACGCGGTTCGAGGCGGCAAACCCGCATCCGGAGGGGGAGCTCGAATACACCGATCCCTATACGCTGCTCATCGCCGTGGTTCTCTCGGCGCAGGCAACGGACAAGGGCGTCAACCTGGCGACCGCCAAGCTTTTCAAGGCGGCGAGCACGCCGGCGCAGATGGTCGCGCTCGGCGAGGAACGAGTCGCGGAATACATCCGGACGATCGGCCTGTTCCGGAACAAGGCGAAGAATGTGGTCGCCCTGTCCCGCATCCTCATGGAGGAGCATGGCGGCGTCGTCCCACCGGCGAGGGCCGTGCTGGAAGCTCTTCCCGGGGTCGGCCGAAAGACCGCCTCGGTGGTGCTAAACGTGGCGTTCGGCGAGCCGACGATCGCGGTCGATACGCATGTCTTTCGCGTGTCCCACCGCATCCCCATCGTCATCGGCAAGACGCCAGACGAGGTGCAGGTCGGGCTGGAGAAGCGCATTCCGCGCCACTTCCTGGCGCACGCGCATCACTGGCTGATCCTGCACGGGCGCTACGTGTGCAAGGCGCGGACACCCGAATGCCCGCGCTGCCTTATCAACGATCTCTGCCGGTATCCGGCGAAGACGCTGGCCTGATCCCGGCTTAGCGGCCGAGCAGGCTCGTCCGCGCAAGCTGGTCCTCGATCCCGAGGGTCTTCAGGTCCCGCGTGTTGGGACGGTAACCGCTCTCGACGGCCGCGGCGCAACGCAGAGCGGCACCGGCCATTTCAACGAACGTACGGATCGCCTCGAAGCCGCGGCCGCGATTGGCGGCCGGCGCGAGAGCGGAGGAATTCATGGTTGTCGTGACCATCGGACCACCTTTTCTGGAGTATCCCGATGAGCGTCTCTCCCGGACGGGAATAATGTATACCAATGTTGCAGCGCAACAAGGCTCCGGCGATCGAGAGCGGGCATGCGCTGGGCGCATGGTGGGCTTCACCGTCCGCTAACGATGCTGCAATGCAAAGATCGATCTCTCGACTATCCTGGCGACGGAACGTTTAGCGGCGGCTGGTACAGCCGGGGGCATGATCTCCCAGAGCGAGCGCCTGCAAGGGCCCGCGGCCGCGGCCGGGCGGGCAGCCCGGCTGCTGGTCGGCTTCGCGCGCGACCGCAGCGAAGCGGGCGCCGCGCGGCGGCTCGCCGCGACGGCCTTCCTGGCTCGCGTCTTCAATGCCGGCATCGGGTTCGCCACCCAGGTTCTGCTGGCGCGGTGGATGGGCGATCGGGAATTCGGCATCTACGCCTATGTGTGGGTCTGGGCTCTGCTCGCCGGCGGCATCGCTTCGCTCGGCCTGCCAGTCGCCGCCCTGAAATTCGTGCCCGACTACACGGCCCGGGGAGATCTCGCGGGCCTGCGCGGCTTCCTGCGGGTCGCAAGGGGCCTCGCCCTCCTGCCCTGCATCGCGGGTGCGACAGTCGCGGCCGTCGTGCTGCTTCTCTTGGCGGACGGGGAGGCCGGCGCCTACCTGCCAGCCGCGCTGATCGGCCTCGCGATCCTTCCCGTCTACGTCCTGATGGACATCCAGACCGGGATTGCCCGGGCCTATGACGACGTCGACCTCGGGCTCGCGGCGGACTACCTGCTCCGTCCCGGGCTGCTCCTGGTCTTCTCGGGCTTCGTCTGGTTCGCGGGGCTCGGCGGCACCGCCGTGAACGTCATGGCGGCCACTCTGGCATCCGTGGCCGTCACCGCCCTGGTCCAGGGAGCCGTTCTCCAGGGCAGGCTTCGCCGCCGGATCCCGCCGGGAGAGCGCCGCATGGACCTGCGGCGCTGGGCGAACGTGTCCTGGCCGCTGCTGGTCGTGACGAGCTTCACGCTCCTGCTCGGCTCCACCGATATTCTCGTATTGAAGCTCTTCGTCGGGCCGGAAGAGATCGCGCTCTATTTCGCCGCCACGAAGATCGTCGCCATCGCGTCCTTCGTCTCCTACGGCGTCTCGAACACGAGCGCGCACCGCTTTGCCGAGCACATGGCCATGGCCGATCGCGCCGGGATGGCGGACCTCGCCGCCCAGACGGTGCGCTGGACCTTCTGGCCCACGTTCGCGGTAGCAGCGGGGCTTTCCGTTCTGGGCGGGCCGCTCCTTTCGCTATTCGGCCCACACTTCTCGGCCGGCTACCCGATCGTGGCGCTCCTGGGCCTCGGGCTGGTGCTCGGCGCGGCCGTGGGGCCGGCGGACCGGGCGCTCGCGATGGCCGATCACGGCAAGGTGACGGCCTACATCTACGGGGCGTCCTTTGTCGCGAACCTCCTGCTCGCGCTCGCCCTCATCCCGCTGCTCGGTCTGGCCGGCGCGGCGCTCGCGACCGTTCTCGCAACCGGGATCCGCTCTCTCATGCTCTACGCCGCGGCCAGGAGCCGATTGGGGCTCGACATGTTCGTGTTCTCGCCGGCCCGCCGTGCTGCAGCTGCGCCGCGGGATCACGTGCCGGAGCCGCTCACGGCCGAGATCCTGAGGCCCGAAGAGGCAGCCCGGATCGCGCCGGAATGGCGGCAGCTGGCCGACCGGGCGCTGGAGCAGAACGTCTTCTACACGCCCGAAATGGCGCTGGCGGGAATGCATCACTTGTCCGACGGCGGCAGTGCCCGCCTCATTGCTGCCTGGCGTGGGGAGGGAGCGGCGCGACGTCTCGTCGGTGCTTTGCCCATCCTCCCGGCGCGGCGGCGCTACCTCAACGCCCTCCCCGTCCGCAGGGCCGCAGGCTTTTACGGGACGCTCTCCACCCCCCTGGTCGATCCGGACCGCCCGGCAGAAACCCTGCGCAGCATGCTCGGCGCGCTTTGGCAGCATGGGCAGGTCGGTCTCGTCCTCCCCTACATGCATGCCGCGGGTCCGGTCGCCGCGGCCCTGAGCGAAATGTGCCTCCAGGACGGGATCGAGACGGTCACGCTCGACGGCCACCAGCGCGCGATCCTGCGGAGCCCCCTCCCCGGTGGTGAGTATATCCGTGCGACCCTCGAAACGCGTCGCCGAAAGGAGGCCGAAAGGCAGCGCCGCCGGTTGGCTGACGAGGGCGACCTGCAGTTCCGCATCGCGACCCAGCCAGAGGAGGTCGCCCGCGCACTGGACGAGTTCCTCGCGCTCGAGGCAGCGGGATGGAAGGGCCGGGCGGGCACCGCGCTCGCGCAGGCGCCGGGTGCCGCCTCCTTCATCCGTGCCACGGCCGAGGCGCTCTCCGCGCAGGGCGCCTTCTCCGTCGCTCAACTGACCCTCGATGGGCGGACGATCGCAGCCGGGCTCCTGCCTCGACACGGATCCCGGGCCTATTACCTGAAGACCACCTACGACGAGGCCTTCGCGCGCTTCTCCCCCGGGCTCCTGCTGACGCTCGACCTCACGGCCCACCTGCTCGACGATCTCACCGTCGAGGAGGTGGATTCCATCGCGGTCGCGGACCACCCCATGATCGACCGCGTCTGGGTTGAGCGGCTGCCGGTCGCCTGCATGGTGATTGCGACCCGGCCGGGCGAGCGCGTCGGCTTCCGCGCGGCCGTCGCGGCGGAACGGATGAGGGAAGATGCCGTCGCCCGCCTGAAGGCGCTTCGCGCAAGATTGCGCGCATCCCAAAAACCGGTCGCTAACGATCCCGGGAGGAAGAGCCCGAATCGCGAGGCGACTTAAAGAGACGGAGAGAGGCGCCGGCCATTCTCCGACCATGGGACATGGCCAGCGCGCCATGAGACGGGAGCATCAGATGACGTCCCTTATCGAGCTTGCCGCGGAAGGTCGCTCAGCCTTCCCGCATCGGCCCTTTTCCCTTCGTCACCATCTTGCGGACAATCCGCTCTTCTCGCTTGAGAAGCTCGTCGAGGTCGCGGGCCGGATGCCGTCGGACGGCGTCGAATACAATTCGGGCAAGGTCGGCATCGACCAGAAGCCGGAGGAGACGCCCCTCGTCGACCTGCCGCCGACCGAGGTCGTGCGCCGCATCCGGGAGGCGAATGCCTGGATGGTGCTGAAGCGCGTCGAGCGCTTCCCGGAATACAAGGCCCTTCTTCAGGAGGTCCTCGACGGCGTGGCTCGCGACATGGGCCACCGGGACGCCGCGGATGCCGGCTTCACCAACCTGGAGGGCTTCGTGTTCGTCTCCTCGCCGAACGCTACGACGCCCTTCCACTCGGATCCGGAAGACAACTTCTTCGTCCAGATCCACGGCGACAAGTTCTTCCACGTGATCGACAACACGGACAGCTCCGTGGTGCCACCGCAGGCCTTCGAGATCACGCCCTCGATGCACCGCAACCTGCCCTACCGCGACGAGTTCGAAAGCAGGGCGACGGTGTTCAAGATGAAGGCGGGCGACGGCTGCTTCGTCCCGTATCTGTGGCCGCACTGGGTCCGCACCGGCGACAGCTACTCGATCTCCATGGCGATGACCTGGAAGTCGGCCGCGGTGCGCCGGTCCAACAAGGTCCTGTTCATGAACGGCCTCCTGCGGAAATGGGGCTTCCCGCAGAAGCCGCTCGGCACGAGCCCGGCGCTCGACGGCATCAAGGCCGCCGCCTACACGGCCTTGCGCGCTCCGCTCGAGCCGCTGCGCCGGAGCGAGCGACTGCGCAACCTGCTCCGCGGCGCGCTGTTCGGGCGAAACGCCAACTACTACCTCGCCGGCCGCAAGGGCTGAGTTCGAGACCCGCCGCCGGAACGCGCGTCCTTCGCCTACCGCGCCCCCTGGCGAGCGGATCGTCAGGTAGCCGCGGGACAGAAGGGGCGCACCGGCTGGGAGGGCTAGCGTCCGCGGATCCGGAAGCTCCCCAAACCTCCGGCGGGCGCTAGTATCGGTTGACCGGCAGCACCGTGATCTCCGCGATCTGCACGTGCGGGGGCTGGTCGAGGGCGAAGATGATCGTTCGGGCGACGTCCTCCGGCGCAAGCGCCATCCGGAACTGGTCGAAATAGGCCTGCTCCTTGGCCGTATCGCCTCGGTAGCGGGTGCGGATGATGCCGGTTCGGGTGAGGCCCGGCTGGATTTCCGTCACCCGGATGGCCGTCTCGGCGAGCTCGCCGCGGATCGTCTCGGTGAACATGTGCACGCCCGCCTTGCTGGTGCTGTAGGCGGCCATGTCCGGGATGATGCGGATGGCGTTGATGGAGCTGACGTTCACGATGTGGCCCGCGTCGCGCGCGACCATGCCGGGCAGCAGCGCGCGGGTGACCCGCATGGTGCCGACGAGGTTGGTGGCGATGATGGCCGACCAGTCGTCGGCCGAGCCCTGGTCGAAGCGCGTGCGGCCGCCGATGTCGTGGCCGGCGTTGTTGATCAGCACGTCGACAGGCCGGAATGCCTCGGGGACAAGCTCCGGCAGCCGGTCGACCCGGCCCTGGTCGGTGATGTCGAGCACGATCGTGCAGGCCGCCTCGCCGAGTTCGGCCGCGAACGCTTCCAGCGAGGCTGCGTCCCGGTCCACGAGCACCACCCGGCGGCCGTTCGCGATCGCGGCGCGGGCGATCGCCCGCCCCATCCCGCCTGCAGCCCCCGTGAGCAGAACAACATCCGCCATTCCAACCTCCCGCTTGCCTATTCCTGTCTCTGACAAGCATATTGTCAGGCAATCGCGGTGCAAAGCCCGATTTTGGCGGGTTCGGAAGGGACGATAATGGAGAGCACGGCAAAGGAGCCTGTGTCGGCCGCCCTCGGAGCGTTCGTGGCCAGCTCCGGCGCGATCCCGGCGCCGGTGCTGCAGCACGGCAAGCGCTCGCTGCTGAACGTCTTCGGCACGGCGCTCGGATCGGCACGGTCACTCGCGGCGGAGCGCGCCGTGCGCGTCATGGGCACCCTGTCGGGTGCGGGCGAGGCGACCGTGATCGGCCGCAGCGAGCGATTGCGCCCTGCCGAGGCGGCCTTCGTCAACGCGAGCTCCATGAACCTCCTGGATTTCGACGACACGCATCTTCCGACGATCATCCACCCGAGTTCGCCGGTCGCGCCGGTCGCGCTCGCGCTCGGGGAGGAACTGGGCTCGATCGGGGCGGAGGTGCTGGCGGCCTTCGTGCTCGGGGCGGAGGTCGCCTGCCGCATCGGCAACATGGTGTCGCCCGGCCATTACGCGCGCGGCTGGCACATTACTTCCACCTGCGGGACGTTCGGAGCCGCCGCCGCTGCCGCGAAGCTGCTCGGCCTCGATGCGGCCCAGGCGGCACATGCGCTCGGGATCGCCTCGAGCCTTGCCGCTGGCAATGTAGAGAACCTGCCCACGGCCGGGAAGAATGCCAGCATGGGCCATGCGGCGCGCGGCGGGATCCTTGCCGCCTATCTCGCCCGCGAGGGCTACGAGGCGGCACCGACCGCGCTCGAGGGAAAACTCGGCTGGGCGCGGGCCTGCGGCGATGTCCCGGACGTGGAAAGGGCGCTGCGCGACCTCGGCCGGACCTGGGAGCTTCAGCTCAACGCCATCAAGCCCTATCCCTGCGGCATCGTCTTTCATGCCGAGATCGACGCCTGCCTGGAGCTGTCGCGGGAGCATGGCCTACAACCCGGCGACATCGATCAGGTGATCGTCTGGGGCGACACCCTCTTCATCGCGCGAGGCGATCGGGTGGTCCGCACGGCCGGCGACGCCCGTGTGAGCCTGCACCACGTGGCGGCCGTGTCGCTGCTGCGTGGACGGGCCGGCGTGGGCGAGTTCGAGCAGGAATGCGTGGACGAGCCGGAGATCGCGGCCTTCCGGGCGAGGGTTCGGGGCGAGCTGGATGCCGCGCTCCCGCCCGGCGCGGTGACCGTGGAACTCCGGCTCCGGGACGGCCGGACTCTCTCGGCGACGGTGGAGCACGCTCGCGGCAGCATCGAGCGGCCGATGAGCGATGCCGAGATCGAGGAGAAGGGCCGCAGCCTCGCCGCCTCCGGCGGCACCGGCCGCGACTTCGACCGCATCGCCGAGCTGGCCTGGCGTCTGGACGAGCTGCCCGATGTCAGGGGCCTCATGGAAGCAATGCGCGCCTAAGTCACCCGCTCACCCCGGCGCAAGCCGGGGTCCAGAGCGGGACTGCTGGGTGCCGGCTTGCGCCGGCAGGAGCGGAACCGCCTCCGTCAGCTCTGCATGCCCCAGCGGCGGATCGTCCGGCGCTCCAGCGTGCGGAAGACGAGGTTGTCCACCAGGAGGCCGAACACGATCACCATCAGGAGCCCGGCGAAGACGTTCGGGATCTCCAGCAGGTTCTTGTTCTGGAAGATGTACCAGCCGAGCCCACCGCCGCTCGACGAGACGCCGAACACCAGCTCCGCCGCGATCAGCGTGCGCCAGGCGAAGGCCCAGCCGATCTTCAGGCCCGTGAGGATGCTCGGCAGCGCGCCCGGGATCAGGATCTTGGTCACGTAGGCGATCTGCGAGAGGCCGTAATTCTGGCCGACCATGCGCCAGGTCGGGCTTACCGACTTGAAACCCGAATGGGTGTTGAGCGCGACGGACCACAGGACGGCGTGGATCAGCACGAAGATGATGCTGCCTTCCCCGAGCCCAAACCAGATCATCGCCAGCGGCAGCAGTGCGATGGACGGTAGCGGGTTGAACATCGAGGTCAGCGTCTCGAGGAGATCCGCCCCGATCCGGGTCGTGATAGCGAGAGCGGTCGCGAGCGCGGCGAAGACGAGGCCGAGCACGTAGCCCTGCAGCAGCAGCCCGATGGAGTGGAAGGTCGCGCTCGTCAGCTCGCCGGAGCGCAAGGATGCGAAGAAGGCCCGGGCGGTGTCGGTGAAGGTCGGCACCAGCAGCGGATTATCGAGCCAGACGGCATAGGCCTGCCAGCCGAGCGCCATGAGGGCGAGCAGTACGGCCTTGCGGACGACGTTGTTGTCGGCGAGGCGCTCCCACAGGCTCAGCGGCTTCGCGACGACCCCGAAACCCTCCGGCAGGTCCGTGTTGACGATGTCGGGCCGCGTGACTGCGACCAACCCTGCATCAGCCATGGGCGCTCGCCCGCGCAATGGGAGCCTCCTCGAAGAGCAGCGACTCGATGCGCCCCGAGAGCGTCCGCCCGTCGGGGCCGAGCGCGTCGACGCCCGTGCTGCCGAGTTCGGCCCGCACGCGGCCGGGATGCGGGGAGAGGAGGAGGATGCGATTGCCGATCCGGACCGCCTCCGGGATCGAGTGCGTGACGAAGAGCAGCGTCACCTTCGTGTCCTCCCAGAGCTGGAGCAGCTCCTCCTGCATCTTGCCCCGCGTGAGCGCGTCGAGGGCCGCGAAGGGCTCGTCCATCAGGAGGATCTCTGGCTCCATCGCCATGCCGCGGGCGATCGCGACGCGCTGCTTCATCCCGCCCGAGAGCTGGTGCGGGTAGCTGTCGGCGAATTTCGAGAGATGGACCTTGGCGATGTACTCGTCCGCCCGCTCGGCCGCCGCGCGCCCCTTGAGCCGCCCGCTCGCCGTGAGCGCGAAGAGCACGTTCTCGCGGACCGTCTTCCAGGGCAGGAGCTGGTCGAATTCCTGGAACACGAGCACGCGGTCCGGACCGGGCCGGGTGATGTCGCGCCCGTTCAGCCGGATCGATCCCTCGACCGGCTTGATGTAGCCGCCGACCGCTTTCAGCAGGGTGGACTTCCCGCAGCCCGAAGGCCCCAGGATGACGTAGCGGTCCGAGGCGAGGACGTCGAAGCTGACCCGGTAGGTCGCCGTGACCAGGCTTTCGCGCGTCCGGTACTGGAGCGTGAGCCCCTCGACCGTGAGGAGCGGCCGTGCGGGCGGCGCCTCCGACAAAGCCGGACCGGGGTTCTGCGTCATCGGCCTCAATTGCCGCCTGCGATTTCGGGATTGTCGAAGAAGAGGTCGTTCAGGCCGGCAGCCTTGTTCTTCAGCGAGCCGATCTCGTGCATGAAATTGGCATAGGTCAGCACGTTCTCCGGCTTCATCGTGTACTTGGTGCCGGGCTCGTTCAGGATCTCGACCAGCTCCTCGACACTCCAGCCCTTGCCGCCCATCGCCTCGAGCAGCACGGCCGCCGCCGCCTTCTTGTCCTCCGCGATCATCTCCTGGGCGCGCTTGAGGGCCTTCACCACCGCACCGAAGACCTTCGGGTTCTCGCTCTGGAAGCGGCTCGTGGTGGACATCATCGTGAAGGTGGTCGAGCCGCCCATCACGTCGTCCGAGTTCATGATGGTGTTGATGGCGGGGTTCTTCAGCTCGCGCTGGTCGAAAGGCGCGGAGGCCCAGTGGCCGACGATCGTCCCGCTGCCGGAGGTGAGCGTGATCAGCGCCTCGGGATGCGCCATGGTCACCGTATAGGGATCGAAGCGGAAGACCTGGTCCTTCCCGTACTTCTTCAGGGCGTACATCTGCATGATGATCGACGGGATCGAGACCTTGACGGAGGTCACGGCGATCTTCTGCGAGCCCGAGATGCTGTCGAGATCCTTCAGGTCCGACACGCGCGCGTTCAGGCTCATCGGCATGGAGCTGATCGCCCCGATCGATTTGACGCCGATATTCCCGCGCGTCCGGTCCCAGAGGGTCAGGAAGGCAGGCGGCCCCGCGGAAATGAAGTGAGCGGAGCCCGAGAGAAGCGCGTCGTTCATCACGGCGGGGCCGCCGATATTGGCCCAGTTCACCTTCACCTTGAGGCCCGCCTCCTCGGCGTACTTCTCGATGAGGCCGTGCTTCTGCATCATGTTGAGTGGGAGGAAGCCGAAGCCGCCGGCGCCGAGCGGGATCTTCAGCTCGCTCACCTCGGCGCGGACGCCGGCCGGCAATGCGCCGAGAACGAGCGCGGCGATCAGGGCCTTCCAGGTCTTCATCGGTGCGGTTCCTCCCCTTGGGCCGTGTTGGCTCTTGCGGCTCAGCCCGGGATGCAGGGTGCGATCAGGCGGGCGGCATCGTCCAGTTCGTCGATAGTCCAGCAGGCCGCGATCGCCGCATCCGCCTGGGCGGGCGTGATCACCTTCGCCTGGTCGCGGAACTTCGCCTCGAGCTGCGCATCGGAAAGCGGGCGCTTCAGGTTTCCGAGCGACTCGGTGAGGTGCATGCCGATCTCGCGACCGTCCTTCAGCCGCACCGTCACGACGACCCCGTCCTCATGGACGGAGGGGTCGCCATTCGCTTGGGCCAGCAGCCGGATGCGCTTCAGCGCCGGGTCGTTCACGGCCTCGTCCGTGAACTCGGCAAGCCCACCCTTGCCGCGCCCGAGGCCGATCGCAGCCGCGTGGTAGATGGAGAACTTGCCCTCGAGCCCGACCGAGATCTCCTTCTTGTTGCAGAGATCCTTCACGAGCGGCGCGACGCGCAGCTCGACGGCTTCCACGTCCTCGGCCCCGAAGCCGTGCTCCTCCCGGAGCTGGATGCAGGCATCGATCGTCGGGTGCACGACGATCCCGCAAGGGAACGGCTTGTAGGTGTTGTCCGACAGCTCGAAATGGCTGCCGAGATCGACCGTGAGCTTCTTCAGGTCGTACTCGGCCGAGGTCACGGCCGCGAAGCCACGCGGGCCTTCCAGGGGATAGCGGCCGCTCGTGAACCCCTTCTCGGCGAGCAGGGCCGCCATGTAGCCGCGCTGGGCGGAGGAGCCGGGGTGGAAGCCCTTGCCCATCGAGCCGAACATCTCGCGGATGCCGGCGCCCTGGGTCGCGGCAAGGCCGATCGCCCAGGTCATGCGCTCGGCATCGAGGCCGAGAAGCTTGCCCACCGCGACCGCTGCTCCGAACACGCCGATCGACCCGGTCGAGTGCCAGCCCGCATCGTAATGCGCCGGGTAGGTGGCATTCCCGATCCGCGAGATGATCTCGAAGCCGAGGATGAAGGCGTGGAGGAGATCCGGCCCGCTCACCTTGTTGACGCTCGCATAGGCGAGGAGCGCGGACGCAACCGGCGAGGAGGCGTGGATGTAGTTCTTCGGCAGTGTGTCGTCGTAATCGTGCACATGGGACGACAGGCCGTTGAGGAGTGACGCGAAGAGCGGGTCGAAGCGCTCCCGCCGCCCGATCACCGCGGAGGTCGGCTGGCCCGCATAGGGGCCTAGGGCCGCGATCGCGATGTCCATCGCCGGATGGTCGGCGCCCCCGAGCGCGCACCCCACGATGTTGACGAGCGCGCGCTTTCCCTCGTGCCGGATCTCGGCCGGGATCGCCTCGAGCCGGCTCGCCAGGATGTAATCCACAAGGGCCGCCGTCTGGACCATCCGATTCCCCTCCCCTGTCGGGTGCCGGCAGCGGTCTGCCCCGCGCCTCTACCCCGGCCCGATCTCTTGGGGCCAGAAAGCGGATTGTCAGGCAGCCTGTCAAGCAGGCATAGTGGGAGCAGCGAGGATCCGGACGCGCCGGAGCCTGGAGCCATGCCGCCGAAAGAGCGGCACCAAACACGGGAGGAACGGGATGGATTGGATCAACGGGCGGCTGGGGCGCCGCAGCTTCCTGGCGGGCGGCACAGCGCTTGTTGCGGCCGGGATGGTCAGCCGGCCTGCCATCGCGGCTGAGAAGGTTCGAATCGGCCTGCCGACCAAGACCTACTGGCCGACTATCGTGGCCGAAGCGGCGAAGGCGCAGAAGCTATACGAGAAGGAAGGCCTCGCGGCCGAGCTCACGATCTATCGGGGCGGGGCCGAGACCTTCGAGGCCCTCGCGGCCGGAGCGGCCGACGTCATCCTCGATCCGCCTTCGCTGGTGGCGGCGGGGCGCAAGCGCGGCGTCGCCTCGAAGATCGTCGCCGGCGGCACGATCGCGAACCACGGCTGGTTCCTGATGGTGCCGGCGAAGTCCCCGATCCAGAAGGTGGCCGACCTCCAGGGCAAGAAGGTCGGGATCACTTCCGCGGGTTCGGGCTCCGACATCCTCGCCATCTGGACGATGGCCGACAGGAAGGTGAACTTCACCAAGGTGCCGCTCGGCGGGGGCGGGCTCGTGCCGAACCTGCTATCGGGCAACGTCGATGCGGTGGTGCTCTACTCGCCCCTGAGCTTCCAGCTGATGAAGTCCGGCGAGGCACGCTCGCTGATCGACTATACGAAGGAGGTTCCGCCCAACATGACCTCGGGCTGGATCGCCTCCGACAAGCTGATCGCGGAGAAGCCGCAGCTCGTCCAGAAGACCCTGAACGCGCTGTTCGGCGGGGTCGCCTTCCTCCAGTCCAACCGCGACGCGGCCATCAAGCTGATCGCCGAGACGAACGAGATCCCTGCCGACATAGCCGCGGAGGAGTACCAGCACACGACCATGCAGCTCCTCCCGGATGGCCGGATCTCGCGCGACGAGATCGCACGCTCGCTCGAGCTCGCCCGTCTGTCAGGGCCAGTCGACATGGCGCCGGTCGACGAGATCTTCGTCACGAGCTTCAAGCCCGTTCCGACGAAGGCCTGAGGTGGCGTTGACCGAAGGACGCCGCGCGAGTCTCGCGCGGCTCGCCATCGTCCTGGCTCTCGTCGCCCTGTGGGAGCTGCTGTCGCGGACGGGCGCGGTCAATCCGCGCCTGCTCCCTTCGGCGAGCGAGGCCTTCACGACCCTCGCCGAGCTTCTCCAGCGCCCGAAGCTGCGGGGCGATCTTCTCGTGACGGGAAGCGAGGTCGCGGTCGCCTTCCTGCTGGCCGTGCCCGCCGGCGCGGCAATCGGCCTTCTGATCGCAGAGAGCCGCTACTGGGGCGAGGTCCTGCGGCCGCTGATCTTCTTCCTGTTCTCGATCCCGAAATCGATCTTCCTGCCGATGTTCATCCTGGCCTTCGGCATCGGCTACGCCCAGAAGGTCGGGTTCGGCTTCTTCTCGACCGTGTTCATCGTGGCGATGAGCACCGCGGCGGCCGTGGAATCCGTAAAGCCCGACCACGTCACGGTGGCGCGCTCCTTCGGGGCGACGCGCGGCCAGATCGTCTCCCGCATCTATCTGCCGAGCATGATGCCCGTCCTGCTCGAGGCCTTGCGGATCGCGATGATCTTCAATTTCACGGGCGTGATGCTGGCCGAGATGTACGCCTCCCGCGAGGGCCTCGGCCACGCGATCTCGAACTGGGGCGAGAACTTCCAGATGCGCCAGCTCTTCGCCGGCGTCGTGCTCGTGTCCCTCATAGCGATCTTGTTCAACGAGGCGGTCCGCTGGGCCGAGAGGCGATGCGAACATTGGCGAACGTGACCGAGTTGCGCCCGGCCGCGGCGATCCGGGTGGATGCCGTGAGCCAGACCTATGGCTCGGCCAAGGGCGCGGTCGCGGCCGTGGAGGACGTGTCCTTCGAGGTGGAGGCCGGGCGCTTCGTGGTGCTCGTGGGCCCGAGCGGCTGCGGCAAGTCCTCGCTGCTCATGATGATGGCGGGGCTTCGCCATCCGACGGAAGGGCGCATCCTGATCGCGGGCCGGCCCATCGACGATCCGGACCCCGACCGGGTCGGCGTCGTCTTCCAGGAGGCGAGCCTCTATCCCTGGCTCACGGCTGAGCAGAACGTCGAGTTCCCGCTCTCGCTGAAGCGAACCCTGCCGAAGCCCGAGCGCCTGGCGCGGGCTCGCGCGCGGCTGGATCTCGTCGGCCTCGCCGGGTTCGAGGCGCGCTACCCGCACGAGCTGTCGGGCGGCATGAAGCAGCGCGTCTCCATCGCGCGCGGCCTCGTCCAGGACCCGCCCGTGCTCCTCATGGACGAGCCCTTCGCGGCGCTCGACGAGCAGACCCGGATGACGATGGGAGACGAGTTGCTGCGCATCTGGGCGGAGACGCGCAAGACGGTGATCTTCGTCACCCACTCGCTGACCGAGGCCGTCTACCTGGCCGACGAGGTGATCGTGATGTCGGCTCGCCCGGGACGGATCATCGACCGGATCAAGGTCGAGCTGCCGCGGCCGCGGACCTACGAGATGCTGGGCGGCGAGATCTTCGGCCGCCTCCGGGACCGGATCTGGCGCCAGATCCGGGCTGCTGCCTAGGCGCCGGCCGATGAAGCTCACGCCCACCCAGACCCGCTACCTGATCATCGCCGCCCTCGTGGTGTTGTGGGAGGTGCTGCCGCGTGCGGGGCTGATCGCGCCGCTCTTCCTGCCGCCGCTGACGCAGACGCTCGCGGCCGGCTTCGGCGATGCCCGGGCCTACGCCTCCCACCTTCTCGTGACGCTCGGCGAGGTCGCGGTCTCGATGATCTTCGCC
>JAFAEL010000094.1 GCA_023423995.1 Pseudomonadota bacterium | reverse complement strand
CGCCCGGGAAGACGCGCGAGACGTTCTCGACGAGAAGCTTGGGGTTCATGGGCGGGTTCCGCTCCATCCTCCCCCCGCCTGCGGCGGGGAGGACGGACTCGGGCGTAGCCCGAGCCTGGTGGGGGGGAGTGCCGGACAAATCTCGGGGGCCCCGCCTTGCGGCCGGCGCCCCCCACCCCGGTTCGCGCCTGCGGCGCGACTCGGCCCTCCCCGCCGCAAGCGGGGGGAGGGAGGGCACGGAACAGCCCTCATGCCAGCCGCCACGGGAACAGGGAGCGGTTCGCGGCCTTGAACGCGAAATCCGACACGAGGCCTATGAGGCCGATGACGATGATGCCGAAGATCATCTGCCCGGTCGCCAGCAGCGACTGCGAGTCGATGATCATGTGGCCGATGCCCGAGGACGAGCCGATCAGTTCGGCGACGATTACGTAGGTCCAGGCCCAGCCGAGGACGAGCCGCAGGATCTCCGCGATGTCCGGCGCATTCGCGGGCAGCAGCACCCGGCGCACGACGGAGCGCTGCGTCGAGCCGAGCGTGTAGGCGGCCTCGACGAGATCGCGCCGGGTCGAGCTGATCGCGACCGCGATCATCAGGATCAGCTGGAAGACCGAGCCGATGAAGATGACCAGGAGCTTCTGGAATTCGCCGATTCCCGCCCAGAGGATCAGGAGCGGGATGAAAGCCGAGGCCGGGAGGTAGCGGGCGAAGGAGACGAAGGGCTCCAGCAGCGCCTCGATCGGCTTGTAGGCGCCCATCAAGATGCCGACCGGCACCGCCACGAGCGCGGCGAGCACGAAGCCGCCGACCACCCGCCAGACCGTCATGCCGATATCGTGCAGGAAGCCGAACTTCGTCAGCAACAGCCAGCCGTCCTGCACCATCGAGATGGGGTCGGCCAGGAAGGTGCGCGACACGAACCCGCCGAGGGTCGCGACCGCCCACGCCCCCACGAAGAGCGCGAAGAAGAGAAGGCCGAGCGCGATGCGCGCGCCCTGGCTGACGGGTTCGAGTGGGCGAAACATCATCGCGGGCCGACACGCGACAGGCTCCCTCTCCCGTTCGGGAGAGGGTTGGGGTGAGGGCAGGACATTTTAGCTTGTCGCATTACCGGGGCGAATGACGGAGTGGGGCTAGGCCGGGTGCGAATTCAGGCGCGCCGACACCCTCACCCTAACCCCCTCCCGCACGGGAGAGGGAACAGGTCGCGGCTTCCCGTTACTGAATGAACTGCGTATCCGCCAGCTTCGACAGGTCCGGGATCTGCTTGATCACGCCCGTCTCCAGCAGGAGGTCGGCGGCCTCCTTGGAGAACTTGGCGTGCTCGCCCGCGAAGAAGGTCTTGTTCGCGGCCTTGTCCTGCCAGCGCAGGTACTTCGCCGAATTGCCGAACTGCTCGCCGGTCTGCTTCACGTCCGCGCCCATGATCTCGTAGGCCTTAGCCTGGTCCTTGGCGATCATCTCGAGCGCCTCGAAATAGCTGTCGGCGAGCGCCTTGGCGGCCTTGGGGTTCGCGTCGAGGAAGGCCGGCGTGCAGCCGACCGTGTCCATGACGACCGGATAGTCGAGCGTGGTCGCAATGATCTTGCCGGCATCCGGCTTCGCGCGGACGGAGGAGAGATAGGGCTCGTAGGTCATCGCGGCGTCGTTCTGGCCGGCGATGAAGGCCTGCGCGGCCGGTCCGGGCTCCATGTTGACGATCGTGACGTCCTTGGTGGTGAGGCCGTTCTGCTTCAGCATCCAGGCGAGGACGAAATACGGCGAGGTGCCGGGCGCGGAAGCGGCGACCGTCTTGCCCTTCAGGTCCTTGATCGAGCCGAGATTGGCCCGGACCGCCATGCCGTCGGCGCCGTAGCTCTTGTCCAACTGAAAGATCTGCCGCGTCGTGATGCCGGCGGCGTTCCAGACGATCCAAGTCTCGACCGTGGTCGCCGCGCACTGGATGTCTCCGGACGCGATCGCGAGATGGCGGGAGGCCTGCGGGATCTTCTTGATGGTGACGTCGAGGCCGTTCTTCTTGAAGATGCCGGCCTCCTTGGCGAGGGTCAGCGGCGCGAAGCCGGTCCATCCCGAGATGCCCATCGCGATCTTCGTTTCCTGGGCCGAGGCCGCACCCGTCATAACCATGGCGCAACCCAGCGCCAGACCCGCAACCCGACCCGTCTTCATGCCTTGCTCCCCTGTTTGACGACCATCATGCATCATGCGGGCCAGGGTGGAGTCAAACGGGGCTCGCGGTCACCCTCTCCCGTGCGGGAGAGGGTCGGACGGCGAAGCCGGCCGGGGTGAGGGTGGGACGGCGGGAGGTGGAGCGCAGAGCAAGGGACAGCACGGTCGTCGTGCCTCTTGGCGGATTCGGCAGACCCTCACCCCATCCCTCTCCCGCACGGGAGAGGGGGTGCGGCGCCGCTATTGACATTTATTCCTATATCTGTCACAAGCCCATCGCCGCTTCCGACGGGCAGGCTCGTCTGATCACCGGATCCGACTGGCGGAAGAGGGTGGCGGGTCCCGAGGTCCGGTCCGGTGACCGGGCGCCCGGGCGGCTGACCGGGCGTGTGCCCAGGGGCCGAAAAGACCGCCAGAAAGGACGCCGGGCTCCGGCATACCTTTCCAAAATCGAAGCTGGGACCCGGCGTCCTTCTTCCCACCCGCTCTTTGACAGCGCCGACGGACATGACCACGGGCCGGGGACGGACGGCGCGTGCGCAATTTCCCGCTCATCCCGGCGGAAGCCGGGATCCAGACCGCGGGGGCCTGGGCACCGGCTTGCGCCGGTGTGAGCGGAAGAGCCGGCCGCCTGGCACCCGGTCGACGGCGGAACGCCCCACCGCTCGCCCCTTCCAGCTCGCCCGCAGGCGCGAGCCATTCATCCTTAGCGGCCGCTATCGTGCGGGGGAAAGCTTCGGTAAGGCGGGGCGATATCTTCGACCTGCCCGGAGTTCGAGACGTTGAGCGGCTTGTGGGAATTCTGGATCGATCGCGGCGGCACCTTCACGGACATCGTCGCCCGCCGCCCGGACCGCTCGATCGTCGCGCACAAGCTCCTGTCGGAGAACCCGGGCCTCTACCGTGACGCCGCCATCCAGGGCATCCGCGAGCTGATGGGCCTGAAGGCCGGCGAGGCGATCCCATCCGACCGCATCGCCGCCGTGAAGATGGGGACGACCGTCGCCACCAACGCCCTCCTCGAGCGCAAGGGCGAGCGGACGCTCCTCGTCACGACCCGCGGCTTCCGGGACGCCCTCCGCATCGGCTACCAGGCGCGGCCCGACATCTTCGCCAAGAAGATCGTGAAGCCCGACCAGCTCTACGAGCGCGTTGTCGAGGTGGACGAGCGCGTGCTGGCCGACGGGACGGTCGAGCGCGAACCCGACCTCGCCGCCGCGCGGCGCGAGCTGGAGGCCGCCTTCGCCGACGGCATCCGGGCCTGCGCGGTCGTCTTCATGCACGCCTACCGCTCGCCGGAGCACGAGCGCCAGGTTGCCGAACTCGCCCGGGAGATCGGCTTCCCGCAGGTCTCGGCGAGCCACGAGGTCTCGCCGCTGATGAAGCTCGTCGGCCGCGGCGACACCACGGTGGTGGACGCCTACCTCTCGCCCATCCTGCGGCGCTACGTCGATCAGGTGGCGGCCGAGATGCCGGGCGTGCGGCTGTTCTTCATGCAG
>JAFAEL010000023.1 GCA_023423995.1 Pseudomonadota bacterium | reverse complement strand
TACTCGTCGAGTTCCCCGGGCTTCACCTCATAGCTCTGCTGCCCCGGGCGCCCCTGTTGCCCTGGCTGCTGCCGGGTCTGCGCCTCTGCCGGAACAACCAGTTGCGAGACGCCGGCGCCCACGGCCGCGCCCGCCACGCCGACGGCCGCGGTGGTGCCAAGCAGCTTGCGCCGGTTGATGCCCTTGTCTTCCATGTCGCCCGACATGTGCTTATCCTTCGTCATGGACCGGAAGTGGCGGGCTTTCCCACCACGCCCTTCTCTGTCCGGGTGATGCTAGTTTTCGGCCCCTTGCCAGCGCTGGGTAAGGGTACCGCGCTCAGCGCGATCTGCTTCTCACGCTTCAGCCGCTTCTGGATGTTGTGCGGACAGCGGTCTTCGGCGCGGTAGAGTTCCTGGCAGTGCATGCAGTAGATGCACTCGTTCGGGTTGATGTTGCCCTCGGGATGGATGCTCTGCACCGGACATTCGCGGGCGCAGCGCTGGCAGGGGCTACCGCATTCGGGCCACCGCTTCAGCCACTCGAAGGTGCGCAGGCGGCCCGGAATGGCCAGCGCGGCACCGAGCGGGCAGAGATAGCGGCAGAAGAAGCGCTCGATGAACAATCCGGCGGCCAGCAGCCCGACAGCATAGAGGGTGAACGGCCAGTCGCGTATGAACTTCAGGATGATGGCGGTCTTGAAAGGCTCCACCTCGGCCGCCTGTTCCGCCAGCGTGACGGAATACAGCGAGAGGCCGAACAGCCCCAGAAAGATGACATACTTGACCGGCCACAGCCGCTCATGCAGCCCCCAGGGCATGACGACCTGCGGCACCTTCAGCTTCTGCGCCGCGGCCGACAGCAATTCCTGCAACGCGCCGAAGGGACAGAGCCATCCGCAGAAAACGCCCCGCCCCCAGAAGATCAGCGCCGCGGCCACGCCGCACCACAGGATGAAGATCAGCGGCGAGGTGAGAAAGTAGTTCCAGCTAAAGCCGGTCAGCAAGGAGCTGCTGAATGTCAGCACATTGACGACCGATAGCTGCGCATTCGCGTACCAGCCCAGCCATACAAGCGTCCATGACAGGAAGCCCAGCCTCACCCACCGGAACAAGACCGGCCGACGCACCAGTTGATCCTGGAAGAAGAAAATCCCGGTCAGGATCATCAATGCTACCGCGGTGATGCCGATATCCAGAGTCTTGGCACGCCAGATCCGCTGCCAAAGCGGCTCCTCCAGCGGATCATGCGGTGCTTCCTCGGCGGCCGGCGCCGTCGTCGCAGCAGCAGCAGGGAGCGATGGTGCCACCGCAGGCGTCGGCGTAGGCGGGCGGCTGATATATTGCTCGGGCAGGCGGTATCCCAGCTCAAAGCTCAGAAATGCCTTGTCCCGCACGCCAATCGCGCGCTGCACCAGGAGCTGCAATTCCCAGGGCTCGGTGGGGTTGAGGCTGAAGTTTTCCGGTAGGGTGAACAGTGCGATCTCGGGCAGGGACGGAGCGCCTGCCGCAGCGATGTCCCCCAGGCGCTGGTGGTCACGGTCCCGGAAGCGCAAGCTGCGCCCATCCTGCAACAGTTCAATGCGGTCGAAGATGCCGCCCCGCACATAGCCGGAACCTTTGAAGGAGTAGAGGCCTTCCCCGGCTACCAGGATGGCGTGCTGGCCAGGGCGCAGCCTTCTCAGCAATTGCTCATAGCCGGCATCGCCCAGCAGGCTGCGGCCGATCGTAGGAGTGGTGACTAGGGCCGCGTAAAGGTCGATAAACGTTTCGTCCGGCGGACCCGGTTCAGGGCTCTCCGCCGCTGCGGGATTTTCGTGGCGGGTAAAGGCCTCGTTCACATCGCCGACCGAGAGATGCAGCCGGCGAACAGAGCCATCGCCCAGCAGACTTTCCCAGTCACGCACCTCGCCCGGCCCCGAGGTCAGCGTGGCCGGCGGCAATGCCGCAGGCGCTTGAGCCGGGGCCGCCGCGCCGCCCGCCGATGCGGCACCAAACCGCCTCGCGCGATGCAGGCGGATCGCGGAGCGAACGACGCTGTCGGCCATAACCAGGACGGTCACGGTCGCGCCGCTCACGATATCGGTTTGCGGTGGGCGCGTTTCTCCCCGAGCAATGGGACCCGTTTCCAGTCCGATCAGGTGGTTCAGGGCGGCGAGAATCCGCTGCTCTGGAATGCCGATCAGCACGATCGGCTCCTTGTGATCGACTAGCCGAATGCCGCGGATCACGCCCCGTGTGTCTGCCGCTACCAGAATGTGGATCGGTTTGCCGGAATAGCCTGTCGCGTCAGTGACGTCGGTGTTCAACCAGACATGGCCGAGAAGCCTGTTTCCCGCGTAAGCGGGTGCGAGCGGCGGCTCACCTTGTGGGGTGCCGAGCCGATCGGCGCCGGGAAAGATGTCGGCGGCTTCAAGATTGGGTAGAAAACCGGCCAGGCGTGCGGCGCTGGCAGGAACAGGCCATGCCGCCAGCAACAGGCACAGAACCACGAAAAAGCGCCGAATAGCGTGATGCCACTCAGATTCCCATTTAAGGTAAGGACACCAAGTTCTACGCGACAAGCCTACCACCCGCGTTCTCCACCCTGGTATTTATAGCAGCTATGGAAAGCCGCTTCTTTGCTCTAGCGCAAACTGTCAACGATATAAGCTGATGGATGACATAGTCTGGAATTGCGTTCAACCTGCAGGAATTCTCATTCTTTGATGAATTGCAGAAGAAAGAAACAGGCATGCTCCTCCTGAAGAGTGAACCTCCCGCAGCGATACGTTCGCTCGCCGAGCTTCTCGCAGTCGCAGAAGCAATGGATAAAAATGCGGAACGCCGTTACGCCGATTTAGCGGATCACATGACAGCGACCGCGCGGCAAAAACTGGCTGAACTGTTCCAGAATCTTGCTGCTGAGAAGCGCAATCACGCAGAGCATGTTCGGAGATGGTCTTCCGATCTCATCGGGATAGCGCCCGATTCGTCGCATCTACAGTGGAATCCATCTGAAGCCCTTGATGATGAGGAAGCGCGCAACGCCGCCTCATCGAGACTCGCTTCCCCATATAGTGCCTTCTCGATGGCCGTGCGCGATGAGGAACGATTCTTCGCGTTCTGGAGCTATGTCGCGGCCCACACGGATGAGCCTGCCGTTCAAGCGGCGGCCGAGCATATGGCGCGGGAAGGGTTGCAGCGCACCGCATTGCTGCGCCGTGAGCGGCGCCGTGCTTTTCATGCGGAAGGCCGCGGCAGCGCGAATTCCCCTGCGCCGCAACGTCTGGCATCAAAGGCGGTAGAGGCTGAGTGGCTCCTGGCCAAGTTTCTTCCAGCCCTTGCCAAGCAGCAGCGAAAGGCCTCCATGGAAATCAAACGCTTGGCGGAGGAGGCGCTTGAGATGGCACAGGATGCAAGTTCCTTGTCCGGGGCTGAAGGCACCACTGCCGTGAAGGCCGCTCCTGCCGAACATTCAAACGTATTGGGCGAGATGCTGCGCCTGTCCGAGCAGGCCGCCGAAGCCTATCTGGAGGCGGCCGATCTCGCGCGGGACGAGGCCATGGTTCGCCGCCTGCAGGCACTGGCCGGGCGTGCCATCTCACGCCTTTCTCTGTTGCGCCAATTGCCCGAGGAACAATGAACGCAACCACTGGAGGGTGATACGGTTGGAGGGTTGGGCAGAACCGCAGAGATGGCCGTCAGCCCCTTCCATTCTTTCCGGAGCACGAGCTATGAGAAAAAGCTTTCCCCTTGTGGCAGCGCTCTCTGCAATCCTTTCCCTGCCAGCTCTGGCCCAGAGTGGCCCCGGCCAGCCGGCCTCTGCGCAACCCGGGACCGGCCGGCAGGAACAAAGCACGCAGATGAGCGGTACGGCGGGACATCGCGGCTCTGAAGTTCTTTCGGCGCCGAAGTTCGTCGAGCTTGCCGCCTCACATGCAATGTTTCAGACAGAAGCGGCGAAGCTGGCGCTGGAGGGGTCCCAGGATGACGCTCAGCGCAACTTCGCGCAGGCTGTGCTGGCAGCCCACGCGCAGGACATGGA
>JAFAEL010000196.1 GCA_023423995.1 Pseudomonadota bacterium | reverse complement strand
CATCTACGTTGCCGAAAGCCACGACGAGGCGCTCGCGGCCGCGCTGGCGCGCGATGTGATCGAGGGCTCGCTCACCGAGGAGGAGGGCGCTGCGATCGCCTCCGATCCCGAGCGGGCCGCGACCTATCTCACCCGCGAGGAGGACGTCCTCGACACCTGGTTCTCCTCTGCGCTGTGGCCGTTCTCGACGCTCGGCTGGCCGGACAAGACACCCGACCTCGCGCGCTTCTACCCGACGAACACGCTCGTCACGGGCTTCGACATCATCTTCTTCTGGGTCGCCCGGATGATGATGATGGGCCTCTACTGCATGGACCGCGTGCCGTTCGACACGGTCTACATCCACGCCCTCGTGCGCGACGAGCGCGGGGCGAAGATGTCGAAGTCGAAGGGCAACGTGATCGACCCGATCGACCTCATCGACAAATACGGCGCGGACGCGCTCCGCTTCACGCTCGCCGCCATGGCGGCGCAGGGTCGGGACATCAAGCTGTCCCTGCAGCGGGTCGAGGGCTACCGGAACTTCGCGACCAAGATCTGGAACGCGGCGCGCTTCGCCGAGATGAACGGCTGCGCGACCGTGCCCGGCTTCGATCCGGCAGGCGTCCGGCTCCCGCTCAACCGCTGGGTGCTGGGCGAGGCGACGAGCACCGTCGGCGCCGTGACGGCCGCCATCGACGAGTACCGCTTCAACGATGCGGCCGGGGCGGCCTATCGCTTCATCTGGAACACCTTCTGCGACTGGCACCTCGAACTGGCAAAGCCGATCCTCCAGGGCGCGGACGGGCCGGAGAAGGACGAGACGCGGGCCACCATCGCGCACGTCTTCGAGCTGATTCTGAAGATGCTCCATCCCTTCATGCCCTTCCTGACGGAGGAGCTGTGGGAGGCGCGCGGCGGAACGGGCGTCCTCGCGCTCGCGCCCTGGCCGGATTCCCGCGACCTCTCGGACGCGGCCGCCGAGGGCGAGATCGGCTGGGTGGTGGACCTGATTTCCGAGGTCCGCTCCGTTCGCTCCGAGATGGGCGTGCCGGCAGGCGCGCAGGTTCCGATCGTTCTCATCTCCCCCTCCGAGGGGACGCGCGCGCGGATCGGGGCCTGGGGCGAGACGATCCGGCGCCTGGCGCGGATTTCCGACATCTCGGCCTCGGACGTCGCGCCCGGGCAGTCGCTGCAGTTGATCGTGCGCGGCGAGGTGGCGGCGCTTCCGCTCGCCGGTATCGTCGACATCGATGCCGAGGTGGCCCGGCTCACCAAGGAGGTCGGGAAGCTCGGCGGCGAGATCGGTAAGATCGACGCCAAGCTCGGCAACGCCGACTTCCTGGCGCGGGCGCCGGAGGAGGTCGTGGACGAGCAGCGCGAGCGCCGGGCCGAGGCCGAGGCGCGCCGCGCGAAGATCGAGGAGGCGCTGGCCCGACTGGGAGGCCGCGCGTGACGGCGGCGGCTCCCATCGTCCAGGCCGGCGAGGTCCGCTTCGGCAACGCGCTGCCCTTCTCCCTCATCGCCGGCCCCTGCCAGATGGAGAGCCGGGACCATGCCTTCGAGATGGCGTCGGCCCTGAAGGAGATGACGGGCAGGCTCGGAATCGGGCTCGTCTACAAGTCGTCCTTCGACAAGGCGAACCGCACCTCGGCCTCGAGCGCGCGCGGCATCGGCCTCTCGGCCGCCCTGGACGTGTTCGCCCAGATCAAGGAGCGGTTCGGACTGCCGGTGACGACGGACGTCCACGAGGTCGAGCAATGCGCGCCCGTGGCCGAGATCGTGGACATCCTGCAGATCCCGGCCTTCCTCTGCCGCCAGACCGACCTGCTGGTCGCGGCCGCCAAGACCGGCCGGGTCGTGAATGTGAAGAAGGGGCAGTTCCTCGCGCCCTGGGACATGGCGAACGTCGCGAACAAAATCACGGGTGCCGGCAATCCGAACGTCATGGTCTGCGAGCGCGGGGCCTCCTTCGGCTACAACACGCTCGTCTCGGACATGCGGGCGCTGCCGATCATGGCGGAGACGACCGGCGCGCCGGTGATCTTCGACGCGACCCATTCGGTGCAGCAGCCCGGCGGAAAGGGGACGAGCTCGGGCGGCGACCGCCGCTTCGTGCCGGTGCTCGCCCGCGCGGCGATCGCGGTTGGCGTGGCGGGGCTCTTCATCGAGACGCACGAGGACCCGGACAACGCCCCGTCGGACGGGCCGAACATGGTGCCCCTGAAGGACATGCCCGCGCTTCTCGCCGGGCTGAAAGCCTTCGACGATCTCGCCAAGGGCGGCGGCGTGCGGTGATCCCTGGCGGGGTCGCGCGCCGGCAGCGCGATCCCGCCTTTCCCGCCTTCTCGGAAACGTCAAGCGCACCCGGGGCTTGGGCGCCCCGCTCGCAGCGCCTCGCACTCCGCCCGGCGCGGCGCTAAAGCCCGGCGGACAGCCCGAGCCCACATGATCCCCGACCGTTCCGGCCAGCGCACCATCCTGGTCCTTTCCGTCTGCGGTTTCGCCTCCACCTTCGCGATCCGCTTCGTGGATCCCATGGTCGGCGAGATCTCGCGCGACCTCAGCCGTCCGGCCCACGACGTCGCGCTCCTCGCGAGCGCCTTCGCGCTTCCCTATGCGCTCGTCCAGCCGGTCCTCGGACCCGTCGGCGACGCGCTCGGGAAGGAGCGCATCATCAAGATCTGCCTTCTCGTGCTCGCGGTGACGCTCGGCCTCGCGAGCTTCATGCCCGACCTCGACACGCTGCTCATCCTGCGCGTGCTCTCCGGAGCGGCCGGGGGCGGCATCATCCCGCTCGTGCTCGCCACGATCGGCGATCGCGTGCCGATGGCGGAGCGGCAGGTCGCCATCAGCCGCTTCCTCCTGTTCTCGATCACCGGCCAACTCCTCGGCGGCTCGATGTCCGGGGTGCTAACCGCCTGGATCGGCTGGCGCGGCGTCTTCTTCCTCGCCGGGATCCTGGCGGCGATCGCGACCGTCGCGGCCGTGGTCGGGCTGCGCCATGCCCGGCCCGCCGCCGGCACCTTCAGCGTCCGCGTGGCGGCCGAGCGCTATGGCCGGATCCTGGCGATGCCGCGCGCCCGCGCGCTCTTCGCCTTCGTGTTCATCGAAGGCGGGATCATCTTTGGGATCCAGCCCTATCTTGCCCCGCTACTGGAAGAGCGCGGCCTGGGCGGCGCGCCCGAAGCGGGGATCATGATCGCCTGTTTCGCGGCCGGCGGCATGCTCTACACGCTGTCGGTCCGGCCGCTGCTGCGCATCCTCGGGGTCGCCCGCATGCTCATCACGGCGGGCATGATCGGCGCCGTCTCGTTCCTGGTCCTGGCCGCGGGGCCCGCATGGCCGGTCCAGGCGGCGGTCCTGATGATGACCGGCATCGCCTTCTACATGCTCCACAACTCGTACCAGACGCAGGTGACGGAGCTGTCCGCCGATGCGCGCGCCTCGGCCGTGTCCCTCCACGCCTTCAGCTACTTCGTCGGGCAGGCCCTCGGCACCCCGGTGATCGGCTTCGGGCTGATCCATCTCGGCGTGACGCCGACGCTCGCCATCTGCGCCGTCGGCGTCCTCGGACTCGGGATCGTGTCCTCGCTGGTGCTGTTCGGGCGTCAGCGCGCCCGGTAGGTCGGCACGCCCTGGTCGGGCAGCCACACGCCCTTGAGCGGCTCGCCCGTCTGCCAGAAGACGTCGA
>JAFAEL010000082.1 GCA_023423995.1 Pseudomonadota bacterium | reverse complement strand
GCGCAACGGCGGGACCGGCGGCGGGGGCCAGATACGCCGGACGCGGAGCGGGAAGCGGGATCGGATGCAGGAGCTGCGAGGTGCGCTGCGGCTCGGGCGCCGCATTCTGCTGAGGGGGCGCAGGCCTCCCAGCGGGCACGGCGCGCGGCGCAACGGTCGTCGCTGCCCCAGCAGGCGAGGCTTTCGGCAGCAGGCCAGCGGCGAGAGGTGCAGTTGACCAACCCTGCGCAGCCTGTTTCCCGAGCATGGGGGCCGGATCGAGCAGGCTGGAGTCGATGCGGATGGGAGCCGGCGAGACGCTTCCCGTCACGTCCGGATCGGCCTGCCGGAGGGGTGGAACGGAGATGATCCCGAGCCCGGCCGTCACGGCGAATACGATGGGGACGGCCGCCGCGGTCATCAGCGCAGTCGCTCGGAGCGAGCGCCCACGAAGCAGGTGGCCGTGGCTACCGCGGGCGGAGGGAGAACCGATACGCAACATGGGACGCGACTCGACGAAACGCGTGCCCGGCGAAGCTTCCCTCCAGCGCTCGCCCCGCCGCATCGCTGCGCGTCGGGGCGAGACGACCGGTCCGGTCGAACCTGCCGTTCACCTTGGCCTATTCAGCCACGGCATGGTTAACCGAGCGCTACCGAAGAAGAATAAAGACGATCATCTCCGGAAAGATCGCCCTTCGGTCTACCAGCGGACCTGCAAAGGCTGGCGAGTCAGCCGGCCGTTGGCAGGCGGTAGTCCCGGAAGCGCTCGCGAAGCGTCGTCTTCTGGATCTTGCCCGTCGCGGTATGCGGGATGTCCGGCACGAGGACGACATCGTCCGGCATCCACCATTTCGCGATCCGAGGCCGGAGGTACTCGAGCACGTCCTCCTTCTTCGGCTCGCAGCCCGGCTTCGGCACGACGACCAGGAGCGGCCGCTCGTCCCACTTCGGGTGCTGGATGCCGATCACGGCCGCCTCGGCCACTTCCGGATGGCCCACCGCGAGGTTCTCGAGCTCGATCGAGGAGATCCACTCGCCGCCGGACTTGATGACGTCCTTCGAACGGTCGGTGATCCGCATGTAGCCGTTCTCGTCGAGCGTAGCGACGTCGCCCGTGTCGAAGAAGCCCTCTTCGTCGAGGATCTCCTCGTCCTCGCGCTTGAAGTACCGGCGCACGACTGCGCTGCCGCGGACCTTCAGCCGGCCGAAGGTCTTGCCGTCATGCGGCAGTTCCACCCCGTTGTCGTCCGTGATCTTCCACTCGACGCCGAACGGCGCGTAGCCCTGGGTGACCTTCACGTCGAGGAGCTTCTCGTAGTCATCGCTATGGACCTCGGGCTTGATCGAGCAGATCGACCCGACCGGGCTCATCTCGGTCATGCCCCAGGCATGGAGCACCGGCACGTCGAAGCGCTTCTCGAAGGCCTCGATCACGGCGCGCGGACAGGCCGAGCCACCGATCGCGACCCGGGTGAGGTCGGGAAGCGTGCCCCCCGTCTGGTCGAGATGCTGCAGCAGCGAGAACCAGATCGTCGGCACCGCGGCCGTGAACGTCACCTTCTCGGTCGTGAGGATGTCGTAGACCGAAGCGCCGTCGAGCTTCGGCCCGGGCATGACGAGCGCCGACCCGGCCATCGGCGCCGCGAAGGCGAGGGACCAGCTATTGGCATGGAACAGCGGCACAACGGGCATGACGACGTCGCGGGTCGAAAGCCCGAACGCGTCGGGCATGACCGTCATCATCGCCTGCATGAGATTCGAGCGATGCGAGTAGAGGACGCCCTTCGGCTCGCCCGTGGTGCCCGAGGTGTAGCAGAGGCCCGCGGCCGTGTTCTCGTCGACGCTCAGCCACCGGAAGTCATTATCCGCTTCGGCAATCCAGTCCTCGTACGCGACGGCGTTGCGAAGGGACGTCGCGGGCATGTGCGCAGCGTCGGTCAGGACGATGTAGCGCTCGACGAAGGGCAACCTCGAGGCAATCTTCTCCACGAGCGGCACGAAGGTGAGATCCAGGAACAGCATCCGGTCCTCCGCGTGGCTCATGATGAAGACGATCTGGTCCTCGAAGAGCCGAGGATTGACCGTGTGGTAGATCGCGCCGACGCCCGTGATGCCGTACCAGGTCTCGAGGTGGCGCCAGGTGTTCCAGGCGAGGGTCGCGACACGGTCGCCCATGCCGATGCCCTCCATTGTCAGGCGCTTGGCAACCCTGAGGGCGCGCTCGCGCACCTCCGAGTAGGTCGTCCGGTGCATCGGCCCCTCGACCGAGCGCGAGACGACGGGCCGGTTCGGGTGCTCCGTGCCTGCGTAATCGATCACCTTGTGGATCAGCAGAGGCCAGTCCTGCATAAGGCCGCGCATCAATTTCCTCCCTTGTGCCCGCTTTTGGGGCCCAGGCTTCGCGCACCATAAGCGACTGGAAGGGCTCCGCAATCTGGACGTTGGTGCGAGAGCCGGGGCTCAGGATGTCGCAGGCCGCGGCGCCGGGCGTGCGCGCGGCAGAGGCCGCCGCGAGAGGGAAAGAAGGTTCAGGACCGTCACGATCAGGCCGGCTCCGAGAACGGGCCAGCCGGGCCGGATGCCAAGATCGGGAACGAGGATCGCGCCGGCATAGAGCGGCAGGAAATCGAGGAAGGGCGGCCTGCCGGCCGTGATCCAGAGCCCCAGGAGATCGCCCGCGAAGGTGAGGGCCGCGGCGATCACGGCGAGGAGAAGAAGACGCGGCCAGCCGAGCGCGCCCTCTCCGAGCCCGGCGAAGATCCGGTAGCCCATCATCCAGGTGAAGAGCCCGGCAAAGAGCGTCGGCTCGGTGATATCGGCCTTGGTCTGCTGGAAGAAGTGGATCAGCGCGAGCAGCGAGATCACGTAGGCGAGTTGGTGCAGCCGCCGCCATTTCAGGCCGCCCAGCCGGCGCAGCATGGCGTCGTTCGAGGTCGCGGCGAGCGCAGCCAGCCCAAGCAGCGCGACGAAGCCGATCGTCAGATAGATCCGCGAGCCGATCTCCGTCGCGACCTTCACGAGGTTGAAGTTCTGGTCGACGACGTAGAGGCAAATATGGGCCGCCGCGTAGCAGAAACACGCGACGCCGATCATCCGCCTCACCTCGAAGAGGCGCGAGAACCCTCCCGACTGGCGCAGCGGCGTAACGGCGAGCGAGGCCATCAGAAAGACGAGGGCCCACCAGCCGGAGCGGTGGATGAGTTCGTTCAGAGGACGGCCGCCGAGGCCTCCCCGGCTTGCGTCGAAGACGGCGAGCACAGCGGGCCATACCAGGATCGCAAGGGTCGCGATGCGCAGGGGCGACAGTTCGCCCTTGCGGCCGCGCCAGAGTGCGAGGGAAGAGGCCATCGACGCTCCAATCCGATCACCCCGGAGATGGTGCCGCCCGGCGCGGCGCGCAGCGCCCGGACAGCCGCATCCTGTTCACATTCTCAGGCGCGACCTAGACGACATGCTCGGGCGCAAGCGCGCATACCGTGTCCGGATCCGTCTCGACCTGCAGCGTCACGTGCCCGATGCCGAAGCGGCTCTTCAGCTCGGCCGCCAGTCCCATCAGGAAGCCATCGCCCGGATGGCCGCCTGGGATCGACAGGTGGGCCGTGAGCGCGGTCTCGGTCGTGGACATCGGCCAGATGTGGAGGTCGTGGAGGCCTGCCACACCATCGCGGGTGGCGAGGAAGGTGCGGACCTCCTCCGGATCGATCCCGGCCGGCACCGCGGCAAGCGACATGACGATGCTGTCGCGCAGGAGGCTCCAGGTCCCCCAGACGATCACGACGTTGATGGCGAGGCTCACGATCGGGTCGACCCAGAGCCAGCCCGTCAGGAGAATGACGAGGCCTGCGATCACGACGCCTGCCGACACGGCCGCGTCCGCCGCCATGTGGAGGTATGCGCCCCTGATGTTGAGGTCACCCTCCCGGCCGCCGGCGAAGAGCCAGGCCGTGAAGCCGTTCAGCACCATGCCTATGGCAGCCACCACCATCACGGTGACGCCGGCAACCGGCTCGGGGTCGGCGAGGCGGCGCAACGCTTCCCAGGACAGCGCCCCCACGGCGACGAGCAGGAACACGGCGTTGAACATCGCGCCGAGGATCGACGAGGCGCGGAGCCCGTAGGTGAAGCGCGAGCTCGGAGGCCGCGCGGCCAGCACGGTAGCGGCCCAGGCCACCACGAGGCCCAGCACGTCGGAGAGGTTGTGGCCCGCATCCGCGATCAGCGCGACCGAGTTCGACAGGTAGCCATAGACGCCCTGCAGCACCACGATCGCGACGTTGAGCGAGATGCCGATCGCAAAGGCGCGGCCGAAGCTTGCAGGCGCATGCACATGGCCGAGCCCGCCGTGCTGATGGTGATGGTGGCCATGCCCGTGATCGTGCGGAACCTCAGCCATCGGCGCCTCCGCTCAACCAGTCGGGCAGATCCGCGATCGAGACGAGCAGGTGATCGGCCAGAGGCTCCACATCCTCCCGCGCCGCCTCCCGCAAGGGACCCGTCAGGACCGCGATCGCCACGACGCCTGCAGCCCGTGCCGCCAAGAGATCGTGCTTGGAATCGCCGATCAGCGCCACGCGGGCGGGATCGAGGCCATGCTGCTCGACGAAGGCCGTTACCATGCCGGGATCGGGTTTGCCGCCGAACCCGGAATCATAGCCGGCGACGAAACTCAGCATCGGCGAAAGGCCGAGCGCCTCGGCCTGCGCCCGGGCGGAGGCTTCGGCATCGTTGGTGGCGATGCCGAGGCGAATTCCCCTCCCCGCAAGCTCCCCCAGGATCGCAGCCGGTTGGGCTATCGGGGCAAGGTGCCTCAAGCCACCGATCCGGAAGAGCTCGTCCATCTCGGAGTAGAAGGCCTGTCCGGGCTCCCGGCCGAGCGCTTCCGCCCAGAGCGGGCCGTAATGCGCGGAGGAACCCGCGACCAGCGGCGAGGTCGGCAGGAAGCGGCGCTCCTCCTCGATGTACTCGCTGACGAGCATCAGGCGCTCCAGGCTCGCCCGGTCGCCCCCGGCGAGAGTCGTCATGACCTCGTAGGCCGCCGGTCCCCAGGTCGCGTCGAAATCGATGAGCGTGCCGTCCTTGTCGAAAAGGAGAGCCTGGAGCGGCCCAGGCCCCGGCATCGTGGCGGGCGACGAGGTCAGGCGGCCACCTTCTCGACGTCCAGGGTGATGCCCTGCGGGGTGCGCCGCTCCCGCGCGACGATGCGGTCGTTCGGCCCCATGATGCCGAGCGGCACGTCGCGATCGGGAAGAACGACGGTCGCGCTCTTGTTCAGGAAGACGATGACCTGCCGCCCCTGCGCGATACCGGCGGCGGCCCAGTTCTTGAGCTGGCCGTAATACGGATCGCGGCGCCAGGCTCCCGGCGAGCCGGGATCGACCTGCACGAGGAGGAATCGCGTCACGGGATCGACCGTCAGGACGAGCTTCGCCTTCTCGGGTTTCCACTCGGGGCCGAGCCATGTCTCCAGCATCCACATGCAGTGGAAGCTGCGGCAATGCTGCGGGCGGGTCTCGTGGATGCCGCAGCCGCGCCCCGGCTGGCAGTGACGGCACCAGCTCCCCGACGGCTTCTCGAGGGCGGGAACGTCATAGACCTTGCAGCACAGCGTGCAGGTGCCGCAGTCGCGGCCCGGCGCGGGCGTCGAGGCGAAAGCGGCGGGGTCAAGCATCCTTCGCTTCTACCCGAGGGACGATGCCCGGTCGAGGCGGCTGTCAGGCGCGCGCACGGCGCTCGGAGGACAGGCGGGAGATCGACGCAAGCGCACCGGCAAGCGCAAGAACGGCACCGACCGTCAGGG
>JAFAEL010000161.1 GCA_023423995.1 Pseudomonadota bacterium | reverse complement strand
GCTCCGGCCACTTGACCGTGAACCTGCCCTCCTTGTCGGTCTTCACCTTGAAGTCGCCGAGCTTGGAGCGGTAGCGGTTGCCGCCGGGCACCACCTCGATCTCCACATCGGCGGCCGGCTGGCCGTCGAGCACGAGGCCGAACTTCGCCTCCTCCCCGGCCGCGAGGTTGTTGGGATGCGTTTCGGCGACGAGTTCGAGCCCCTTGCCGGTCGTCTTCAGCACGGTCTCGGTCGGCTTGCCGGCGGTCACGAAGATCTCGAGCCGCCCCATGTTCTGGGACAGGCGGACATCCGTCGCCCCCTCCGGGATCTCCGGCACCTTGCCGCCCATGGCGCGGAAGCGCTTCTGCTCTCCGTTCAGCTTGTAGCTGCCGAAGACGCCCTCGTTGGTGACGGCCATCTTGTAGGTACCCGGCTTCGAGAGCTGGACGTCGAAGGTCGAGCGGTACTTGCCCGTGGACTGGTTCTCGGCCTTCGCGGGCGAGCCGTCTGGGGCGAAGACCGCCAGGTTGTCGAGCCGCAGGGGCACGTGCTCGAAATAGAAGAGGTCGTTGGAGACCGCCGCATCGACCGTGACCCACTGGTCGTCGCCGGACAGGATCGTCGCCGAGGGAAGCATCCATTGCCGATGGGCGAGCGCCGGCGTGACGAGGGCGGTCGCGGCCGCGAGGCCCAGGATGGCGAGCTTGATGCGGTTGCGCATGGTGATCTCCTCGATCAGGGCTTCAGTTCGACCGCGACGGCCGCGAGTTCGGTCTCGCCCTTGGCGTCGGCCTTGGCCGGGCCGGAGGGCGGCCACTGGAAGGGGACACGCAGGACTTCGCGGCCGCCGACCTCGCGGGCAGCCTCGATCACGAGCGTGTATTCGCCAGCCTGCAAGCCGGCGAGCGGGCCCTCGTCGCCCGCGAAGGCGAGCTGGTGCTTGCCCGGCGGGCGCGTCGCGCCGCTCAGGCCGTCGACCGGCATCTCGAGCTCGCGGCCGGACTTGCGCCACCAGGTGCGCATGTCCTTGAGCCACTTCGTGCCCTCGCCGTTCTTCATGTCGACGTCGTACCAGACGGCGAGATTGGTCACCTTCTGGCCGGCGCCCTCGAGCCATACGGCTACGTAGGGCCGGTGGTACTCGGATACGTTCAGGCGCGGGATCTCGACCGAGACCAGGAGCTCCGCCGCGGCGAGCGGCGTGGCGGCGAGGCCGCCTGCGGCGGCATAGACGAGAAGGCGCATCGGTCAGCGTCTCAGTGAATGAAGAAGAGCAGGAGCAGGACCGGCCCCAGCAGCCCGAAGCCCACGAGGGGCCAGGTGCTCGGCCGGTTGTGCGAATGGAGCTGCAGCAGGACGAGCCCGGTGAGCGTGAAGACGAGGCAGGCCACTGCGAAGAAATCGATGAACCACTTCCAGACGGTGCCGGTATTCCGCCCCTTGTGCAGGTCGTTGAGGTAGGAGATCCAGCCGCGGTCCGTCCGCTCGTAGACGACCTCGCCCGTGTCGCGCGCCACCGTCAGCCAGGCATCCCCGCCCGCCCGCGGCAGCGACACATAGGCCTCGCCCGCCGACCATTCCGCCTCGCGGCCCCGCAGGTCGAGCCCGAGCTCGGTCCCGAGCCAGGCCGCGACCTCGGCCGGGAGAGGCGCCCTGCCCTTCTGCGGCGCAGGCGCGAGCGCGCCCGCCAGCGCCGGAGCCAGCTGCGCCTCGCGCGTGAAGACCTTCGGCTTCCCTTCGATCTCCGCGGCGTGGTTCAGCGTGATACCCGTCACCGTGAAGAGCAGGAGCCCGACGAGGCAGATCGCCGACGAGACCCAATGCCAGAGGTGGAGCTGCTTCAGCCAGTAGGACCGGCGTTTCTTCTTGCTTGCGGTGGTCACGCAGGCTCACAGCTCGGCCCAGCGGCGCAGCAGGTTGTGGTAGGAATTGGTGAGCGCCACGACGGCACGGCTGTCATCCGGGAGGCTCTTGCGCGTCTCGATGATGGCGAGGTCGAGGTCGTAGAGGAGGGTGCGCTTGCCGTCGTCCTTCACCATCGACTGCGTCCAGAAGAAGGACGACCAGCGCGAGCCCCGCGTGATCGGCTCCACGCGGTGCAGCGAGGTCGTGGGGTACACGACCATGTCGCCTGCCGGCAGCTTCACGGAATGGCTGCCGTAGGAATCCTCGATGATCAGCTCGCCGCCGTCGTAATCGGCCGGGTCGGTCAGGAAGAGCGTGGTGGAGACGTCGGCCCGCATGCGCATCCCCGCGCCCGGGATCGCCCGGATAGCGCCGTCGACATGCGCCCCGAAGGACATGCCCTCGTCGTAGCGGTTGAACATCGGCGGCAGCACGCGGAGCGGCAGCGCGGCCGAGTTGAAGATCGGATTGCGGCCGAGCGCCTTCAGGATGATGTCGCCGAGCTCGCGGGCCTCGGGCGAGTTCTCCGGCACCTGGAGGTTGCGCTTGGCCCTGGCCGCGACCTCGCCGGCGGTCGCCTTTCCGTCGATCCAGGACGAGCTTTCGAGGATCGCGCGGCAATGCGCGACCTCCTCGCCGGTCAGTACGCCACGAACATGTACGAGCACGAGACTTGATCCAGAAATGCGGCAGTCCGCCCGGGCGGGGCGGACCGCCTGATTGGTCAGAAGCGGACGCCCAGGCTGCCCACGAAGGTGCGGCCGGAGGTCGGGGTCGCGCGTCCGTTGAAGGCCGCGCTGTAGTTCAGCTCGTCCGTCAGGTTGTAGCCGTTCAGGGCGATGCGGATGTTGTCGATCTCGTAGGAGATCAGGCTGTCGACCGAGAGCGTCGCCGGGATCCGGACGAGGTTGTCGCTCGCCACGAAGTAGTCGGACGAATAGAAGACGCCGCCCCCGACCAGGAGTTTGCCCGGGATCGCGAGATGCGGGGCGATGTTGTAGGTCGTGAAGACGGAGAAGTTGTTCTCCGGCACGTAGGGCGCGACGTTGCCGACATTCGCGCCCGTCGCCGTGCGCACCACCTTGCCGTCGAGATAGGCATAGGCGAGTTGCACGTTCCACTGCTCGGTGATGTTGCCCGATGCGCCGACCTCGAAGCCGTTGACGCGCCGGCTCTCGCCGGCATCGAGCGGCCCCGCCACCGCGATGCCCGTGACCGGATCGACGTCGAACGAGCCTTCCTTGTTGACGCGGAAGATCGAGCCCGTGAGGCCGAGCTTGCCGTCGAAGACGTTGATCTTGGCGCCGACCTCGTAGAGCTCGCTGCGCTCAGGCGGCAGGAAGGTCGAAGGAACCTCGATGCCGGTCGCGCTCGCAGCATATTGCCCCGTCGGCGAGGTCGACTGCGCATAGGTCATGTAGAAGGTCTGGTCCTTCGTGGGCTCGAGGATCAGGCTGACCTTGGGGCTGACGAAGTCGTTGTTGTTGCTGGTCGTCGCCCCGAGCAGCCCGGCCGCGTTGCTTGTGCGCAGCGTGCTCGAGAAGTTGTCCCAGCGGATGCC
Source organism: Pseudomonadota bacterium (assembly GCA_023423995.1). GTDB lineage: Bacteria > Pseudomonadota > Alphaproteobacteria > Rhizobiales > Beijerinckiaceae > Enterovirga. The sequence continues at coordinate 477 of JAFAEL010000161.1, read as the reverse complement.
GCCGAGGATCGAGAGCTGGTCGATGAGCCAGACGCGATTCTGCGCGAAGAGGCCGATATCCTCATTGTCGGAGACGCGGCGGCCGGCGAGGTTCGGCACGAAGGTACTCGCATTCGCGAAGACCGGGGTGCGGATATTCTGCGGCAGGCGCCCGCCCACGGCCGTCAGCGATTGCCGTTCGCTGTCCTGGTAGAAGTAGTTGACCCCGAACACCGCCTCGTGCCGGAAGGGGCCGGTCGTGAACTTGGCCGTACCGGCCGTGACGTTCTCGACACCCCAGTCGGTCTGCTTGAAGCTCATCCCGCCGCCGGCGCCATACGTGACCAGCGGATTGCCCCCCGCCAGGAAGCTCGTCGCGCAGGCGAGCGTGCAGCCAGCCGGGTTGGTCTGCGAGAAATCGCGCGAATAGAACGCGAGCCGCGTGTCGCTCGTGACCGTGAACCAGTCATTGACCTGCCACTTCATGAGCGAGGTCAG
>JAFAEL010000284.1 GCA_023423995.1 Pseudomonadota bacterium | reverse complement strand
CCGATATTGGCGATCAGGTCCTCGCGCTCCCAGTCCTGGAAGGTCCGGTAGCGCTCGCCGGCTTGCGTGTAGTCGTCCTGCACGCGGGTCGGCTGGTACCGGCCGAGATGGCCCTCGACGTACTGGTGATACTCCTTCTCGGGCTTCGGCGCCTCGGCGAGGCCGCGGCCGAGATAGCTCGGCTCGTAGTTCACGTGCCGGCTCTCGCCGCCGCGATCCACGTAGAACGCCATCTGGCCGTCACGCTGGTTGGTGGCCAGGCGAGCCCCCTCCTGCGGCGCGTTGATAGGCAGCTGCAGGTAGTTCGGGCCGACGCGGTAGCGCTGCGTGTCGGAATAGCTGAGCGTCCGGCCCTGCAGCATCTTGTCGTCCGAGAAGTCGATCCCATCGACTAGGACGCCCGTCCCGAAGGCCGACTGCTCCACCTCGGCAAAGAAGTTGTCCGGCACGCGGTCCAGCACCATGCGACCGACCGGCAGCAGCGGGAACTGGTCCTCGGGCCAGCGCTTCGTGTCGTCGAGCGGGTCGAAGGTGAGGTGCTCGTTCGGGCCGTCGGGCATGATCTGCACGCAGAACTCCCACTCGGGGAAGTTCCCCTTGGAGATGTTGTCGTAGAGATCGCGCGTCGCGTGCCCGACATCCTTCGCTTGGATCTCGGAAGCCTGCTTGGAGGTCAGGTTGCGCACGCCCTGCTTCGGCACCCAGTGGAACTTGCACAGATGAGCGACGCCCTCGGCGTTCACGAGCTTGTACGTGTTGACGCCGGAGCCCTCCATCTCACGGTAGTTCGCCGGGATGCCCCACGGGGACTTCAGCCAGGTCACCATGTGCAGCGACTCGGGATGCATCGCGATGAAATCGTAGAAGCGCCAGGCCTCCTGACGGTTGGTCACCGGATCGGGCTTAAAGGCGTGGATCATGTCCGGGAACTTGATAGCGTCCCGAATGAAGAAGATCTTCAGGTTGTTGCCGACGAGATCCCAGTTGCCGTCGAGCGTCTTGAACTTCACCGCGAAGCCGCGCGGGTCGCGCTCGGTCTCCGGGCTCTCCTTGGCGCCGGCGACGGTCGAGAAGCGCACGAACATCGGCGTCTTCACGCCCGTCTCGTTCAGGACGCGGGCGCGGGTGTACTTAGAAGCCGGCTCGTTGCCGATCTTGCCATAGGCCTCGAACCAGCCATGGGCGCCGGCCCCGCGGGCATGGACGACGCGCTCTGGAATGCGCTCGCGGTCAAAATGGGTGATCTTCTCGATGAACTGATAGTTCTCGAGCGTTGCCGGGCCGCGTTCCCCGACGGTCCGCATCGACTGGTTGTCGCGAACCGGATGACCCTGACGCGTCGTCAGGATCCTGTTGTCTTCCGCCATAGGCGCCTCCTCTGGTACCGCGCCCCGATGGGGCAGATTGGAGCTGTACGAATGTGCAGTTGGCTTATGGCGCCCCTGCGACGCTGCCGCAAATGCAACGTTTATCCGGATCCGATAGGCTGCGCCTATGAATGTCGCCGCGCTCTCACTCCGCGATCTCGAGTATGTGGTGGCCGTCACCGAGGAGCGCCACTTCGGACGTGCGGCAGAGCGGTGCAATGTCAGCCAGCCGTCCCTTTCCGCACAGATTCGGCGGCTCGAAGAGGCACTCGGCCTAACGCTGTTCGAACGAACGAGCCGCCGGGTCCTCCCGACTGCCCGGGGGGAGGCCGTGGCCCGGCAAGCCCGCGCCGTGCTGGCCGAGGCGCAGAAGCTTCTCGTCATCGCGCAGGAAGGCGCCGACACGCTCGCCGGCAGGCTTGCCCTCGGCGCAATCCAGACGCTCGGGCCCTACCTCTTTCCCCGCGTTCTCCGCTCCCTGCGGCAGAGCTTTCCCGAGCTCGTCCTCACCTTGAGCGAAGGCAGGACGGCCGAGCTTTTGGACGGCCTGCGCGAAGGCCGGCTCGATGCCGTCTTGCTCTCCCCTCCCGTCGACGAGACCGGTCTCACGGTCCTCCCGCTCTTCGAGGAGCCCTTCCTACTCTCCTGCCCGACCGACCATCCCCTCGCGCTCGCGCCACAAATTGACCCAGAGACGCTCTCCGGCCCGGAGCTCCTGCTGCTCGAAGAGGGGAATTGCCTGCGCGACCAGGCGTTGGCTGCCTGCGCGGCAGGGCCGCACGCCGGGCGCCACGCCACGAGTCTCGAGACGCTTCGCTCGATGGTTGCCGCCGGGGCTGGCTATACGCTGATGCCGCGGCTTGCCGCGGACGAGGGACCGGACGCGACCGGCCTCGTCGTCTCGCGCCCATTCGGAGAGCATGGCCCGGTCCGCACCGTCGCGCTGGCCTGGCGAGCGACGGATCCGCGGCGGGCGAGCCTTGTCCGGCTGGCTACCTTCTTTCGTGACAGCGCACCTGCTGGGACAAGAGCACACGCGGCGCATTGAAGTGGATATCGAGAATAAGAGACCTCGCCAGCCTTGGCTGCCGCCCCGTACAAGGATAGCCGTTCAGAATTGCCCCCGAGACTGAGGAGGACGGCCCGTGGCAGAGGCTCGGAAGGCCGGACGCGGTTCCGCAGCGCCGGTTTTCGGAGTTGCTTGCTTCGACCTGAGTGGGATAATTTCTTATGCGGATGCAGGATATTCAGGCCTGCTTGGCCGGGATGCGGGCGAAATCATCGGCCGCACGCCCTTCGATTTTATCCTAGCCGCAGATTTTGAAGAAAACCGCAAGCGGCTGCCGGCCATCATCAGCACGCGGGAGCCCTGCTCCTTCAGCAAGCGCTACGTCCAGCCCGACGGCACCATCGTGACCGTGCGGGCTCATGCCTTTCTCCTGTGGGATGGGGCCGGAGAGAAGCTCGGCATCTTCGGCGTTCTCTACGAGGAGGATGAGCACGGAAGGCCTGCCTGCGGCGGAGCCCCCCTGACCATCGACGCCCTCCTCTGGCTTGAGAGGCGCGCGCGCGAGCATACGCGGGACGGAGCCGTGCCGATCGCCCGACTCAGGAAGCTCGTCATTGAGGCTTTCGCCATGCCCGACGGGACCGAGCACACAGCCTAACCGACAAGGCGGAGCCTTCGGGGCTCGGTCTTCTGCCCGGCCGGAGAATGGACGAGTTCGTGCGCGGGCTTGGGCCTCGCGAAGAAGTAGCCCTGCCCTTCGGTGCAGCCCACCTTCCTGACGCGATCGAGTTGCTCTGCCGTCTCGATCCCTTCCGCCGTCGTTGCCATGTGCAGGTTGGCAGCCAGGGAGGCGACGGAACGGATAATCGCGATGCAGTCCGGCCGTTCCGAATCCCGGACGAACGAGCGGTCGATCTTGATCTTGTCGAAGGGAAAGGCGCGCAGATAGCTTAGCGAGGAAAACCCAGTGCCGAAATCGTCGAGCGCGATCCGTGTCCCCATCGCCCTCAGCTGGTGCAGGATGGCGAGCGTGGAATCGTTCTCGTCCAAGAGCACCGTCTCGGTGATCTCGAGCTCGAGGCGGTGAGGCGGGAGCTCTGTCGCCGCAAGGATGGCCGCGACCGTCGGCGCGAGGTCGCGGCTACGGAACTGAACGGGGGAGAGGTTCAGGGCGAGCCGGATGTGTTCCGGCCAGCGCGCGGCCTCCTCGCAGGCCCGCCGCAGCACCCATTTTCCGAGTTCCGAGATCACCCCGATCTCTTCCGCCAGCGGAATGAAGATGCCCGGCGAGACCGGACCGCGCTGGGGATGAGTCCAGCGAAGCAGCGCCTCGTAGCCCGCGATCTCGTTCGTCCTCAGGTTGATGATCGGCTGGTAGTGGATGTCGAGCTCGTTGTGGGCGAGCGCGTGCCGCAGGTCCTGCCCCAGCGACCGGCGCGCCTGCAGGGCGGCGTCCATCTCGGGAGCGAAGAACCGGTAGGTTCCGCGCCCCTCCCCCTTGGCTCGGTAGAGGGCAAGGTCTGCATTCTTAAGCAGCTGGTGCGAGTCGACGCCGTCGAACGGTGCGACCGAAACGCCGATGCTGGCCGCCGTCAGGATCTCCCGCCCATCGATGTCGTAAGGCGCGCTCACGACCTCGATGATCTTTCTCGCAAAAGCCTCGCTGTCCCGAGGCTGGTTCTCGCTCGGCTGGAGGATGAGGAACTCGTCGCCCCCAAAGCGGGCGACCATCCCGCCCGGCCTGATGCACTCGAGCAGCCGCCGCGCCACTGCGCAGAGAAGCTGGTCGCCGACCATATGCCCAAGGCTGTCATTCACCTCCTTGAAGCGGTCCAAATCGAGCGACAGGACCGCGAAGCTCCTTTCGCTGTCCTCAAGCCCCGCCAGCACCGCGTCGAGGCGCTCCAGGAACAGCGCGCGGTTCGGTAACTCCGTCAGGGCGTCGTGATGGGCCATGTGGGCGATCTTGGCCTCGGCCTGACGGCGGTCGGTGATGTCCTCGTAAGTGGCAACGAAGCCACCATCGGGGAGGGGCCGATAGGTCGCGGCGAGCACGACCCCGTTCTCGAGACTGAGAAGCGAGGGCCATAGCGCAGAACTCTGCAGCCCGACCTGATCCGCCCGCAGAAGGGGAGATCGCGCGAGCACCTCGGGCAGGGCAGCTCCGGGCGGCGCATCGGCCCTGGATAGCCCGAAAAGCGACAGGAAGCGGCGGTTGAACACCGTCAGCCGGATCTCAGCATCGACCATGCAGAGCCCCTGGCTCATGTTGTCCATTGCAGCATTGAGCTGGCCGGACGCGTGTCGAAGATCCCCCGTGAGCTCATGAAGCCGGGAATGGGTCTTCGAGAGAAGCCGGTTGTGCCAGAGCACAAGACCCAGGAGCGCGATACCGCAGCAGATCAGCCCAATGGCGAGCCAGGTGAAGATCTCATGCAGCCCGAGCAGTTCGCTCTTATCCTTGGAGGCTTGCTCGGCGCTCACAAGGTGTGCCTCCGCAGCCAAGCGAGCGAATCTGTCTTCCAGGGGAACGAACAAGCGCCGCAACGTCGCCCGGGCGCCAATGTCACCGGGCGAGGCCGCGAGGCTCTCGCCGGCGGCGATTGCTTCCTCGAACAGCCTCAACGTCTCCCGCCGTTCCGGCGTGGCATCGGCAAACGCCCCGAACTCACCGTCGCGCCATAGGCCGAGGCGATTCACGAGGATGTCGAACCGAAGGCCGATCTCATCGGCATCGACGTCGCTGCCCGACCAGGTGGAGGAACTGACCCGCTCCAGAAAGCGTGCGAGTTCGGCCGGTCCCTGGCTCGCGAGAAGGGCGATGTTATAGCGGTCGGTGTTCCGCAACGCCGTCTGGCGCTGCTCGATCACGAGCGACGTATAGACGGCCGAGCCCGCGAAGACCGCGATAACGAGAAGCAGCGCGAGCTTGACAGCACTAAGGGTGTTGAGACGCTCCCGGACCAAGATCTACTTGACCTTCAGCTCTTTGATCTGCCAGGCGGAACGCCCGTAGTATCGCTGGCTCTGCAAGTCGGGATCGCTGTCATAAGGATAGATGATGAACAGCGGCCCATTATCCCGGACGGGCATAGGCATCCCATTCTTCCGGGTCGCCAAAATGACGTTGAACTTCCGGAAATCCTCGACAGGGATCATCGTGGAATAATCGTTGAGCGCATGGGCCTCGACAACATTCCCCTTCGCGCCGACCTCTTTCATGAGGACAGACATCGGCACGCCTTCAAAACGCACCTTCTGATTGTGCCAAGGTGTCTTCGTTTCAACCGCTACGACGCCGAGCATCTCAAGCGACGACAGACTGAATCGGACCGGCCCGTTGCCGTTATTTACATTGCCCGTCACGATAAGGATAGGCTTTCCGTTATCTGCACGGACCGGCAAGACCTGCGATGTGCCCGCGCAGAGCGCAGCCAGCGCAAGGAATATCTTCGAGGAACGTATCATCATGCTCTGTGGCGCGTGCCACATCTCAGGTATGAGCATTTCCTTTAGGGATGGTGCATTCTCAAGCTGGAAATGGAGCGGTCGACGCGAAGTTTCAGGATCAGGGAGCCCTTACTCCAGACGGGGACCCCGGAGCGTCCCGGCCGGGGCACCCCACTCGATAGGAACTCGAGATAACCCGAGTTCCGATCGGACTATCCACGCGCACGCGCACGGGCTCGCTGATCCCGGATGCCTGCCGTGGTCCAGCCCTTACTCGTAGCAAGTGGCTTCCGCGACGCTGGTCGGGCGGACATTCGCGCCTGTCCCCGTCCGGTTGACCGAAACCGCGACCCCGTTGCCGTAGCCGACCGATTTGCAGGCGTTCACGACGCAGCTCGCCTCGGCCTCGTTGCCGCAAGCGAAGGGCGAGAAGCGGAGGGTGGCGGCAGGCCGCTTTCCACTCGCCGCCGTGACGAGCCTGTCGAGACCTGCTCGAATGGCGATGATATCCGTCCTTAACCCCTCCATAGCCGGGGGCACGTTTCGGGTCGCGGCCTCGACACGCTCCAGGCGGTTGGAGAACGTCTCCAGCATCTGGCTGTTCCGCTGGAGCGCTGCCGTGTTGGCTCTGAGCGCCTCGAGCACGCTGCGCATCACGACCGTCTGCTCGCTTTCGGGGGCCGCCGGCTGCTGCTGGCCCGCGGCGGGGAAAGCGGCGAAGGCGGCGCACAGGGCAGCCAGTCGGAAAGCCTGCTTCATCTGGATCCTTTCGGGATTGCGTCAGGCTGGACCAAAGCATAGGGGGCGGCACCGAGCCAGAGCGCGGCTTTACGCAGCCTTAAAGCGCCCCGGATTATCGTGTTGTGTCCGAGCCTGGCCCGCACGCCGCGGGCTTTGCGGGGAGCGTAATGAGTAAGGGACCGGAGCGCCGCCGGGAACGACGGGAGCCGGTATTCGATTCCGGCGATCCGTCGGATGTTGGGCTCAGGTTGTCCCACGGCGACCGGGCCGGGGGAACGATGGCAAGGTCTGGACGAGGCGGAGACAAGGGCCGGCGGCAAAAGCCGAGCCGGAAGCGAAGCCGCTCCCTCATCGGGCGCCTGATCTCGTGGGCGCTCGTCGTCGGGATCTGGGCGGCGATCGGGGTTACAGGCCTCGTAGCCTATCACGCGACGCAGCTTCCGCCGATCGACCAGCTCTCCGTCCCCAAGCGCCCGCCGAATGTCGCGATCCTCGCATCGGATGGGACGCTGCTCGCCAACCGCGGCGAGACCGGCGGCCGCAGCGTTTCGATCAAAGAGCTGCCGCCCCATCTCCCACGGGCTTTCGTGGCGATCGAGGACCGGCGCTTCTACGGCCATTTCGGGATCGATCCCCTCGGCATCGCCCGCGCGGCCTTCCGCAACCTAACCTCGCGCGGCGTTTCTCAGGGCGGTTCGACGCTGACGCAGCAGCTCGCAAAGAACCTCTTCCTGACCCAGGAGCGCACCGCCTCCCGCAAGATTCAGGAGGCAATCCTAGCGCTCTGGTTGGAGCACCAATATACCAAGGACCAGATCCTCGAGCTGTATCTCAACCGGGTCTATTTCGGCGCGGGCGCCTACGGGGTCGAGGCTGCGGCCCAGCGCTATTATGGCAAGCCCGCGCGCGAGGTTACTGTCGCAGAAGCCGCTACCCTCGCCGGCCTCGTCCAGGCGCCGTCCCGCCTTGCGCCGAACCGAAATCCGGAGGCCGCACGGGCCCGCGCGGAGTTGGTCCTCGCCGCGATGGCGGACGAAGGCTACATCAGGCCCGAGCAGCACAAGACGGCCCTGATGGAGCCGGCCAAGCCCACCCGCCGGGCGGGCGCGGGCTCGGCCAACTACGCCGCCGACCTGGTCATGGACGTGCTCGACGACTTCGTGGGCACGGTTGAAAGCGACATCTCCGTCAGGACGACGATCGATCCCGTGCTGCAGGCCGCCGCCGAGCGGTCGCTGACCGAGGAGCTTGGGCAGAAGGGGTCGAAATTCGGCGTCCAGCAGGGAGCCGTCGTGGCCATGCGGCCGGACGGGGCGCTCCGAGCCCTGGTCGGCGGGCGGGATTATGCGGAGAGCCAGTTCAACCGCGCCACGAACGCGAAGCGCCAGCCGGGCTCGGCTTTCAAGCCCTTCGTGTATCTTGCGGCGGTCGAAGCCGGCCTGACGCCGGACACCGTTCGGGAGGACGGACCGATCTCGGTCCGCGGCTGGAACCCGGAGAACTATTCACGTGACTACCGTGGCCCGGTGACGCTCCGCGACGGGCTCGCCCTGTCGCTCAACACGGTCGCCGTCCGGCTCGGAATGGAGGTCGGCCCGAAGAAGGTGGTGCAGATCGCCCGCCGGCTCGGCATCGCCTCCGCTCTGCAGCCGAACGCCTCCATCGCGCTCGGCACGTCGGAAGTCTCGCCGATCGAGTTGGTCGGCGCCTACGCGGCCTTCGCGAATGGCGGCTTTGGCGTCGTCCCGTACATCATCGCCGAGGTCCGAGGGCCGGGAGGCAAGGTAATTTACCGGCGGACGGAAGGCGGCCTCGGTCGGGTGATCGATACCTCCGCCGTTGCCATGATGAACGGCATGATGCGGGAGACGCTTCTCACCGGAACAGCGCGGAAGGCCGAGATCCCGGGCTGGGAGGCGGCAGGGAAGACGGGCACCAGCCAGGAATTCCGCGACGCCTGGTTCGTCGGCTACACGGGAAACCTCGTCGCCGGCGTCTGGCTTGGAAACGACGACGGCACCCCGACCAAGAAGGTTTCGGGTGGGGGCCTACCGGTGGAAGTCTGGAGCCGCTTCATGAAGGCGGGACTTCAGGGAGAGCGGCCAGTCGCCCTCCCCGGCTCGCCAGGCACGCGCGTCGCCTCGGCGTCTGGCGGCCGTTCCAGCCGTCCGGCCGGCGCCCAGTCGGGCCCGGATCCCCTGACGGAGTTCTTCGAAAAGCTGTTCGGGAACTGATCAGACCCGGTGAAGGGCGGCGGCAGCGAGACAGGACGCAAAGAGTAGGGTGAGAGCCATCGGCAGCGCGCCCGCGCCGTGGAATAGGGCCACCGGCACCGTGTAGAGCGCCCCGAAGCCCATCGACACGAAACCATAGAGGCTTGAAGCGGAGCCGGCCGCATCCGGATCGACATTCATCAGGCCGGCGACCGCGTTGGGGCCCATCACGCCCACGCCGATCGCATAGGTGAAAAGCGGCAGGACCAGCGTCCAGATTGAGAAGAAGCCGCCGGCGATCAGCCCAGCGAGAACGATCGCCGATGCAAGGCAGATGAGGTTGCCTCGCTGCGCGGCGACGCGGACCTCGCTTTGTCGAGCGATCATTCGGAACAGGGCCGAGCCCACCGCCATCCCGACAGTGACGAAGAGGCACCAGAGCCCGACCTCCTGCGAGGATCGGCCCAGCATCTCGCCGATCAGGAACGGCGCCACCGCCAGAAAGGCGTAGAGGCTGGTGCCGCCGCATGCCGCCGCAATTGTGTAGCGCCGGAACTTGGCTGAGCGCGCGAGCCGGGCGTAGCTGCCGAAGGTTGCTCGAAAGCCGGGAAGTGCGATTGGCCGCCGGTTCGTTTCCGGCAGCGTGAACACGACGAGCAGCAGGATAACGGCGACGAGCACGGCCAGGGCCACGAAGATCGCTCGCCACCCGAAGGCGTGATCGATGAAGCCGCCGATCGCAGGCGCCAGCGCCGGCGTCATCGACATCGCCATGGTCAGGAAGGCCAGTTGGCGAGCCGCGTCCTGTCCGCTCGACACATCCCGCACCATGGCACGTCCGATCACCAGCGATCCGCACCCGCCGAGCGATTGGAGAACGCGCGCGACGATCAGGCCTCCGATGGAGGCCGCGGGGATCGCGAGAAGGAACCCGACTAGATAGAGCAGAAGGCTGACGATGATGACGGGTCGCCGGCCGAAGCGGTCCGAAATGGGCCCATAGACCAACTGGCCGGCGGCGAGCCCGACCAGATAAAGCGTGATGGTGAGTTGCATCGCCCCTGGCGAGGCGCCCAGATCCGCTCCTGCCTGGGGCAGCGCAGGAACGAACACGTGCATCGCGAGTGTCCCCGTCATCGTGATGGCGACGAGGAGAGCGATGCTGGCGGAGGCTGGATTGCCGAAGGGCGGCCTGGAGAGGATCGACCGCATAGCCCGTCTTAACATCGACGGACGAGTGAGCAAGACGCGCACCACCCGGAGCGCATGGAAGCAGAGCTGCCCTGCGCTGGCGGCGGTGCGGCGGCGTTAGCTCAGGCGCAGGAGCGGCCGAGCGCTGCCAGCCCCTCGTCGAGAAGATCGGGCAGGTTCGGAATTCCGAGCAGATAATCGGCCGTGTCGCCCTGCTCCCGCTCCCGCGCGGTTCGCAGCGCCTCCGACCAATCCTCGGCGTCGAAATCGCCTCGACCTATCCACACGATCGCGACGATGTCGTGTCGTTCGTCGTCGTTCAGGCCGGCGATGAACTCCCGGATCTCTTCTTCGCTGGCATCGTCCGAGCCTGCGGTAAGCACGTCGGCCATCCCGTCGTCGATCGCATTGGAGCCCGAATCCGGATCCGTCATGCCTTCCTTCACGTCGACTGCGCGGGCCCGCAGGATGAGCTCGCAAACCTTGTCCAACGCGATGTCCATCGACCGTTTCTCCCTTGTCGCCGGACGAAAACCCGCGACCGGAGCGCAGGTTCAGTCGGCAACCGGTGGTACGGCGACCGACGACCTGCATTCATGGGCCATGACGTCACTTCTGGCCGAATCGATCGGCGGCGCGGCCGCCGTGCTCACGACCTTCTGCTGGGTCCCACAGGCCCTGCGGACGATCCGGCTACGGGACACGAGAGCCATCTCCCTTTCAGCCCAGCTCACATTCGGCTTGGGACTGGCTCTATGGCTGGCCTATGGCGTCTTGATCGGGAGCTGGCCTCTGATCCTCGCCAATGCGCTCAGCCTGGCGCTCGTCTCGTTGATCGTCGCCATGAAGCTGCGATACGGCTGACGGACGCTTCGCCGGAGCTCTCCCGCATCGCGCGGCCTGCCGCGAGGATGAAGAGGATCGAGACCGCCAGGAACCCGCCCGGGATTTGGCAGAAGAAGGCGAGGGCTCTCGCCGCGATCGGGACGACCCAGGCAAAGGCGAGCGCTGTCGCCTCCCATCGGCGAAAGCCATGCTCAAGACCGTAGCTGGCCAGCAAGGCAATCGCCGGTCCGAGAAGGACGAGATCGTAGTCGAGGAGGTAGGGCGTCGAAAGAAGCGAGGCGAGAAGCAGGCACGCCGCTCGCAACCGCATCGGAGCCTGGATGAACCAGAGCCAGACTGTCGCGGCGATCACGCAGAAGGACACGACGCCCTGCGCCGCGTAGGCCAGCGGCAGAGAGCCGCCGAGCATGCGCACCCAGGCGAAGATGCTCTGGATCTTGTACCAGCCCGTGGCGCCGTCTTCGACCGCGATCCGGCGGGTGGATTCTATCGAGGAGAAGAAGGCCGCCCAGGTTTCGGCCCCGAAGAACGTCAGGGCCGCCACGACGAGGACGATCACGGCGATGGTGGCACCGGCGATGGCTCGCCAGTGCCCCCCTGCCGCAAGCGCCAGCGGAAGAATGATCCCGAACTGGGGCTTGTACGCGAGGCAGCCAAGCAGCAGCCCTGCGATGAACGGGCGGCGGTCCAGCAGCAGCAAACCGCCCCCGAACAGGGCAGCTGTCAGGAACCCGTTGTGACCGTGGGCGAGGCATATGAGAACCGCCGGGAAGCCCAGGGCAATGAGAAGCGTGTCCCAACGCGGCAGGATGCGCCAGGCGACCGAGGCGGCTCCCGCTATGGTCACGGCCTGCCATAGGACGAGCGAGACGATGTAAGGCAGCGACGCGAGAGGCGCGGCCAGAAGGAAGAAAATTGGAGGGTAGTGCCAGCCGAGAAGAGCAACGTCCTCCGTTCCGTGCGTGGCCTTCTCGGCTTCCCCGATGGTCGTCCAGTCGTAGGCGCCTGCTGCCCTCCCCTCCAGCGCCAGCGTCCCGGCACTCCAGATGAGTGTAAAGTCCGTGCCGAGCGGGCGCCCCCACTTGTCCAGCGTGCCGTATGGCCCGGTTCGGGTTGCCAGGAGCAACAGCACGGCGGCCGCCGTTCCGACGACCAGAACAAGCGCCACGGCCCGAACGCGCGAGCGCGTCAGCCAGGTTCCCGTCGCGAAGGCTTCCATGCTGCTCCAGAACCTGCCGACTGCCGCCGCATCCTCCTGGAATGGGCTTACCCGCCGCCTAACGTGGCAGGATCCTTAACGAGGCGGGGCTCACCGCAACGGCGCATCAACCATTTTTCGTCAGGCTGCCGGCGAACAGGAGTCGCCGTGTGAGTTCGATCGCCTCGAGTCGGTCGCGTCATCGAAGATGGGATTCGTTGCCGGCGGCCGCCCTGCTCCGCCGAGCGATGACCCTGAGTCTTCCGCGTTTTCTTCTGGTCGGCAGCGCCGGCCTCCTGACGGATATGACGACCTTCTCCGGCGTGTCGGCGCTCGGAGCGCCGGACGCTCTCGCCAGAAGCATCTCCATCGGGGTCGCGACCTTCGCGACGTGGCAGCTGAACCGGCGCTTCACATTCACGGCGAGCGGACGCCCGGTGCCCGCAGAGGCCTTGCGCTACGTCGCGGTGGCGCTCTGCGCCCAAGGTTTCAACCTCGCCGTCTTTCTCGCGCTTCGGAGCTTCGCTCCCGCCCTTCCGGCGCTCACAGCGATCGGCATCGCCGCTGCAATGGCCGCGGGCCTCTCTTTCGCCGGCCAGTGCCTCGTCACCTTCCGGGCCCGCCTCGCCGGCGAGGCCCCTGAGCTCCTCGGAATCAGACCATGAGCGGCCACACCGACACCCTCGTCATAGGCGCCGGCCCAGCAGGCCTGACGACGGCCTACACGCTCGCGAAGTCCGGCTTCCAGGTCGTGGTGCTGGAGGCCGACCCGGATCAGGTTGGCGGGATCAGCCGCACGGTCGAGCACAACGGCTTCCTGTTCGACATCGGCGGACACCGCTTCTTCTCGAAGCAGAAGGAGGTGGTCGACCTCTGGACCGAGATCCTGCCCGATGATTTCATCGAGCGGCCGCGCCTGTCTCGCATCTTCTACAAGGGCAAGTTCTACGCCTATCCGCTGAAGGCACTCGAAGCCTTGCGGAACCTGGGCGTGGTCGAATCCGCGGCCTGCGTCCTGTCCTATGCGGCGGCGCGCCTTCGCCCGATCCGCCAGCCCAAGACCTTTCACGAGTGGGTTCGGAACCAGTTCGGCGAGCGTCTCTTCTCGATCTTCTTCAAGACGTACACTGAGAAGGTCTGGGGCATGGGTTGCGACGAGATCTCGGCCGACTGGGCTTCTCAGCGCATCAAGGGCCTCGACCTGCGAACCGCGATTCTCGATGGCCTGGCCCGATCGCTCGCGCTGAAAAAGCCCACGGCAAAGAAGAGCGGCGAGGTCGTGAAGACCCTGATCGAATCCTTCCGCTACCCGCGGCGCGGGCCTGGCATGATGTGGGAGGCAGCAGCCCGCAAGATCCGCAGCTTCGGCGGCCACGTCCTCATGGACCGGCGCGTCGACGGACTGTCCTGGGATGCGAAGCGCAGCATCTGGACCGTGACGGCCTTGCGGTCGGATGGCACCCGGGAAACCTTTACCGCCCGGCACGTGGTCTCGTCCGCGCCGTTGCGGGAGCTCGCCGAGGCCTTGACGCCAACGCCGATCAGCCTCTTCCAGGCGCGCGCGCTGAGATATCGAGACTTCCTGACGGTGGCCCTCATCGCGAAGTCGGACAAATCCTTTCCCGACAACTGGGTGTACATCCACGACCCGTCCGTGCTCGTCGGGCGCGTTCAGAACTTCCGCTCATGGTCGCCCGAGATGGTACCGGACGAGGGGCATACGTGCCTCGGGCTGGAGTATTTCTGTTTTGAAGGGGATGGGCTCTGGACGATGCCGGATGACGAACTCATCGCACTTGCTGCGCATGAGATCGGGCGCATAGGCCTGATCGACCCGGCAGACGTCGTCGACGCTGCCATCGTACGCCAACCCAAGGCCTATCCGGTCTACGACGATGCCTACCGCGAGAACGTCGAGGCGATCCGTCTCGATTTCCAGATGAACTATCCGACCCTGCATCCGGTAGGGCGTAACGGCATGCACAAGTACAACAATCAGGACCATGCCATGATGACCGGCATGCTCGCCGCCAGAAACATCATGGCGGGCGAACGCCTGTACGACGTGTGGGCGGTCAACGAGGACGCCGAGTACTCGGAAGCCGGCACCGAAGGTGCTCAGGCCTCGATCTCAGGGCTTCGGCTGGTGCCCCGGAAGGTGGCGTGAACCGTCCCAGAGCAGGCGCGCCCTTGGATCATGTGCAAACGGCCGGGCACTGCCCGGCCGTTTCGGTTTAGGCGGTAGCCTCGCCGGTAGGAAACGCTACCGATAGTAACGGCGCGGCGCGCCATAGTAGCCCCGCCTTGGGCCGTAGCCGCGATGGTAGCCGTAAGCGCGACGCGGCGCGACGTAACGGCGGGCGCCGGGACGATAGGGACGATAGGCCGAGCCGTAACCCGGGCCGCTCGGGCCATAATAGATCTTGCCCTGCGCGGCAGCGGGCGTAGCACCGCCAAGGGTAGCGCCACCCGCGAGGAGCGCCATCCCGAGCAGAGCGGCCGAGAGAACCTTCTTCATGAAATTCCTCCGTAAGCACAGTTGAACGGAGGTGGGCCCGGCCAGTTCCGATCCAGCTCGGAATAATCCGAAAGGCGTGGTCTCAGCTAGTCCCTGTCCGGGGCCCCCAAGGGGAATAAGGGCCGGTATGGGCGTGCTTCGTCGACGGCGCGCGCAACAGAGGGCCTCCCGAGCAGGCGCGCGCGATACGCCCTCACAGTGGGGAAATCCGGACCCACCTCGTGCACCCAATCGGCGTAGAACAGGGCGGGAGCCGCGGCGCAATCGGCGAGGCTGAAGGCTTCGCCCGCCGCCCAGGTTCGGCCCGAGAGCCTCCTCTCGAGCCATGCGTAGGATTTGTCCAGCCGTTGCCCGGCTTCCTTCCGGGCCACCTCTGGACGCCCGTCCTGGCCCCGAAGCGCCTCTAGGACGGCAGGCTGCATCGCCTCCATCACGTGATTGTCGAAGAAGCGGTCCATGAACCGCACCTCCAGCGCCTCTTTGGGGTTCGCCGGAAGGATGGAGATTGGGCCGGGATGGAAGAGTTCCAGATGCTCGATGATGATGCTCGTCTCGGGTATCGCGCGGCCGTCGTCGAGGAGGACCGGGAACTTGCCGATCGGCCAGAGTTCGCGCAGTTCCTCGAACGCGACCGGATCCTCCGGCCCAAGCATGCGGTACGTGAACGAAGTCCCGTTCTCGTAGAGCGCGATCAGGACCTTC
Organism: Pseudomonadota bacterium; assembly: GCA_023423995.1. Taxonomy (GTDB): domain Bacteria; phylum Pseudomonadota; class Alphaproteobacteria; order Rhizobiales; family Beijerinckiaceae; genus Enterovirga. Next base: position 14,378 of record JAFAEL010000284.1, on the reverse strand, counting down.
TGGCAGTATGACGAGAACGGGTGGGCGTAGAGTGTGAGGCTCATGCCGTCCCCTCGTAGGCCCGCCTGATCGCTGCAAGGTCCAGCTTGCCCATCTCCATGATGGCGCCCATCGCGCGGGCGGCGCGAGCCTGGTCCGGATCGCGCCACATCGCGAGCGCCTCGCGGGGCACGATCTGCCAGGAGAGACCGTAGCGATCCTTCAGCCAGCCGCACGGGCCCGGCTGGCCGCCGTCGCAGAGTGCCGCCCAATAGCGGTCGACCTCATCCTGGCCGTCGCACTCGAGAATGAACGAGACGGCCTCGCTGAACTTGAAATGCGGCCCGCCATTCAGGCCGAGGAAGCGTTGCCCGTAGAGGACGAACTCGACCGTCAGGACCGAGCCGGCTTCGCCGGAGGGTGTATCGATAGGGGAGCGGTCGACCCGCTCCACCCGGCTGTCAGGAATGAGGTTGGCATAGAAGGCCGCTGCCTCCTCCGCGGCCCCGTCGAACCAGAGGCAAGGCGTGATCCCGGGCACGATTCACCTGCCGAACGAAACGATAGGCTCGAAGCCGCCGAAGATCATCCGCTTGCCGTCGAACGGTGCTCCGCTCTCCATCTTCATGCGCGGATCCTCCATGATCTTCCTGTTGCCCGTGTCCCGCGCCTCCCTGGATGGCCACTCGACCCACGAGAAGACGACGACCTCGCCCTCCTCCGCGTTCACGGCCCGCCGGAAATCCGTGAGCTTGCCGTCCGGGACGTCATCGCCCCAGCATTCCACGACACGGGACGCGCCGTGCTCCAGGAAGATGCGGCCTGCATCCTCCGCCAACTTCCGGAAGGCCTCCTTGTTTGCCGCGGGCACGGCGATCACGAAACCGTCCACGTAGCTCATCGCTTCCTCCCAATCCTTGTTGTCGTTACGCCGGGTCAGCTCGCGCCAAGCTTCTCACGCGTCCGGTCGTGCCGTTGGGCGACCTCCGGCGTCATCGCCTCGCCGAAATCTTCCAACTCGTAGAACGGCCGGATCTCGATCTCGCTCGGGCCGGGCATTGGATTGGGACAGCGCTTCGCCCAAGCCACCGCCTCGTCCATGTCCTTGACCTGCCAGATCCAAAAGCCCGCAACGAGTTCCTCCGTTGCCGCGAACGGGCCGTCGATGACGGTCCGGCTCGGCCCGTCGAAGGCGATCCTCTTGGCCTGGGAAGTCGGCTTCAGGCCCTCGCCGGCTTGCAAGATGCCTGCGGTGACGAGTTCCTCGTTGTACTTCGTCATGGCGTCCAGGAGTTCGGCAGAGGGCATCAGCCCCGCCTCGCTCTCCTTGGTGGCCTTCACGAGAACCATCACGCGCATGTCGCCCTCCCGGATGCTCGATCTCCGACCAGCCGTCAGGCCGCTGCCTGCGCCCCACTCATCGCCGCTTTGGCAGCCTCGACGTCCATCCACATCACCTCCCAGATGTGGCCGTCCGGATCCTCGAAGCTCCGGCCGTACATGAAACCGAAATCCTGGGTCGGCGTGGGATCGAGCTTGCCGCCCGCGGCGCCCGCCTTCCCCACCATCGCGTCGACACCAGCCCGGCTCTCCTCGGACAGCGCAATCAGGACTTGCGCGCTCTTGTGCGCGTCCGGGATCTCCTTCGAGCTGAACTGCCGCCACTTATCGTGGGTCAGCAGCATCGCGTGAATTGTGTCGGAGAACACCATGCAGGCCGCCGTGTGATCGCTGAACTGAGGGTTCTTGGACGCGCCGACCGCCTCGTAGAAGGCCACCGACCGCTCGAGATCGGTTACGGGCAGGTTCACGAAAATCAGCTTCGCCACGGCGCTCGCTCCCATTCACTTCGACACGCTTGGACGCTAGCCGAGCAGGTTATATATCGCAACTATGAAGTCAGAAAAAATAACCGAGGCCACCCGAAGCAGCCCGCGGCGCATCTACGACGACGCTTGCGGTGCCGCCCACGCGCTCGATTTGGTGGGAGAGCGCTGGTCCCTGCTGGTGATGCGGGAATTGATCCTCGGCCCCAAGCGCTTCAGCGAACTCCGCGCCGACCTGCCTGGTATCAGCGCAAACGTGCTCACCCAGCGGCTCGAAGGGTTGGAGGAAGCAGGCATCCTTGTCCGGCGGAAGCTGCCGCCGCCCGCTTCCGTGCAGGTCTACGAACTGACGCCGTGGGGATATGAGAGCGAGCCGATCTTCCAGGTGCTCGGCCGCTGGGCGGCGCGTTCGCCGTCCCATGACCCGAGCCTTCCACTGAGTGCGACTTCGCTCTTCCTGTCATTCAGGACGATGTTCGATTCCACTCGGGCGCGCGGCTTTGCAGCGCGGATCGGCTTCCGGTTCGGCGATGTTCGATTTCTGCTCCGAGTAACCGAGGCCGGCGTCACAATCGAACGCGGCAGTACGGAGAAAACCCAGGTCGAGATCACCGGCAGCCCACGGGCAGTCGCGGGGGCGGTGTACGGGGGCGTGCCGCTCGATGCGCTCAAGGCAAGCGGCGCCCTTGCGATAGAGGGGGACAGCGCGGCCGCCGAGCGTTTCGTGACGCTTTTTCCGCTGCCGTCCAAAGTCGGCCAAGGCAAATAGGGCCTCAGAGCCGCCGGCTAAACGAAGAAGGGCGACGCCTTGGCGCCGCCCTTCTCGTGTTGCTTCCGCCGAACCGGCCGGGCCGGTGCCCTGCCGCTCGGGGCGGAAGGGCGGAGATTGCGGGCGGGGCTCGGCCGGACCCGACTTAGCTGAGGTGCTTGGAGAGGTGCTTGTTCATCTCGAACATGGTGACCTTGTCGACACCGAACACCTTCTTCAGCTTGTCGTCGGCCAGGATCTCGCGGCCGTTCTTCGGGTTCTGAAGCTTGTTCGACTTGATGTATTCCCACACCTTCGAAACGACCTCGGTGCGCGGCAGAGGCTTCGTGCCGACGACAGCACCAAGCTCCTTCGAGGGCGTCATCGGCTTCATCAGGGCCGGATTCACCTTGCGGGGAGCGCCTTCGCCCTTCGCAGCCGCCTTCGGCTTCGTCTCGCTCTTCGCCGCCGTCTTCGTTTCCTTGGCCATTCCCGCCATCTCCTCTAGTCGCGGAATCAACCGCAGCCTCGGGACCCTTGAGCAGAGGGGCGCGTCCCGTCAACGCTCTAGGGGCATTCCTTTGTGAGTTTTCGGCTCCAGAGGAGTATCACAGGCCCATAATCCGGGGCGGCGAAGGGTTCGAAGGGCCCCTGGGCCCACTCGGACGCGTTTCGGGACGCCCCCCCCGCGGAGAGACTGCGCAAGGCTACAGGCTCAGGCGAGGCCTGATCCGCGGCCGGCATATGTAGATCGGAACGCGCCGTGCCTCTGATGAAACGCCTGCACGGCGCCAGCGTCGCTCCAGATAAGATTTAGACTAGCTCTAAGCTACTGGAAGAAAACCACTTTTTCTTGCATGCCCGCACCGCCCGTGCTGTTAGCAGCGCATCAACGCCCAGGTATCCGACAGGGAGGCGAACGTGCGCGGCTACAGGATCCGACTCCTCGCTACTTCGATGATGGCGGCATCGCTGACCGGCCTCCCTGCCCTCGCGGCCGGCGAAGTGAATGTCTACACGAATCGCGAGCCAGGACAATATTCCGCAACCCTGGACGAGTTCACGAAGGCGACCGGCATCAAGGTTAATGCGATATTCTCGGAGCAGGGCCTCGCCGAGCGCATCGCGGCGGAAGGGGATCGCAGCCCGGCCGACGTGCTCATAACCGTCGATATCGGGCGCCTGCAGCAGGCGCTGGACCTCGGCGTTGCGCAGCCGGTCCGGTCGGAGGCGATCGCTGCCGCCGTGCCCGCCAATCTTCGCGATCCCGACGGGCGCTGGACCGCGCTCTCCATGCGGGCCCGCACGATCTATGTGTCGAAGGATCGTGTGCCTGACACGGCGCTCACCTACGAGAGCCTCGCCGACCCGAAATGGAAGGGGAAGGTCTGCACCCGCTCGTTCCAGCACCCGTACAACATCGCGCTGACGGCGGCGATGCTCGTCAAGAAGAGCGAGGAGAAGACGCGGGCGTGGCTCGAGGGCGTGAAGGCGAACCTCGCCAAGAAGCCCTCCGGTGGTGACAGGGACGTCGCCAAGGACATCGCTGCCGGTGTCTGCGACATAGGGCTCGGCAACTCCTACTATGTCGGCCTGATGGCGACGGGAAAGAACGAGGACCAGAAGAAATGGGCGGCTGCGATCCGCCCGGTGTTGCCGACCTTCGAGGACGGCGGGACGCACGTGAACGTCTCCGGCGCCGTCGTCGCCAAGAACGCGCCGAACCGCGAGAACGCGATCAAGCTGATCGAGTACATGGTGTCCCCGGACGCCCAGCACGTCTTCGCGGACGTGAACTACGAGTACCCGATCCGGGAAGGCGTGGCCGTGAACCCGTTCATCGCATCCTTCGGCAAGCTGAAGCCCGACCCGATGAGCCTGGCAGATGTTGCCAAGGCGCGTAAGCGCGCCAGCGAACTCGTCGACGAGGTTGGTTTCGACCGCTGATCGCCGCTGAAGCCGGGCCGCTGCAGGTTGCTGCACCGGCCGCGCGACCTTGGCCGCGCTTTGGCTACCGCCCACCTCTCATCCTGATCGCGCCCCTCCTCGGGGCGCTTTCTGTTGCGGCGCCGCTCGCCTCGCTCGCACTCTCGGCGGTGCTCGCCGGTTCCGATGCGCTTGTCCGGCTGGCATCGAGCGTCCTGCCTGCCGCGCTCCTGGAAACGGCGCTCCTCCTGTCAGGAGTGGCGTTTCTCACGCTTGCCATCGGGACCGGAGCAGCGTGGCTCCTTACCGCGTTCCGTTTCCCGGGCTCACGCACGCTCGCCTGGCTGCTTCCCCTCCCCCTCGCCGTCCCGACCTATGTGACGGCCCTGGCTTATGTCGAGATCCTGGACGCTGCAGGGCCGGTCCGGTCCGCGCTGCGCGAATCCTTCGGACGGACCGTCGCAGACCACTGGTTCCCGGAGGTACGCTCGCTCTCGGCCTGCATCGTGCTGTTCGCGTTCGTTCTGTTTCCCTACGTGTTCGTCGCCGCGCGGGCGGCGTTCCTGGCGGGCGACGCTTCGGTGATCGCGGCGGCGCGGATCCTCGGATGCGGACCGATCCGCCTTTTCCTGCGAGTAGCGCTTCCCGTTGCCCGCCCTGCCGTCGCCGTCGGCACCACCCTGGCGCTGCTCGAGACGCTCAACGACGTCGGCGCCAGCGAATATCTCGGCGTGCGGACCCTCACGGTCTCCGCCTACACGGCTTGGCTGAACCGGGGAGACATGGCCGGGGCAGTGCAGATTGCGGGCATCGCACTCCTCATCGTCGCCTTTCTGCTCCTTGCCGAGGAGCTGCAACGCAGCCGGCGCCGCTACCACGGCTCGGGCCACTCCACGGCGCGTCTAGAACCCGTCCAACTGACGGGGGCGAAAGCGGCTCTCAGCGCAGCCCTGTGCATCATCCCGCTTCTCGTCGGCTTCGTGATCCCGGCGACATTCCTTGCCGTAGAAGTCGTCCGACGCGAGCTGATCCAGGCTGCCGGGCCCGCCCTCCTCGAGCAACTCGGTACGACGATCCTCCTTGCCTCGGCCGCGACCCTCATCGTGGTCGCCTGGGCAGCCGCCATCGCGCTCGCGGCCCGCCTGAGGCCCACCCCCGTAGCCAGGAGGCTCTCCTTCGTCGCCAGCCTTGGCTATGCGGTGCCTGGGACCATCCTGGTGCTCGGGTTGTTCGCGCCCCTCGTCGCGCTCGACAGGGTTCTCGGCAACATCTGGGCCTTCCTGTCGGGGGATCGTCCGGGCCTGATCCTGATCGCGTCAGGGGCAGCGCTGGTCATCGCCTACGTCATTCGGTTCTTGCGCGTGGCGGTCGTGACCCTGTCCGCGCAGTTGGCGCAGACTCCGCCCGAAATCGACCAGGTTGCCCGGGTGCTCGGGGCGCGGCCGGGCAAGCTCGCCCGCTACATCCAGCTGCCACTCCTGCGCCCGGCGCTCGGAGGCGCGGCGCTGCTCGTCTTCGTCGACTGTCTGAAGGAGCTGCCAGCGACCCTCCTCTTGCGGCCGCTCAACGTCGAGACGCTCGCGACCCAGGTCTACAGCGCCACGTCCCGGGGGATCTTCGAGGACGGCGCACTCGCCGCCCTCGTCATCGTGCTCGCAGGGCTTGGGCCGATCGCCTGGCTTACCCGCGCGATGCGGCAGGGCCCGTCCGATCCGACGCGCCCTGCCAGGCCGGATCAGGCCGCCTTCTGAGAGGCATCAGAAAGGGCGACCGTGAAGGTTGCTTCCGTTTGCGCCTTCACGTCCTCGCCCGTAACGCCCGGCGCGAGCTCGATCAGCTTCATGCCGCCGTTGCCGTGCTTGTCGATCGTGAAGACGCCCAGGTCGGTGATCACCATGTCCACGACGCGTGTCCCAGTCAGCGGCAGCGTGCAGGCATGGAGCAGCTTCGGCTCCGTCGAGCCGTCCTTGCCCTTCGCCGAATGCTCCATGACGACAACGACCTTCTTGACGCCCGCGACAAGGTCCATCGCGCCGCCCATCCCCTTCACCATCTTCCCGGGGATCATCCAGTTGGCGAGGTCGCCATTCTCGGCGACCTGCATGGCCCCGAGGATCGACAGGTTGATGTGCCCGCCGCGGATCATCGCGAAGGAATCGGACGAGGAGAAATAGCTCGTGGTCGGCAGCTCCGTGATAGTCTGCTTGCCGGCATTGATGAGGTCAGGATCCTCCTCCCCCTCGAACGGGAACGGCCCCATGCCCAGCATCCCGTTCTCGCTCTGGAGCTGAACAGTCATGCCTTCGGGGATGTAGTTCGAGACGAGGGTCGGGATGCCGATGCCGAGATTGACGTAGAAGCCGTCGCGCAATTCCTGCGCGGCGCGCTGGGCCATCTGGTCGCGTGTCCAAGCCATTGCTGAATTCTCCCTCAGGCCGCCTTGCGGACCGTGCGCTGCTCGATCCGCTTCGCGGCGTTCGGTGCGTGTACGATGCGGCTGACGTAGATGCCCGGCGTGATGATGTGATCGGGATCGATCTCGCCAGGTTCGACGAGGTGCTCGACCTGCGCAACGGTGACCTTGGCGGCAGTCGCCATCATCGGATTGAAGTTCCGCGCGGTCTTCCGGTAGACGAGGTTGCCTTCCTTGTCGCCTTTCCAGGCATGGACCACCGCCAGGTCAGCGAAGAGGCCACGCTCCATCACGTAGTTTTCGCCGTCGAACTCGCGGGTCTCCTTGCCCTCGGCAATGAGCGTGCCGTAGCCGGTCTTCGTGAAGAAGGCCGGGATGCCGGCCCCACCGGCGCGGATACGCTCGGCGAGGGTACCCTGCGGGTTGAATTCAATTTCCAGTTCGCCAGCGAGATATTGCTGGGCGAAGGTCTTGTTCTCGCCGACATAGGACGAGATCATCTTCTTGATCTGCCGCGTCTCGAGAAGAACGCCGAGGCCGACCCCATCGATGCCGGCATTGTTCGACACGATGGTCAGGTTCTTTGCACCTGAATCGCGGATCGCCTCGATCAGGAGATCCGGAATCCCGCACAGGCCGAAACCCCCGGCCATGATCGTCATGCCGTCGCCGATGACACCCGCCAACGCCGCTCGGGCGTCAGGATAGACCTTCTTCATTCATTCACTCCCCGAGGCGAGCGAATGCGCTCAGCCCCCTGGCGCCACCATAAAGGCGCTCCAGGTTCGGTCCAAGCCTTCCAGGCAGCGAATCCGGGCAGGCGGAGGCGCTTCTCACCCCGAGCCTCGCCTGACACGGCGCGTCCGGGCTCCGCGCCATCGGGAGGACAGCGCCGCCAGGGCAAGCGTCAAGACGACCAGCGCGATCATCAGGGTCGAAGCCGCGTTGATCTCCGGGGTCACCCCCAATCGCACGCTGCTGTAGATCAGCATCGGCAGCGTCGTGGAGCCTGGTCCGGATGTGAAGCTCGCGAGCACCAGATCGTCGAACGACAGCGTGAAGGCGAGAAGGAAACCAGCGGCGACGGCCGGTGCGATCAGCGGCAGGGTAACCGTGAGAAATGCCCGCGTCGGAGGCGCCCCGAGATCCGCGGCGGCCTCCTCGAGGGAGCGGTCGAGATCAGCCAGCCGAGCCTGCACCACGACCGCCACGAAGGCGAGCGTCAGCGTCGTGTGCGCGACCGTGACAGTCCAGAAGCCGCGGTCGAGCCCCATGGCCACGAACAGGAGCAGCAGCGACAGCCCGGTGATGACCTCGGGCATCACCATCGGGGCATAGAGCATGCCCGTGAGCAGGGTACGGGTCCGAAACCGACCGTATCGGACGAGCGCATAGGCGGTCAGCGTCCCCAGCACCGTAGCGAACACCGACGAGAGGCCGGCCACCCGGAGGGAGGTCCAGGCGGCCTGCTTGAGAGGTTCGTTACCGAGAAGCGCTCCATACCACTGGGTCGAAAATCCCCCCCACACCGTGACGAGGCGAGATGCGTTGAACGAGTACGCCACGACGAGCGCCAGGGGCACGTAGAGGAAGGCGAGCCCGAGCGCGAGCGCGAGGCCGTTGAACCAGGTGAACCGACGCGTGCTCATGCCCGGGGCTCCAGCCGGCGCGCCTCGGCGTTGCGGTAGGCCACGATCGGTCCGACCAGCAGGATCGTCATCACGACCGCGACCGCGGAGGCCAGCGGCCAGTCGCGGTTGGAGAAGAACTCGCTCCACAGCGTTCGTCCCAGCATCAGCGTCTCCGACCCGCCGAGCAGGTCGGGGATGATGAACTCGCCCACGATCGGGATGAAGCAGAGGAGCGTGCCAGCGACGATGCCTGACATCGAGAGCGGAACGGTCACGGTCCAGAATGCCTTCAGGCGCGACGCTCCGAGATCCGATGCCGCCTCGACCAGGGTCGGATCCTGCCGCTCCAGGCTCGCGTAGAGCGGCAGGATCATGAACGGAAGATAGGAATAGACGATGCCGATCAGGATGGCGGCGTTCGTGTTCAGGATCTGCAGAGGCTGCTCCACGATCCCCAGGCCGAGCAGCGCCCGGTTGAGAAAGCCCTCGGGGCTGAGGATCGCCATCCAGGCATAGACGCGGATCAGAAGGCTCGTCCAAAACGGCACGATGACGAGACCGACTAGGATCGGCCGCCAGCTCGAGGACGCGCGCGCCATCGCGAGAGCGATCGGGTAGCCGAGGAACAGCAGAAGGATCGTGGAGGTCGCAGCGAGACCGAACGAGGACAGCGCCGCATCCCGATAGAGAGCGTCCGCAAGCAGCGTCCTGTAGTTCTCCAGTCCCAGCGTCTCGAGCACGGGCCGCCACGCCTCTGGCTCAAGGCTCCAGGGAAAGTGCGGCCTGTACGGAGGTTGCGCGATCGCCGGCTCCGAAAGGCTGATCCTGAGCACCATCGCGAATGGCGCCAGGAAGAAGAGGGCGAGCCAAAGGAACGGCGGCGCGACGACCAGAATACGGCTGCGCCGGCCGGCAGCTACGGATGCGCTCACGGCAGGAGCACCGCGGCTTCGGGCGGGAAGCTCAGTTGCACGGGAGTGCCTTCCGCCAGACCTGGCGCCATTCGCCCGTTCGGCTGCGCAACCCGAAGCACCTGCCCCGCAGCCACCTCGACGCCGTAAAGCGTTTCGCTGCCCAGATAGCTCGCGCTCACGATCCGCCCGGCCAGACGGTTCGAACCTTCCGCCCCGGTGGGTATCGGCTCCAGGACCAGCTTCTCTGGCCGGATGGCGATGGTGCGCGGCGGCAGGTCGTCTCCTCCGTCGGCCGACGGGAGCACCGAGAATGGCTGGGGCGACCATCCGGTCGCGACCTGGACCACACCGTCGCCGGTTCCGACCACCTCGGCGGCGGTGAGATTCACGTCTCCGAGGAAGGCCGCGACGAACCGGCTCGCGGGACGCTCATACAGCTCGCGCGGGGGACCCACCTGGGCCATGCGGCCCTTCTCCATGACGCCGATCCGGTCGGCCATGCTCATGGCTTCGTCCTGGTCGTGCGTGACCATGATGAAGGTGGTGCCGAGCTTGTGTTGCAGGCTCTTCAGTTCCGCCTGGGTTTCCTCCCGCAAGCGCCGGTCCAGAGCGCCGAGCGGCTCGTCGAGGAGGAGAACGCGAGGATTGCGGGCGAGCGCCCTCGCGAGAGCGACCCTCTGACGCTGCCCTCCCGAGATCTGAGCCGGATAGCGATCGCCAAGATCCGGAAGGCGCACGAGGCGGAGCATCTCGTCTACGCGTCGGGCAATGTCCGCTTTCGGCATACGGCTCTGCTTCAGCCCGTACGCGATGTTCCCTGCGACCGTGAGATGAGGGAAGAGCGCGTAGGACTGGAACATCATGTTCAGCGGCCGCCGATGCGGCGCATCGTGCGCGATGTCCCGGCCGTCGAGGAGGATGCGACCGCGATCGGGCTCCTCGAAACCGGCCAGCATCCGCAGGAGCGTGCTTTTCCCGCAGCCCGACGGGCCGAGCAGGCAGAAGAACTCGCCCTCGCGGATGTTCAGCTCGAGGTCGTCGACGGCGGTGAGAGCGCCGAAGCGCTTCGAGATCCCTTCGAAGCGGATCAGGAGTTTAGGACCGTCGGTGCATTCCCCAGGAGCGTTCGCCCCGAAGCCGTCCCTCGCCGGATCGGCCAAACGTCGCCGGAAGAACAAGATGTCGTTGAACCTCGCGCCCTAGAAGCGGCGCGAGACTAGCCAAACCTTCCGTCCGCCTCAATGCGCGTCGGCCGAGGCGGCTCCGAGCTTAGGACGCTTGATGAAGGGCGTGAGCAGGGCCAGCGACCCGAACAGGAATGTCATGATGAGGAAGACGTCCCCGAAGGACATGACGAGCGCCTGCTGGCGAACGATGTTCGAGACGGTCCTGAGGCCGGCAAGACTCGCATCGGAGCCGAGCCGCGCATAAGCGCCCGTCATCGTCTGAAGCGTCTCGTTCGCGATGGCGCGGCTCCAGGTCACCTTCTCGTGCAACCGGGTGAGGTGAAGGTCCCAGCGGTCGTTCAAGGTCGTGTTGATCAAGGCGAGCCCCACGGCCCCGCCGAGATTGCGTGTCAGATTGAACAGCCCCGACGCATTCTTCATCCGCTCCGGCGAGAGCGTTCCGAGCGCGATGTTGTTGATCGGCACCATGCAGACCATGAGCGACACGCCGCGCAGAACCTGCGGGATCAGGAGCTCCCAGAAGTCCCAGTCATTGGTGATGTAGGACGCCCACCAGGTCCCAAGCCCGAAACCGATGAAGCCTGCCGCCATCATGGCACGGGGATCGACCTTGCCCATCAGGCGCCCCACGATCGGCGCGGTGAGGAACATGCAGATGCCCGTGACGAACATCGTCTCGCCGATCTGCAGGGCCGAGTAGCCGCGTACCCGGCCGAGATAGACCGGATAGAGATAGGTTAGGCCGTAGAGCCCAATCCCCATCACGAAGCTGAAGGCGCAGCCCGCCGCGAAATTGCGGTTCGTGAAGGCGAAGAGGTCGACGATCGGCTGCTTGGCCGTGAACATCCGCCAGAAGAAGCCGAGGCCGGCTCCGACGCAAACAAACGTCCCGATCAGGATGTACTCGTCCTGGAACCAGTCCTTGATGGGGCCTTCCTCGAGGACGAATTCGAGGCAGCCGAGGAAAGCCGCCATGAGGGCGAGCCCTGTCCAATCGAAATTCTTGAACAGGCCCAGGTTCGGCTCGTCGAAATCGACCAGGAAGTAGGTCGTCACGGTGACGAAGATCCCCGGCACGATGTTGACCAGGAAAAGCCAGTGCCAGGAGAAGAGGTCGGTCAGATAGCCGCCGACCGTCGGCCCGATCGTCGGAGCGAGGGTCGCGACGAGCCCGATGATCGGCGTGACCACGTTGCGCTGCTCGGGCCTGAAGATCGTGTAGGCGGAGGCAAAGACGGTCGGGATCATGCCCCCGCCAATGAAGCCCTGAAGGGCGCGGTAGACGATCATCTGCTCGATGGACGAGGCCGTCGCGCAGAGGAAGCTCATGAAGGTGAAGCCGGCGGCGGAGATCACGAACATCCAGCGCGTCGACAACACGCGCGACAGCGTCCCCGACAGCGGGATCATGATGACCTCGGCGATCAGATACGCCGTCTGGACCCAGGAGATCTCGTCCGCCGACGCGGAGATACCGGCCTGGATCTCCGCCAGGGACGCCGAGACGATCTGGATGTCCAGGATCGCCATGAACATCCCGAACACCATGCAGAGGAAGGCGAAGAGCTTCCGGCCCTCACCCGCTGGTGCGGCCACCGCCGGCGCGGCGGCGGGAGTCGCGAGCGCTGCGCTCGCCATGGCGCTACCTCGCGGCCTGGGCCGTACGCGGCGCGCGCGTGTCGACGTGGACCACGACCGACATGCCGGGGCGGAGCACCGCATCATCGGCCTGCTCGACCCTGATCCGGACCGGAACGCGCTGGACGATCTTCGTGAAGTTGCCGGTCGCGTTCTCCGGCGGCAGAAGGCTGAACTGCGAGCCGGAAGCGGGTGAGATGCTTTCTACCCTGCCCTCGAACTGGCGGTCCGGATAGGCATCCACCTCGAACTCGACCCTCTGGCCCGGATGGATCCTGGCCAGTTGGGTCTCCTTGAAATTGGCATCGACCCGAACGCTCGCGAACGGGATCAGCGCGGCCAGCCGCGTCCCCGGCTGGACATAAGCGCCCACCTCGACCGCCCGGTTGCCCAGAACGCCCGTCACGGGAGCCCGGATGGTGGCGAAGGAGAGATCGCGCTCCGCCCGCGCCACGGCCGTCCGGTATTCGGCGGCGACGCGATCGGCCTCGTCCTTCTGAGCCTTCAGCACGTCCACATTGGCCCGCGCGGCGGCGAAGCCGGCCTCGGCCGCCAGGACGTTGGCGGCCGCCCTGTCGCGGTCCGCCTGCGCCTGCTCGAGACGAGCGCGAGAGGCGAAGTCCGATTGGGAGAGGCGAGCCTGGCGGTCGTAATCGGCAGCGGCGCGGACAGACTCGGCTCGGGCGGCGGCGATCTGCGGCTCCGCCTGTCGGACCTGGGCCTCGGCGGCCTCGATCTGCCTCGCGATCCGCTCGACGGATGCATTCTGCGTGGCGAGCTTGTCCTGCGCGGCCCTGACGGCGAGTCGGTAGTCGACATCGTCGATGCGGGCGATAACCTGGCCCGCCTGCACCGTCTGGTTGTTCTCGACCTCGACCGCGGTCACGTATCCCGAGGCCTTGGCCGCCAGGATCGTGACGTCCGCCCCGACATAGGCGTCGTCGGTCGAGACGAAGAAACGGCCGTTCGTCCACCAGCCATAGCCGAAATAGCTGCCGGCCATCAGGGCGATCGCGAGGATCACCAGAAGCACGGCACGCTTGCGGGAGCCCTTCGGCGGCGGTGCGGGTGTGGCCGGCTTGGCCTCGGCCCGCGCGACGTCGGAGCCGATTCCGGTCTCTGCCTTGAGGACCGGAGCGCCGGCTCTGCTCATATCCGGAGCCTCCCGCATGGGGCCGCCCCGCTCCGCCGAGGAAAGGTCGTCGGACCGCACCATGAAGAACTCCCGACACGAGCCCGCGACAGGTCGCCAACACGGCTCCGATTGACCTGCAAGGCCGGTCCCATTTATTCTGACCGAACGGTTCGGTCAATGAGCCACTCTGGATGTGATGAGCGCAACCCTTCAAGAGAAGCCCTCCGAGTTGCCTGCGGCGGATAGCGCCAAACGTCGTCAGATCCTGGATGGTGCGCGGCGCGTGTTCCTGTCCGCGGGTTTCGATGGGGCCAGCATGGGCGAGATCGCCAAGGCCGCCCGCGTCTCCAAGGGCACGCTCTACGTCTACTTCGACTCGAAGGAGGCGCTCTTCGAAGCGTTGACGCTGGAGGAGAAGGCCGGCCTGGCCGAGGCGGTCTTCCGGCTGGACGAGAACGATCCCGACGTAGCCTCCGCCTTGCGGCGCCTCGGCATCAGCTTCCTCGAGGCGATGCTGAAGCCGGACCACATCTCATCCATCCGGATGGTGATCGGCGCGACCGACAAGTTCCCCCGCTTCGGGCAGTCGTTCTACGAGGCCGGGCCGCGGACCGGAGCGCGTCGCCTGAAGGCCTACCTGGATGCCCAGGTGGCAGCAGGACGGCTCCGCATCGAGGACACGGAGGTTGCGGCGGAGCAGTTTCTCGGCATGTGCTCGGCCCGGTCGTTCAAGCGCGCCATCTTCGGCGTGGAGGCCGGGCCGAGCCCGGCGCAGATCTCGCGCGAGGTCGAGGCCGCGCTCGGGGTCTTCCTGCGCGCCTACGGGGTCGACTGACCCTATTCGTCGCGCAGGGCCGCCTGTACGCGCGCATGCAGGAGGTCGGGCCGCTTGATGACGAGGGCGCCGCGCTTGCGCTCGATCAGGCCTTCCTGATCCATCGACGTGAACTCGCGCGTCACCTGCTCGCGCCGGCAGCCGAT
>JAFAEL010000238.1 GCA_023423995.1 Pseudomonadota bacterium | reverse complement strand
TCCGAGTCGAAGGCCCCCTGGGATTACTATTCCATCCTGTCGACCATCCCGGCCGAGAAAGCCTTCCGTCCGCTCAGCGAAAGCGCCTGCCCCCTCACGAAGAAGGGCTAGTCGCGCGCAATGTGTTGCGCCTGGCCGGGCCGTCTCGGCCAGGTGCAACGCTCAACATAGGAAGGCTGACACGGCCGCCGCGAAACCAACGGCAGCATTCGACGCGAAATGGGGCAAGTTCGTCATCGGGCCGGACTTCTTCACCCGGCTCGTCTACGCGGGAGTGTGATCCGCAAGGCCATCGGAGAGCGGGTGAGGCTGAGCGGACGAATGCTTGCGGAGCGTTGGGACAGGGCTGCATCCCCGGGGGGCGCGGCAGCGCTCGGCCGAGCCGCGATCGCCCTCGAGGGACAGATCAGGGCCATCGGGCGGGCGACGTTGCTGCGGCACCCAGCCCGTCGGCGAGATCCGATGGAATTCCTTTCAACCCAGCACCTTGTCGAGGGTGATGGGAAGATCGCGAACGCGCCTGCCGGTGGCATGATGAACCGCGTTGGCGACGGCGGCTGCCACCCCTACGATACCGATCTCGCCTACGCCTTTGATCCCGAGAGGATTGCTGTCGTCCTGCTCGTCGACGAAGATCACCTTGATGTCGTGGATGTCGGCGTTCGCCGGCACATGATACTCGGCGATATTGGCGTTCATGATCCGCCCGAACCGGTGGTCGATTTGCGTCTCCTCGTGCAGCGCCATTCCGATGCCCCAGACCACGCCACCGAGGATCTGGCTGCCTGCCGTCTTCGTATTCAGGATGCGTCCGGCCGCGACCGCGCTGACGACCCGCGTGACGCGGACCACGCCGAGCTGTTCATCCACCCGCACTTCCACGAAAACCGCGGAATGCGCGTTGTGCGCCCGTGAATCCGCGGATGGGTTCGTCGACTTCACCTGCTCGACGTGGTCCACCCCGCCTTGGCGCATCGCATCGACGATCGACACCGCTCGCGTTGCGTCGCGCCTGCTGACGAGACTGCCCTCCATCAAGACCACGTCACCTGGCTCGATGCCTGCCAGGGGCGAGTCCGGCGTCCCCTGGGCGAGACGCAGCAATTCGTCCCGGATCGCATCCGCGGTCGCAGCGATACCGTTCGCCACGGAGGCCGCGATCCACGATCCACCCTCGACCGGCGATTGCGGCAGGCTGGAGTCGCCGAGCCGGACGCTGATGTTGTCGAGTGGCAGCCCAAGCATGTCGGCCGCGACCTGCGCCATGATGGTGTAGGTGCCGGTCCCGATGTCCGAGGTCGCACACGCCACCTCGGCGTGCCCGTTTGCCGACAGCGTGATGCGGACGGTGATCGGCGCCTGCAAAGCTTCCCAGACGCCGGTTGCCATTCCGAGGCCCACCAACTCACGACCGTCGCGCATCGAGCGAGGCTCCGGGTTGCGCCTGTCCCAGCCGAACGCCTCAGCCCCCTCACGATAGCATTCCCGCAGCGCCTTGCTGCTGTAGGGCTTGTCCTCGTGCTGATCGCGGTCCGAATAGCAGCGCAGCCTTAGCTCGACGGGATCGAGCTTCAGCGCGATGGCCAGCTCGTCCATCGCGGACTCGAGAGCGAAGAGTGCCGGAGCGGCGCTCGGCGCACGCATGTCGCACGAGGTGGGTAGGTCGAGCCGCGCGAGCCTGTGCGCGTAGCTCGCATGCTCCGACTTGTAGAGCAGCCCCGACCAGCCTGTCTCCTGACGATGGAAATCCTCATATTGCGAGGTCACGGTGACGGCGTCGTGCGTGATCGCGTCCAGCGTTCCGCTGGCGGCGGCACCGATCGCGATCCGCTGGATCATCGCAGGCCGGTAACCGAGGGCGTACATCTGCGGACGGGTGAGCACGACCCGCACCGAACGCCGGAGCGCGCGAGCGGCGAGGACGGCCAGCACCACCTCGTATTGCGGGCGCAGGCCCACTCCGAACCCGCCTCCCATGAAGGGGTTCATGACGCGGACCTGGTCCGCCTCCATGCCGAACACGCTGCAGAGATATCTCTGCACGTTCTGAACGCCCTGCGTCTTGTCATAGACCGTGAGCTTTCCGCCGTCCTCGACCACTACGGTCGCGGCGAAGAGCTCCATCGGATTGTGGTGTTCGATCGGCACGAAATACTCGGCCTCATGCCGCAGGGCCGCGGCGGCCAGTGCCTTGTCCGGGGTTCCCCGCGCCTTGGGCGGCGCGAACAAGGCCTCGATCGGGTTTGTCGGATCCTTCACCGGAACCGCAGCGTCGCGGCGGCGGAACATGTCCGTCTGATACGGCTCCTCGGCGTACTCTACCCGGACGAGGGAGGCCGCCTGGCGCGCGATCTCCGAGGTTTCGGCGAGAGCGAGCGCGATCGGCTGGCCGTTGAACATCACCTGGTCGTCAAAGAGCGGCCGGAACGGCGACCCGTCCGGCGCCAACTCGTCCTTGTAGGCCTCGAAGCTCTCCGCCATGGGCGGCCGGTTCTCGTGCGTGAGCACCTCGATCATGCCGGGTAGTGCCACCGCCGCGCTGGCGTCGACCCGGACGATGCGGCCCTTCGTGATGGTCGACGTCACGACGCTTGCATGCGCGACCCCGGGAGCCGCGAACTCGGCAGCGTATTTCGCTGCGCCCGTGACCTTCGCGGCCCCGTCGACCCGTGATGTGGCGGTTCCGATATAGGCGGCCATGGCTCTCCTCACGCGATCTTCTTGTTGGCTTGCGACTGCGGAGTGCCCCGCGCCGCCTGCGAGAGCGCGCGTACGACGACACGCCGCGCGAGATCGATCTTGAACGTGTTGTGGCCGAAACCCTTCGCGTCGCGCAGGAGGATATCCGCCGCCCGGCCGAAGGCCGTTTCGTCGGCCGTCCGGCCGCGGAGCGCCGCCTCGGCCTCGGGATCACGCCAAGGTTTGTGGGCGACCCCGCCGAGCGCGAAGCGCGCGTCCCTGATCCGGTCGCCCTCGAGTTCGAGACCCACCGCGGCGGAAACGAGCGCGAAGGCGTAGGAGAGCCGATCACGGATCTTCAGATAGGTGTAGTTCGCGGAAAACCCTTGCGGCGGCAGCTCGACGGAGGTGATCAGCTCGTCCGCGCCCAGATTGGTGTCCCGTTCCGGCGTATCGCCGGGCAGGCGGTGGAACTCTCCGATGGGGATCACGCGTTCGCCCGCCGCGCCCGTCACGTGCACCTTCGCGTCGAGCACCACGCACATGTCCGACGGATGGACCGCGATGCAGGACTCGCTCGTGCCGAGGATGGCATGCCCGCGATTAAGTCCCCCGACGGCGGAGCAGCCGCTGCCCGGCGCGCGTTTGTTGCACGGGGTGACAAGGTCGTAGAAGTAGGCGCAGCGCGTACGCTGGAGCAGGTTTCCGCCGACCGACGCCATGTTGCGGAGCTGCTGCGATGCTCCGGCCAGGATGGCGCTCGACAGCATCGGGTAACGGCGCTCCACCTCCGGGTGGTAGGCCAGATCGGTGTTGCGAACGAGTGCACCGATGCGGAGCCCTCCCGCGGCAGTTTCTTCGACGTCATGGAGCGGCAGCCTCGTGACGTCGATGAGCTTGCCGGGCCGCTCGACGTCCATCTTCATCAGGTCGAACAGGTTCGTTCCGCCCGCAATGAACCTGGCAGTCCCGCCGGAAGCGATCTGCCGCACGGCGTCGGCGACGTCGCTGGCGCGTGAGTATTCGAAGCTGATCATGGCTGCCCCATCGCTTGCTGGATGGCCGCGACAATGTTGGGATAGGCACCGCAGCGGCAGAGATTGCCGCTCATCAGCTCGCGAATTTCCGCGGCCGTCTTCGCCCTGCCTTCCGCGATCAGCCCGGCTGCCGAGCAGATCTGACCCGGAGTGCAGTAGCCGCACTGGAACGCGTCGTGGTCGATGAAGGCCTGCTGTAGAGGGTGCAGCTTTCCGTCGATCGCCAATCCTTCGATGGTGGTGACGCTCGCACCGTCCGTCATCACTGCCATCGTCAGGCACGAGACGACTCGTCGGCCGTCCACGAGCACCGTGCAGGCACCGCACTGACCCTGGTCACAGCCTTTCTTGGTGCCTGTCAGGTCAAGATGCTCGCGCAACAGGTCAAGTAGCGAGGTTCGCGGATCCAGCCGAAGCGAATGGCGGGTCCCGTTGATTGTCAACTCGATCGCGAAGGACGTCGGCGCGCCACTACTCGTTCCAGACGGTCCATGCAGCATGACGTCTTCCTCCACGGAAATTCGTTCGTCCCGAACCTGCCGGCCGGACGGGCAGACATCGGCCTCGATCTGCTGAATTAGGCCGACCGGTCCACGCACCCGCCTTCGGTTGGGCTGCGCTCTTCACTCCGGCTCATGTCGGCCGCCAGGTTCAATGCCTTGAGCTCGCCGGCACGTTTCGGGGCCTCTCGCAGCCGCTTCTCATCATGTACGCATACGAACAGGCTGACATCCGACGTGACAGCCGAGACAACTGACAGGATGTGCGGCCTGAAGGCTCGGGTTATTGGCAGAGGGCCGCGGAGGGTGAGGCGAAGGCGGATCCGGCTACGCGACGAGCCAATGGGTGCGAGACCCTGAAGATGTGAGGGCTGCCCGATGCTGACGAAGCGCAGGAGCGGCGAAGCGAGCCGCGCGAAGCTCCAGGCCACGGCCACCGGCCTCTCCTCGGGAACCATGGACCGCCGCTCCTTCCTTCGCCGATCCGGGCTTACGGTCGGCGGCCTCGCGGCTCTTGGATCCGCCCAGCCCGGTCTGATCCGGCAGGCCGAGGCGGCCGGCACGTCCGTGAGCGGCCCGCAGGTGACCATCAGGCGAAACATCTGCACCCACTGCTCGGTCGGCTGCACGGTGACGGCGGAGGTCGTGAATGGCGTCTGGGTCGGCCAGGAGCCCTCGTGGGGGTCGCCGATCAACCGCGGCACCCACTGCGCCAAGGGCGCCGCGATCCGCGAGGTCGTCCAGGGAGAGCGCCGGCTGCGATACCCGGTGAAGCTCGTGAACGGGCAGTGGCAGCGCGTCAGCTGGGACCAGGCGATCGACGAGATCGGCGACAAGCTTCTCGAGATCCGGGGCAAGTACGGCGCCGATTCCGCCTATTGGCTTGGCTCGGCCAAGTACACGAACGAGGCGGCCTATCTCCTGCGCAAGTTCGCCGCCTTCTGGGGCACGAACTCGGTCGATCACCAGGCCCGCATCTGTCACTCGACCACGGTTGCGGGTGTCGCGAACACCTGGGGCTACGGCGCCCAGACGAATTCCTACAACGACATCCGCAACGCCAAGACCATGTTCATCATGGGCGGCAATCCGGCCGAGGCGCATCCAATCTCCATGCAGCACGTGCTCGCCGGCAAGGAGCTCAACAACGCCAACCTCGTCGTCATCGATCCCCGCTTCACCCGCACGGCCGCTCACGCGACCGAGTATGTCCGGCTGCGCTCGGGCACGGACATTCCGGTTATCTGGGGTATCCTCTGGCACATCTTCCAGAATGGCTGGGAGGACAAGGAATTCATCCGCCAGCGCGTCTACGGAATGGACGACGTCCGCACGGAGGTTGCGAAGTGGGCGCCCGACGAAGTCGAGCGCGTCACGGGCGTGCCCGGCGAG
>JAFAEL010000179.1 GCA_023423995.1 Pseudomonadota bacterium | reverse complement strand
GGTGTGTCGGGCCGTCCTCGCCGAGGCCGATCGAATCGTGAGTGAAGACGTAGATGGCCGGGATGCCCCCGAGCGCCGCGATACGGATCGCCGGCCGGGCATAGTCGGAGAAGACCAGGAAGGTCGCGCCGGCCGGACGGAAGCCGCCATGGATGGCGAGGCCGTTCATGGCCGCCGCCATCCCGTGCTCGCGGATACCGTAATGGATGTAGGTCCCGCCGAAGGCGCCGGGGGCGATCTCCTTCGGGTTGTTGACGCGCGTGTTGTTCGAGGGCGTGAGGTCGGCCGAGCCGAGGATCAGCTCGGGCATCACCTTGGTAATGGCGCCGAGCGCGATCTCGCTCGCCTTGCGGGTCGCGACCTCCTGCGGGGCGGAGACGAGCTGCGCCTTCAGGTCCGCGATGGCGGCACCGAGACCGTCCGGCAGCTTGCGGTGCATGCGACGGCCGAACTCTTCCTTCGTGCCGGCATCGAGCGCCTCGACGCGCTCCGTCCAGGCCTTGCGCTCGGAGGCTCCCCGGCGGCCGGCCGCGCGCCAGGCCGACAGGATGTGCTCGGGCACCTCGAAGGGCGCGGCCGTCCAGCCGATCGCCGCCTTGGCGCCGGCAAGCTCCTCGGCGCCGAGCGGCTCGCCATGCGCCTTGGAGGTGCCGGCCCGCTTGGGCGCACCGAAGCCGATCGTCGTCTTGCAGGCGATCAGGCTCGGCTTGTCGGAGGCCTGCGCCCGCTTCAGGGCCGCCTCGATCGCGGCCGGGTCGTGCCCGTCGATCCGCTCGGCGCGCCAGCCGGCCGCCTCGAAGCGCTTCGGCTGGTCGACCGAATCCGCGAGCGAGAGCGGGCCGTCGATGGAGATGCCGTTGTCGTCGAACAGGACAACGAGGCGGTTCAGCTTCAGGTGGCCCGCGAGCGCGATCGCCTCCTGGCTGATCCCCTCCATGAGGTCGCCGTCGGAGGCCAGCACGTAGGTGTAGTGGTCGGAAACGCCCTCGCCGTATTCGGCCGCGAGCATGCGCTCGGCCATCGCCATGCCGACGGCAGTCGCGATGCCCTGCCCCAGCGGGCCCGTGGTCGTCTCGACGCCCGGCGTCATGAAGTGCTCGGGATGGCCCGGCGTCTTGGAATCGAGCTTGCGGAAGCGCTTCAGCTCTTCGACCGTCATGCCCTCCAGGCCCGACAGGTAGAGCAGCGCATAGAGCAGCATCGAGCCGTGCCCGGCCGACAGCACGAAGCGATCGCGATCGGGCCAGAACGGATCGGCCGCGTCGTATTTCAGGAATTTCGTGAAGAGCACGGTGGCGATGTCGGCCGCCCCCATGGGGAGACCGGGATGGCCGGATTTCGCGGTTTCGACACCGTCCATGGCGAGGGCCCGCACGGCCCCCGCGAGTTCGGCATGGGAGGCGCGATCGGGCTTAGCGACGTCGGACAAGATCTGTTCCAGGATGCGGCGGGCTCGAAAAGGCGCGGGGGGCCGCTCGCGGCCGGGGTCTAGCCACGCAGGCCGCGCGAGTCCAGTGCGCGGAGGGGGCAGCCGCATTGCGGTGAAGGGAGCCCGGCCCTAGTTTCGTCCCTCCGATTCTGGAGGAGGCGATGTCCCCCGAGCTCGAAGCCGCGATCCGGCGATTGAACGCCTCGGTTTCCCAGCTCGAGGCCGCGGTGGCTGCCCGTCCCGGGCTTGGCGCCTCGCGCGGCGACCTCGAAACCGAGCTGCAACTGATGCAAGACGACCGTGCCCGGCTGTCGGTCGAGCTCGAGAGCGCGAGCGCCCGCCTCAACCAGGTCGAAACGGCGTCCCGGCATGTCGGCGAGCGGCTCCAGACCGCCATCGGCCATGTCAGCGAGGTCCTGGCCCGAGCCGAGGCCGTCGAGGGCATGCGGAGCTAGCCCATGGCGCATGTTCAGGTCACGATCGCCGGCCGCTCCTACCGGATGGCCTGCGGGGACGGCGAGGAAGCGCATCTGCTCGAGCTCGCCGCCGCCTTCGACGGCAAGATCCAGGAGCTCCGCGGCTCGTTCGGTGAGATCGGCGACATGCGGCTCCATGTGATGGCCGCGCTCACCATGGCGGACGATCTGCTGGAAACGAGAAAGCGGATCGCCGGGCTGGAATCCGAGATCGCGGCGTTGCGATCGATGGTTTCGGCCCAGGCCGGGCGCTCGGACGCGCTGGAGCGACAGCTTGCGGACGCCCTGAGCCGGACCGCCGAGCGCATCGAGCGCGTCGCGGACGGCATCGCCGACACGAAGGGCGCGCAGGATTTCGGCTGAGCGCTCCATCGCCGGCGAGGCGCCGGAACCAAGCCTCGAAAGCGTCGCAAAGGTCCCCCGGCCGCGCGAGCGCATCGGGGCCGCGCAAGCCCGCCGGATCGCGCTCGCGGCCTGCGGCTTCGGCGAAAGCCGCGTCGAGCAGCCATCCGCCCGGCATGTCTCGCGGGTAACGGAGCGGCTCGGCCTTATCCAGATCGACTCGGTCAACGTGCTGGCGCGGGCGCATCTCGTGCCGTTCTTCTCGCGCCTCGGGCCCTACGATACGGCCCAACTCGACCGCCTTTCCTATGGCGGCCGCAAGCGGCGGCTCTTCGAGTATTGGGGACACGAGGCCTCGCTGATCCGGGTCGAGCTGCAGCCGCACCTGCGCTGGCGCATGGACCGGGCGCGGGCAGGACAGGGAATCTATCGCGGGCTGGCGCAGCTTCGCGCGGAGCAGCCCGCCTTCATCGATGGCATCCTGGAGGAGGTTCGCCGCTCCGGCCCGCTCGCGGCGCGCGACCTGGAAGCGGCTGGCCGTGGCAAGGGCTCCTGGTGGGGCTGGAGCGAGGGCAAGCGCGCGCTCGAATGGCTGTTCTGGGCCGGTCTCCTGACGACGAAGACGCGGCGGCCGGGCTTCGACCGCGTCTATGACCTGCCCGAGCGCGTCCTGCCTCCGGAGATCGTCTCCGCGCCGACCCCGGAGCCCGCGGAAGCGCAACGCCAGCTTCTTCGGGTGGCCTCGCGCGCCCTCGGCATCGCGACCGAGCGCGACCTGCGCGACTATTTTCGGATGCCGCCCGAGGACGGGCGGGCGGCGCTAGCGTCCCTCGTCGAAGCGGGGGAACTCTTACCGGTCGAAGTGGCCGGCTGGTCCAACCCCGCCTATCTCGATCCGAATGCGCGCTTTCCGCGCCGGATCCAGGCGGCCTCGCTGGTCTCGCCCTTCGATCCGCTAATCTGGGAGCGCTCCCGCGCCGAACGGCTCTTCGGCTTCCGCTACCGCATCGAGATCTACACGCCCGCCCACAAGCGCGAGCATGGCTATTACGTCCTGCCCTTCC
>JAFAEL010000149.1 GCA_023423995.1 Pseudomonadota bacterium | reverse complement strand
GTCCGGTCGTCCACGTCGACCAGCACGTAGCGCTTCTCGACGTCATTGTCGGCCAACTTCACGATGTCGTCGGACATCGGCCCGGTGGACGGCAGGCCAGAGCAGCCGGCCAGCGCCAGGGCGAATCCGAGCGTCGCGATCCTAAACCTCACGCGTCGAAACCTCGTCTGAGCATGGAAAATGCGGCCCCCGGCCGGAGCTTTGCCATCAAACACTCGCTCCGGGAAGCTGGTGCCGGGCCGGCTGGTGCATCGCGGAGACTGTTGTCTCTGCTTTGACACACCCTGTCGTCGCGGCGGATTGAAGCGAATTCCTCAACCTTCCCTTCACCATCGGGAGCAAGGCTTAAGAGAATCCGAACCGGCCCGGCAGCGAAAGGTCACGTACCCAGCTCCCGCAGGAGGTGGTTAACGGCCGCGAAATGAACCCCCCAGGTCGGTGGTGCGTAGCCCTCGACGGTTTTCGCCTCCGTTCGCGAGAGGTTCTCGATCGCGTCGAGCCAGGCCGGCCCGTCCAGCGGGTCGATGAACCTGGCCCGCTGCCCCGCAACTTCCCGGTGCACCGGTATGTCGGAGGCCAGCACGGGCGTGCCGACCGTGAGCGCCTCAACGATGGGGATGCCATAACCCTCCGCGAAGGAGGGCATGAGCAGCGCGCGAGCCCCTGCGACGAGCTCCGCGAGCCCTCCAGTCGACAGGCCGCTCGCCTCGAAGACATGGCCGCGGAGGGCCGGGCTCCTGTCCAGGAGGTCGATCGCGGCCTCGCTCTCCCATCCCCGCCGCCCGACGATCACGAGAGCGGGCGTCTCGGGGCCGAGACGCCCCGCGAGCTCGCGCCAGACCTGGAGCAGGAGCAGGTGGTTCTTGCGGGCCTCGATGGTGCTGCAGATCACGAAATAGGGCCGCCCGGCAGCCGGGCGACGGGGCGTATCGAGGAAGACGGGCTCGACCGCGAGCGGCGCCACCGTCACGGGCGGCGTGGGCAGGCCTGTCTGCCGGCAATGCCGGGCGAACCGCTCTCCGACATCCGCCGAGTTCACGAGCACGGCGGCGGCGTGGCGGGCGACCGTCGTCATGCGGACCCGATGCCGCTCGTCCTCCCCAGGCACGACGTATTCGGGGAACTCGATCGGGATCAGGTCGTGGACGAAGAACACGGCCCGGATATCGGGACGTTTCTCGAGCCAGGCGAAATGCTCCGGACGGTCGAGCCGGAGGTGGGACGTGTGGAGATAGATGGCGCCCCGGGGCGCGTCTTCCGCTCGCCGCCAGCGGAACCCCGAGAGCTTCAGGATCTGGTCCGCCGCCTCGTGCTTGAAACGAGGAAGGCGCCCGGCAGAGCCGCTCCGCGCGGCGCCCGCGCTCGCGCCATCACCCCGGAGGCGACGCCTGATCTCCGCCAGGACGGGATCCTGCCCGGCAGGTAGGTCCTCGCCCCAGCGTTCCGCAACCGTCCTGATGAGCTTCCGCCGCAGCGGATCCGGCAGGATGCGCGGGCCGAAATAGCCGATCCCGATCGCCAGCCGGTCGGGCTCGCCATTCAGGAACTGACGCGCATAGGCGAGATCCACGCGGTCGATGCCGCTCGGGCTCGGGTGCTTGAGGCGCGTGAGCAGCCGGGTCGTATCGACCAGGATCGGGGCGGATGCCGTCACGCAGCCTCTCCAGCCCGCATCGTCGGGGCCTCGCCGGACAGGCTCGCCACCAGGCGCCCCAGCGCATCGGCGGAGAGCCGCTCGGCCATGCCGCTCGCCAGTGGTTGGCCATCCTCGATGAATAGCAGCGCGTAGTCGGTCTCGGCTGCGCGTGTCGGCGGAAGCCCGGGAAGGATGGGCGGATGATCCCCGAAGAAGCAGAGAAGGGTCCTGCCGCGCCGCTGCAGGAGGCCGTCGAGCAGGAGGCCGATCGCCTCGTCCGCATTGCCGAGATGGCGGAGGTATTGCCGGGTCGGGTCCGTCTCCCCTTCGAGGCGGCCGGCCGTCCAGGGACCGTGGTTTTCCATCGTGATGGCGGTGATCAACCTCGGCAGGGGCGGACGATCGGCCTCGGCCAGGATCGCCCGCATCATGGCGCGGTCGCTGACATAGGGACCGAACCGTTCGGCGCCCGCGAAATCATCTTCGAAGAGGAGGCGATCGAAGCCGAGCCGGGGCACGACCTTCGCGCGGCCGAAGAAGCCGGACCGGAACGGGTGCATGAACACGGTTTCGAATCCGCGCGCCTTCAACCGGTGTGCAAGGCTGGTCGGGGCGGGGCCACGCCGCGCAAGGTAGGGATCGAAGGCCCGGAAACCGAGATCTGCGTCCGACAGCCCGGTGAGCACGGCATGCTCCGTGCGCATCGTGAAGGCCCCGCAGGCCGGCACCCGGAGCGGGCCGTGCAGGAGCGAGAGGTCGCGCGCACGGGCAAGGCCAGGGAGTGCGGCATCGGATAGCCCGGCCCGTTCGGGATCCAGGAAGGACTCGAACTGGATGACGATGATGAGGTCGGGGCCGAGCGGCGCCGAGTCTGCCCTGTCCTGGCTGTCGGCCAGATAGGGTGCCGCGACCTGGCCCCTCCAACGCAGGGCATAGCTGACCAGCGTGAGCAGGAGGCCCCGGCGCGCGATGTGCTCCTCGGGATCGGGATGGGGGAGAAGTCGCCCCATGAGGAGCGAGAGCGGAGCCCTCCCCGCGGCCCACCAGAGGGCGGCAATCCCGCCGAGCACCAGCACGACGGCGGCTGCGGAGCCGAGAGGCGAGAGCACCGTATAGGCCGGTTCGAGCCAGAGCCAGGTGCCAAGCGCGGCCAGGAAGGAGGCTGCCCCGAGCAGGAAGGGCGGCTTTGCCAGGAAGTCGGTGTAGTACAGGTCCGGGTGCCGGACGATCATCTCGATCAGCCCGAAATCCGAGAAGGCGAGGGGCTCGCCGACAAGCTCGCGCTTGCGGATGCTGATGGCCGTCAGGACCGCCACCGTGATCAGGCAGGCGAGCGCGGCCAGGAGGGGCCTTCCCCAGATGCCCAACCAGAACAGGTACAGGGTGCCGAAGGCGGCGAGCCGCCAGGGCATGGCGCGCAGGCTCGGCCGCTGCCCACCGGGCAGGACGGCAAGGCGCTCGACCGCCACGCTCGCCGCGAAGGCAAGCAGGCAGGACAGGACGGCGAGAACCATCAGGGCCGGGGAGCGTGGGAGCGCACGGCGCCCTTCATGCGACGGAGGGCCCGCCCGATCGGCGTGAGCAGCGCGTGTCGGGCCCGGACATAGGCGGCGCGGGCGGCCGCCTTGCCGGGATCGGCCGTGAGGGCCGCATCCCGGGCGGCTGCAAGCCGACGCACGAGTACCTCCGGCGGGCAGCGCTGCCCCGTGACGGGGTCGATATAGCGAGGGTAGAGGATCAGGGCTCCGGCCACGAGTTCGTCGAGGCTGAGCCTGCGGGTGCGGCGCGGCGGTGGATCCACGTCCTCCGTCAGGCCCCAGCCCGAATAGAAGGGGCGCCCGTGCACGACGGTCCGCCTGCCGCGGAGCAGCGCCTCGAAGCCTGCGAGCGAGGTCATCGTCTCGATCGATTCCACCCGGTCGAGCAGGTCGACGATGCCGACATCCCCGATGACGCGATCGGCCAGGCCGGCGACCTGGTCGGGGCCGAGCTTCCCGCGCCGAAGCCCTGCCTCCACGTCCGGATGAGGCTTGTAGACGATGAAGGCATCGGGGTTCCGCCGCCGCGCTGCCTTGAGGAGGGCGAGATTGGTCGGGGTCGAGGGCGAGCCGAGCAGGACCGAGGCATCGTCCTCCACTTGGCCGGGGACGAGCACGATCCGCCGGTCCCGCGGAAGCTCCTCCAGGGAGGATTGCCGGCCGACATTGTACTTGGTGAGCCGCAACGCCACGACCGTCCGGCGAAGCTCCGCTGCGCGCTGGACGAGTTCCGGCGGGAACTCCGCCGTCGCCAGGATGTGCTCCAGGTCGCTCTCCCGTCTCGGGTCGTAATAAATGCCGCGCCCATCGAGGACGCAGGAGGCGCCCGGCATGAAGGCCGCTCCGAGCCCGACGGAGCGAAGGAAGCCGTCCTCCATGCGCTGTAGCGATACGCCCGCCTCGGCGCAGGCCGCCTCGAGCCGCGCCGGCATGCGGGTCTCCCAGGCCACGATCTGCCCGCCCGAAGCTGCCGCGGCGGCGACGGCCTTCCTGTCCGACCCGAACATGATGGCCGGCCCGTCTGGGCCATCGAGAAAGCGTGCGACCTGCCTCGCCTTCCAGCGGGATACGCCGATGCAGTGGCTGCGGCGGGTGTTTTCGAGAAAGCGGGCGCGCTGCCAGGCCAACTGGTCGGCGGCCGTGAGAAAATCCGTCTCCTGGCGGGTCCAGGCATCCAGGTAGGCCGGCTCTTCCAGGAACACCCGCGCGAACAGGGCCTCCGGGGCTTCGTCGGACGCCACGCCCTCGACCGACCGTCCGGCGAGCAGGGCCAGGGTCAGCAGATCGTCCGGCGGGGAATAGATGCGTGCCGCGCGCTCGACGAGCGTCCAGGGATTGATGCCGGCAACCGGTACGGCGCCAGGGTGAGTGCGCGCTACCCTGGCGGCGAGCGATGGGTCCTCGCGGGAGCCGGCGACCACCGCGATGGCGGCCGATGGATTGTCCAGGGCCGCGCGGCGGAGCAGATGCCCGGGCTTCTCGGGATGGCCAGAGCGAGAATTCGCGATGACGAGAACGAAGTCGCGCCCCCGCAGGGCAGGAGGAGGCTCGTCCCGCCCGTCGTTCCGCCAGGAAAGACGGAGCTTCCGGAGGATGGCCAAGCCCTCGGCAGGCGAGACCTGCCGGCTGGCGGCAGGATCGCGCCCGGCGATCACCAGGCTCATGGCTGGCCCGGAAGGCCGCACGGATCGAAGCGGCCCGAACTCCACGGCGTGGAACGGGGCGCCGCGCAATCGGGCCAGCTCTCGCGAGAGCCTGCCGCGTGGGCCGTCCCAGCCGGCAATGCCGGCAAGGTTCATGGGCGAACTGGCCGCCCAGACCACATTCGCGCCAAGAAGTGTCGAGATGTCGTCCCGCATCGGCCAGAGATCGCGGGACAGAATGCCTATGGAGTCAGACATGGATGGTCGTGGCGGAAAGGCGGGGCCGCGCGAAAAACCTGGACAACGCGACCGTCTTTCCACATGGTCCGTCAACTCCGGGGTGCTTAGCGGTCATGTCCCGGGTTGGAAACATTAAAGTCTGCCCCCTATGATCCGGCCCGCGTTCTCGGGCCGAGACTTGGGCGAAACGGACCTTCCCATTGAGCGTGGCTGAACCTGCACCTCCGAAGCCGGCGTCGCCGCGGACGTTTCTCTTTCTGCAGGGTCTCGCGTCCCCGTTCTTCGCCGAGCTCGCCCGCACCCTCGTGCAGCATGGCCATCGCGTGCGCCGCATCAACATCTCTCTGGGAGACGAGGTGTTCTGGCGACTGCCGGCAACCAATTATCGCGGAAGCCTGGCGAATTGGCGTGGCTTCCTGGCCGGGTATCTGGCGAACGAAACCGTCACCGACATCGTCCTGTTCGGGGATTGCCGACCGTATCACCGCGTCGCGATCAGTCTTGCGGCCCACCGCCGCATCCAGGTCCATGTCTGCGAGGAAGGCTATATCCGCCCCAACTGGATCACGGTCGAGCGGGGCGGGGTGAATGGGTACTCCTCGCTGCCGCGCGACCCCGAGACGATCCTGGCCGTCGCGGCGGAGCTTCCCGAGCCGATCGAGGAATCCTTCGCCGGCAGCTTCGCACGCCGGGCCGTCTGGGACGTCACCTACAACGTGGCGAACATGCTCGGCCGGCCCGTCTACATGGGCTACCGCCGGCATCGCCCCAACCATGTCCTCGTCGAATACGCGGGCTGGCTGAAGCAGCTCCTCGCGCGCAAGCGGGCCGTGGCCCATGCTGAGGCCGAGGCCGAAAAAGCCCTGTCCCACCCGGCCGGCTTCTACCTCGTGCCGCTGCAGCTCGACAGCGACTACCAGATCCGCGTTCACTCCCAGTACGCCTTGCTGGCGGAGTTCCTCGACGAGGTCTTCGCATCCTTCGCCACGCACGCCCCGTCGGAGCCGGAGCTGCTGGTCAAGGTTCACCCTCTCGACAACGGGCTGATCGACCGGAACACGCAGATCCAGGAACTCGCGGCCAAGCATGGCATCGCGGGGCGCGTCCGGTGCATCAAGGGCGGCCACCTGCCGACGTTGCTTGAGCGCACGCTTGGGGTGGTGGTCGTCAACTCGACCGTCGGCCTGACGGCGATCGAGGTGGGCCGCCCGACGATCGCACTCGGGACCTCGATCTACGATGTGCCGGGTCTGGCCTTCCAGGGATCGCTCGATCGCTTCTGGACGGAGGGCACGGCTCCCGACGGTGATCTCTTCCGGGCCTTCCGGAAGCTAGTGATCCACCGCACGCAGGTGAATGGCGGCTTCTTCTGCAAGGTCGGCGTCGCGCTCGCGGTGAGGAATGCCGCCGACAGGCTGGAGGCCGAGAAGCCGTACTGGCATTTCGCGCCGGCCGAGGAGGCGCCGGAGCTGCCTGAGGCCGACATCTACGGACGGCCGCTGCCGGCCGAATGAATCCGCGCACCATCCTCGTGACGGGCGCCTCGCGCGGGATCGGGGCCGCGCTCGCGCGCGCCTATGCCGCCCCCGGCGTCACGCTCGGGCTCCTCGGACGGGACGCCGGGACACTCCGGGGCGTCGCTGACGCCTGTCGCGAGGCGGGCGCGGGAGCCTCCGAGATCGTCGCCGACATCCGGGAGCGCGACGAGCTGAAATCCCGGCTGCTCGCCTTCGATGCGCAGCATCCCGTGGACCTCGTGATCGCCAATGCCGGCGTGCAACTGCCGACCGGCGACGACGCCGCGACGACGGTCGCGAGCTATGCCGAGATCGAGGTGAACCTTCTGGGTGCTTTGAACAGCGTCCTGCCCTTCCTCGAACCCATGCGGGCGCGGGGCAGCGGGCAGATCGCCCTCGTCAGCTCGCTTGCGGCCTTCGCGCCGCTTCCGGATTCGCCTGGCTACAGCGCCGCGAAAGCCGCGCTGATCGCCTATGGGCTCGCCATGCGCGAGCGGCTGCACGGGAGCGGCATAAGGCTGAGCGTCGTCTGCCCCGGCTATGTCGAGACCGAGATGGGAGCCCGCTACAAGGGCTGGCGGCCGCTCTCCATGTCGGCCGACAAGGCGGCCGGGCATATCAGGCGCGGCCTGGAGCGCGACCGGGCGATCATCGCCTTCCCGCGCTCGCTGGCGCTTCTGGCCCGGGTCTCGACCCTTGTTCCCGAGCCGATCCGCCGGCCCTTCATGGGCGGTTTCCGGTTCTCTTACGAATAGGAAGGCGGTCTGCGGCCTGCCTCACCACTCGTAGTCGCCGCCGATGCCGACCGAGGTTCCGCCATTCGCGCCGACCTCGCCCTTCACCTTGACGTCGTCCGTCACCCGGAAATCGATGCCGATCCCGGTACCGGCGGTTCCGGCGCCGGCCCGGACGCCGATCGAGAGCCGGTCGTTGAGGGCGCGGTTGAGGCCGATGCCCGGCCCGCCGGCCGCGCCGAGATTCACGTCGAGACCCTCCAGCCCGAGGTCCCGCCGAAGGCTCTCGAAGGGATCGTCGGCGCCGGCCGAGAACTGGGCGGCCGCCTGGGCGAGCGCCAGGGCCTGCGCGGTGGTGAGCTGGCCCGAGGGCGAGTTGAACAGGAGCCGCGAGAGGATCTCGTCCCGGGGAAGATCCGGGTTGGACCGGAACTCGAAGGCAGGCTCGGAGGCCGGGCCGGTGATCGCGACCTCGATCGAGGCTCCGCCGGCGCTCGTCTGCGCCAGGAAGTCGAGCTCGGGGGTCATCTCCCCTGAGAAGCTGAGCCGCCCGCGTATGAAGTCGAGCCGCGCAGAGACGATCTGAAGCCGGCCGGTCAGGAGCTCGAACGCGCCGACCGGGACGGGCTTTGCCAGCGTTCCGGTAAGGCGGAGATTGCCCGCGAGCTCGGCCACGAGGCCACGGCCGTGGACGAAGATGCGGCCGGGTGCTGACAGCGTGAGATCAAGGCTCGCGTCGAAGGCCGGGGCGGCACGGCCGCGCTGCTTCGTGCGGGCCTCGAGCGCGAGGCGCTCCCGGGCCGTGCGGGTGGGGTGGATGTGGCGCGTGTTCGGCAGCGGCCCGAGCGTGGCGCCCAGGCGCTCGGGGATCGTGACGTCGAGCGTGACGATATCCACCCGGCCGGAGACGCGCGGGTCCCGTGCCAGCGCGCCCGACAATTGCACGGAGAGGTTCGCCACGAGCGTGGCGACGCCGCTGCGCATCAGTTCCGCCCGCCGCCCGTCGATCTTGATCTGGCCCGGGAAGCCTGCCGACGGATCGAGCCGCACCCGGCCGGAGGCCGTGATCGACCCCTCGTTGCGCGTTGTCGCGGAGGCGGATTCCACGACGATCTCCTCGCCCCTTGCGACGATCCGGGCACGCAGGTTGTCGAGCTGCGTCCCTTGGAGCGCGTCCGTGAAGGAGCCGCCCGCGAGCATCGCGGATCCGCTCGCCTGCGGGGAGGCAAGCGTGCCGCCCACGCGCGCATCGACGTCGATCTTGCCGGTCAGCCGGCGACCGGCGGCGGCCAGGAAGCCGGCGCTTGCGACACCTGCGTCGATGCCGCCGCGGATGGTCAGGTCGAGGGCGCCCGAACCTGAGATCGGGAGGGAGCCGCCCAGCCTGACCTGCCCGGCCCGGCCGGCCGCGACAGTGGCATCGAGCGTCGCGCGCTCCCCGTTCAGCCGGCCCGAGGCGGAGATGTCGATGGGCGGCAGGCCGAGATTGCGCGTCTGCGCGGCGACGAGCCGGGCGATGCGCGCCTGGTACTCGCCCGTTGGGGCGCTGGGGGAGCCGCCGATGTTGGCCTGTCCCTCCAGAGTGCCCGAGAGGCCGAGTCCCGGTGCGAAGATCTCGGCGGCGGAGAGCGGGACCGCGCGGGCCGCGACCCGCAGATCGAGCCGCGACCCGGCAACGCCGTCGACCGTCAGCCGGCCGGCCCCGAACGCCACCGCGAGGCCGCGGATGTCGACCGCGCCGTCGGAGAGCGTGAAGGCCGCCGGGCCGGCGATGGCGATCCGGTTGCGGCCGCGCGTGGCGCCGAACTGGGTGAGCTCGATGCGGATCCGGTCACCCGGAACGACGCGAGCCCGGGCATCCAGGTCGAAGCCGCGTGCCGTCGCCGTCATCGTGACGTCGCTGGCCTGCGGCGTGCCGCGGGCGTTGAAGCGGATGCGCGAGATGCGCTCGCCCGCGACCTGCACCTCGTCGATCGCGGCATCGCCCGAGATCACGGGCCGACGATAAAAATCGGTCAGGTTCACGTCGGCCGTGATCCGGTCGATCCGGGCGCCATAGGCGGAGAGGCGCGAGCCGTCTGCCTTCAACGTCGCGTCCTGGCCACCATTGGCGATGGCGAGGCCGAGATCGGCCGTGAGCGCGCCCGTCGCCCGGGTCAGCAGGAGGGGCGAGATGTCGTCGAGGTTGCCGGCCGCGATGGCCAGCTTGCCACTTGCCAGCCAGTCGGGCTGAAGCGTCACGCCGCCCGTGATGGCCACGGATCCGACCGCGAGGTCGATATCGTCGGCCGTCATCTGCCCGGCTGGCGTGCGGGCGAGATGGAGACGACCCCGGGCCGGCTTGCGGTCCACCTCGCCGTCGAGCGTCAGCCTCACGTTCGGCGCGCGCACGAGATCCCGGCCGACGAGGTCGACAACCAGCCGCGGAACCGGCCGGCCGAGCGCCGTCCCGTCCGTCACGGCGATCCGGAGCGTTCCATCCGGGCTCGCCAGCGGCCCCGTCAGCTGGCCCGTGATCGTGCCCCGCCCCGAAACGCGCGAATCTGCCCGTCGCAAATCCGGCACGGTGACCGCGATCGTCATGTTGGACCCCTGCGGGGCCGCGAGGCCGTCGAGGCGCGCATTGGCGTGCTCGCCCGTGACCCGCATCTCCTCGAAGCCGACGGCGCCCTCGGCGGTCAGTCGGGCGGTGCCGGCAGCCGAAAGCCTGCCTCCGAGCAGCCCGTCGGCGGAGGGAATGCCGGTCGCGAACCGCGTCGCCTTGGCGTCGAGCACCGCGTTGTAGCGGTTCGCCCGCGGCGTGCCCTCGACATCGGCATTGAAGGTGGCGGTACCCCGCAGCCCGGGAAGCCCGGCGATCGAGGAGAAGCGGGAGAAATCCGCCATCCCGGCTTCCAGCCGGCCCCGCATCTCGGCGGCCCCGAGCGTGCCGGCGTAGCGCGCGTTGAACGTCGGGGTGCGAACCTCCAGGCGTTCGACGTCCATTCGGCCCTCGACGGCTGAGACGGCCTTGAGCGCGAGCGTAAGTTCTGTCCCGACGGCGCGCGCGAGCGCGGGATCGGTCGGCGCGACACCCGTGGCGCGGGCATCGGCCGTGACGTCGATCCGCGTCGCGGCGCTCGTCACCGTGCCCGACGGGACGGCCGACAGGGTTGCGTCGAGCCGGGCGAGCCGCCCGGCCGGAAGGCGCGCGTCCTCGGCGGTCACCGTAGCGTTGACGCGCGGCGAGGTGACCGGTCCCGTGACACGGGCGTCGACGGCGAGGCGCCGGATCTCGGCACCGGACACGGAGGTCCGGGTCTCGGAATTCGGCAGGTTGCCCGCCGTGATCCGGAGGTCGGCCACCTGGTCCGCGTTCATGCTGCCGCTGATGTCGAGCCGGGCCGCGGCGGCGGTCAGCGTGATTCCCGGGACGGTCACGGCGCCGTCATCCCCGTAGGTCGCGCCTCCCGTCAGGCGGGTGGTGCCCGCGAAGACCGGCGCCACGACGCCCGGCAGGAGCCCCGAGATCTCGGCTGTCATGTCGAGCGCGAGCTGGCGTGCAGGGCCCTGCCGGCGAACGGTTGCGCCGCCTCGTGCGCCGATGCCCGGCCCGGCATCGAAGGCAAGGCGGGAGTCGAACGAGTCCAGCGTTCCCGAGCCGGTCAGGTCGAGGCGGACCGGCGGCAGGCCGGGGATGTTGATCGCGCGTGCGAGTAGACCGCCCGCGGGCTCGTCCAGCTTGAGCTCGAGGTCCAGCCGTTCGCCCTGGGGCACGAGCCCCAGCCGGGCGACGAACTGCCCGCCCGCATCGAGGCGCCGGGCATCGAACCGCAGATCGAGCCCCTCGGACGGATTGCCGAGGCGCGCGGCTCCCGTCGCCGTCAGTCGCGCCGCCGCGCCCAGGACGGGCTCGCCGAGAACGAGCTCCGCGAGGGCGAACTCCTTGATTTCGACCCGAACCGGCAACTCGGGCAGGAGCGGCTGGTCCTCGCCCTCGACGGGCGTCTCGGCCGGGAGCGGGCGGCGGGCAATGTCGAGGATGCCGATCTCGAGCCGGTCGATCTCGAGGCGTCGGGACAGCAGGGCCAATCGCCGCCACACGATGCGCGCCCGGTCCAGCTTGAGCCACACGCCATCCCGGTCGGAAATCTGGATGTCCCGGATCGTCGCATCGGACGAGAGCGCGCCATCGATCGCGCCGATCGACACGCGGGTGGTCGGGGTCGAGAGGGCGCGGGAGATCAGGCTCGCCAGGATGCCCTTCTCCTCGTCGGCCGCCCGGGTGACGAGCGTCAGGCCGCCCAGCGAAACGAGGACGAGGCAGAGGAGAGCGAGAAGCGTCCGGCGGAAGCGCATCAGAAGGCCTGGCCGATGCTGACGTAGAGAACTGCCTCCTTATCGCCCTTCCGCGGGTTGAGCGGGAAGGCGACGTCGAGGCGCACGGGGCCGATCGCCGTCACGTAGAAGACGCCGAGACCGGCCGCCATGCGGGTATCGCCGAAGAATTCCGGGAACTGCGACGCATAGGCGCCGCC
>JAFAEL010000145.1 GCA_023423995.1 Pseudomonadota bacterium | reverse complement strand
CGAAGGGCGTGCCGAACGACAAGGTCGCGGTCCTGCTGCAGCTCATGTCCTTCATGCTGAAGCCGGAGCAGCAGGCGCTCACCTACGACAAGGGCTACTTCTATCCCGGCCCTGCCGTGAAGGGCGTGACTCTGGCGATGGCGCCACAGGAGAGCCAGGACGTCATCAGGGAATACGGCCGCCCGATCTACGACAAGCTTATCGCCGAGCTGCCTGTCGAGGTGCCGCTCGCGCCTGACCGGCTCGTCGCGGCCTTCAGGCGGTGGGACCAGGAGGTCGGCGCCAGGAAGTCGAAGCAATGATGCGCTTCGCGGCGATCGGCCTCGACCACCGCCATATCTACCACATGGTGGGTGAGCTTCTGGCCGCCGGCGCGACCTGCGCAGGCTATTGCCCGGCCACCTCGGACCCGCGGGTCCTCGCGGGCTTCCAGGAGCGTTTCCCGGATCTGCAGGCGGTCGACCGCGATCGCCTGCTCGACGACCCGAGTGTGGACGCCGTTCTTTGCGCCGCAATCCCGAGAGACCGGGCCCCAATCGGGATCGAGGCCATGCGACGGGGCAAGGACGTGATGGTCGACAAGCCCGGCGTCACGAGCTTCGAGGATCTGGCGCTCGTCGAGGGCGCGGTTGCCGAAACCCGGCGGATCTTCTCGATCTGCTTCTCCGAACGCTTCGTCGCGCCATCGACGATTGTCGCTGCGCGGCTCACCGCGGAGGGTGCGATCGGGCGCGTCGTGCAAACGGTCGGGCTCGGGCCGCATCGGCTGAACCGTGCGATCCGTCCGGCTTGGTTCTTCGACACGAGCACCTATGGCGGTATCCTGACCGACATCGCTTCGCACCAGATCGAGCAGTTCCTCTTCTTCACTGGGTCGCAGCATGCTCGGATCGTGGCCAGCGCCGTCGGCAATGTCGGCCATCCGGAACTGCCGGCGTTCGAGGATTTCGGTGATCTCGTCATCGAGAGCGAGCGCGCGACGGGTTATGTCCGCGTCGATTGGTTCACGCCCGATGGTCTGCCGACCTGGGGCGACGGACGCCTCACGATCCTCGGGACTGCAGGCACGATCGAGCTGCGCAAATACGTCGACATCGCCGGTCGCTCCGGAACGGACCACGTCTTCATCACGGACGGGAAGGGGGTCCGCCACATCGACGCAAGCGGCGAGCCGCTGACCTATTTCCGTGCCTTCAAGGCAGATGTGGAGAACCGGACCGAGACTGCCGCGTCGCAGCAGCACATGTTCACTGTGACGCGGCTTGCGCTCGAGGCTCAGGCGAGGGCGCGGCGGGTCCCCGCAACGGGCGTCGGCGGGATAGGGAAGGCATGAAGCTCGGGATCGCCATCATCGGGCTCGGGCCCGCCTCGCAGCCGCACGCGCGCAGCCTGCTCGAACTGGCCGACCAGGCGGACGTGCGCTGGGCGGCGAGCCGCAGTCCCGAGCGCACGGCTACGTTTGCGAAAAGCTTCCCGTTCCCAGTTACGAACGACCTGGACGCCGCTATCGCCGACCCGGCTGTGCAGGCTGTGATCGTCCTGACGCCTCCGGCGGCGCACCTCGATGTGGCGGAGCGGTGCTTCGCGGCCGGCAAGCATGTCCTGGTCGAGAAGCCGCTGGAACTGACGGCGGAGCGCGGCGAGCGGCTCGTCGCGGCTGGGCGCCGCGCAGGCCGGCACCTGGGCGTCGTACTGCAGCACCGGTTTCGGCCGGGGAGCCTGCGCCTTCGCGCTCTTCTCCGCTCCGGCAGCCTCGGCGAGATCGAGGCGGCGTGGATGAACGTACCGTGGTGGCGGCCGCAGAGCTATTACGATGAGCCCGGGCGCGGCACGATGGCCCGAGACGGCGGCGGCGTTCTGCTGACGCAGGCGATCCACACACTCGATCTCTTCCGATCACTTGTCGGAGTGTCGAAGGTCGTGGCCGCCGAGGCGCGCACGACCGGCCTGCATCGTATGGAGACGGAGGACTACGTTTCGGCCCTGGTTTATCTCGGGAACGGAGCGCCGGGGACAATCACGGCGACCACCGCCTTCATGGCTGGCCAACCCGAGCGGATCGAGATCATCGGCCGGAGGGGGGCGGCGTCGCTCGTCGGGGGCAATCTCCGGGTAGACTATCTGGATGGCACCGAGGAAACGGTGCAGGCCGAGGGCTCGACAGGTAGCGGGGCGAACATCATGGATTTCCCGATCGACGCACACCGAGCGCTGATCGGCGAGTTTCTCAGCGCCTGCCGCGAGAACCGTGACCCCGCGGTCACGGGCGAAGATGCTCTGGCCACCCAGCAACTCGTCAATGAGGTGCTGCGCGTCGCCAGGTTCCAAGGCGGCTGATGTCGGCCTCGGCTTAGTCCAGGCCTCGTTCCGCGCCGCGCAGCAGCGTGGGTCCGTGAGGGGCAGGATCTATTGCTGGGCCCGGACCAGCAGCGGATCCACCGAGATGCTGCTCTTCAGCGCCCTGAGCGCGAAGGTCGATCGTGAATGGCGGATGCCGGCGATGCGGTAGAGGCTCTCGCGCAGGAAGCGCTCGTAATGCTCCGTTCCGGCGACCGCGACCTTCACGAGGTAGTCGTAGTCGCCGGTGACGAGATGCGCCTCGACCACCTCGGGGATCCTGGCGAGGGCCGCGCCGAACTCCTCGAGCGCGCGCTCGTCGTGCCGGTCGAGCGTCACCTCCACGAAGACGGTGTTCGGCAGCCCAACGGCGCGGTGGTCGAGGATCGCCACATACCGCTCGATCGCGCCGCTCGCCTCCAGCCGCTTTACGCGTGTCCAGCAGGGCGACTGCGACAGCCCGACCTCCTGCGCGAGCTCCGCCGTCGTGAGCCGGCCGTTGTTGCGGAGGGCGGAGAGGATCTTGCGATCGGTCTGATCGAGCGGGAGCTCGGTCGTCCTGCCGACCGGTGCAGATTGGCTGTTTCGTGGTTTGCGCATAATCCGAGATCCTGTCCTGAGCTAGCGCCATATAGCCCTATGAACGGGAAGAAATCACCGCCGCTCACCGATAAGATGACGCTCGCCAGGAGACGGGGAGGAACCGATGTCGGACCAGAGGCTGCGGGAGGTCGTCATCGAGGCGGATCTCAACGAGGGCTACGACGGTCTCGTGCGCCTGCTCGGGGATTCGGAGCGCTCGGGCTACGAACTTCGGGCCGTCGCGATGACGACGCGGCCGGACCAGACGAAGCTCGCGCGGATCACCCTCGGCATCCCGGAATCGGCCGACACCCAGCTCATCGCGGCGCGCAGCTCTCGGCATCCGGCGGTGCGGCGCGCCATAGCCTGGGAGGCCTTGGGCCAGACCCCGCAGGTCTCGGCGGCTTGACGCCGGCGCGGATCCAGCCTCGCTTTCAGGTATTGACCCTGTCCCCGAGGCGGCCCGGAGGCCACAGATGAGGGCGAGTGACCGGCTGTCCCTGTTTGTCCCGGAGCCTGCCGTGCGGCCCGGCGGCACGCCGGACTTCTCCGATCTCCAGATCCCCAGGGCCGGCGAGGTGCGCCGGCCCGCAATCGATGCCCCCGCGGAAGAGATCCGTGACCTCGCCTACACGCTGATCCGGGTTCTCGACGAGGACGGGCGGGCCGTCGGCCCCTGGGCCGGGTCGCTGACGGACGAGGAGCTTCTGTCGGGGCTGCGCGACATGATGCGGCTTCGCACCTTCGACGCCCGCATGCTGCTCGCCCAGCGCCAGGGCAAGACCTCGTTCTACATGCAGCATCTCGGCGAGGAGGCCGTTTCCACCGCCTTCCGCAAGGCCCTGCAGCCCGGGGACATGAACTTCCCCACCTATCGCCAGGCCGGCCTCCTCATCGCGGGGGGCTATCCGATGGCGAAGATGATGAACCAGATCTTCTCCAACGCGGAGGATCCGGTGCATGGCCGCCAGCTCCCGGTCTTCTATTCGTCTCGGGAGGACGGCTTCTTCTCGATCTCCGGCAACCTCGCGACGCAGTACATCCAGGCCGTCGGCTGGGCGATGGCCTCCGCCATCAAGAACGACACCAAGATCGCAGCCGGCTGGATCGGCGACGGCTCGACTGCGGAATCCGATTTCCACGCGGCGCTCGTCTTTGCTTCGACCTACAGGCCGCCGGTGATCCTCAACATCGTCAACAACCAGTGGGCGATCTCGACCTTCCAGGGCATCGCGCGCGGCGGCTCGTCCACCTTTGCGGCGCGCGGCCATGGTTTCGGGATACCGGCGCTGCGCGTGGACGGAAACGACTACCTGGCCGTCCATGCCGTCGCGAAATGGGCGGCCGAGCGCGCCCGCAGCAATCTCGGCCCGACGATCATCGAGTACGTGACCTACCGCGCCGGCGCGCATTCCACCTCCGACGATCCCGCCGCGTACCGGCCGAAGACCGAGTTCGAGGCATGGCCCCTCGGCGATCCGGTGCTGCGGCTGAAGGCTCACCTCGTCGCGCGCGGGCTCTGGTCGGAGGAGCGCCACAAGCAGGGCGAGGCCGAGATCCTCGACGAGGTCTTGGCCGCCCAGCGGGAGGCCGAGAGTCACGGCACCCTGCATTCGGGCCCCAAGCCGTCCTCGCGCGACATGTTCGAGGGCGTCTTCGCGGAGATGCCGCCGCATCTTCGCAAGCAGCGTCAGCAGGCGGGGTACTGACCATGACCCGCCGCACGATGATCGAGGCCATCCGCGACGCGATGGCGGTCTCGATGGAGCGGGACGACGACGTCGTCGTCTTCGGGGAGGATGTCGGCTATTTCGGCGGCGTCTTCCGCTGCACCCAGGGCCTGCAGCAGCGCTTCGGCAAGCATCGCTGCTTCGATGCGCCGATCAGCGAGCTCGGCATCGTGGGCGCCGCGATCGGCATGGCCGCCTATGGCCTGAAGCCCTGCGTCGAGATCCAGTTCGCCGACTACATGTATCCGGCCTACGACCAGCTCGTCTCGGAGGCGGCGCGCATCCGCTACCGCTCGGCGGGGCAGTTCACGGCGCCCATCGTCGTCCGCATGCCGACGGGCGGCGGCATCTTCGGCGGGCAGACGCACAGCCAGAGCCCCGAGGCGCTCTTCACCCATGTCGCCGGACTGAAGACGGTGGTTCCGTCGAACCCCTACGACGCGAAGGGCCTCCTCATCGCGGCGATCGAGGATCCGGATCCGGTGATCTTCCTGGAGCCGAAGCGCCTCTATAACGGGCCCTTCGACGGCCACCACGAGCGTCCCGTGACGCCATGGTCGAAGCACGATCTCGGCGAGGTGCCGGACGGGCACTACACCGTCCCGCTCGGCAAGGCCGTCATCCGCCGCGAGGGCTCGGACGTGACGGTGCTCGCCTACGGCACGATCGTCCACGTGGCCGAGGCCGCTGCCGCCGAGGCCGGCGTCGATGCGGAGATCATCGATCTGCGGACGCTCCTGCCCCTGGACATGGAGGCGATCACGGCCTCGGTGCGGAAGACCGGCCGCTGCGTCGTGGCGCACGAGGCGACGCTCACGTCCGGATTTGGGGCGGAGCTCGCGGCGCTCGTCCAGGAGAACTGCTTCTACCACCTGGAAGCGCCGATCATCCGGGTCGCCGGCTGGGACACGCCTTATCCCCATGCTCAGGAATGGGCCTATTTCCCCGGCCCGGAACGGGTCGGGCGGGCGCTGCGCCAAGCGATGGAGTCCTAGGCCATGGCCGCACGCAGCGTCCGGCTACCCGATATCGGCGAGGGCGTCGCCGAGGCCGAGGTCACGGCCTGGCACGTCAAGGTGGGCGATCTCGTCCGCGAGGACCAGCCGCTGGCCGACGTGATGACCGACAAGGCCACCGTCGAGATTCCCTCTCCGGTCACCGGCAAGGTCGTGGCCCTCGGAGCGGAGCCCGGTACGCGGGTCCCGGTCGGGTCGGAACTCGTGCGGCTCGAAGTGGACGGGGAGGGCGGTTCCGCCGGGGTCGAGGTCGCGCCCGAGGTGGCGGCCGCTCAGGACACGTAAAGCGGCCGCGCCCCCGCGGAGCTCCAGCCGGCCGCGGAAGGGCTCGAGCCGCCGCAGCCCTCGCCCCGGAAAGAGGCGCCGCCGCCGAGCCCCACGCCGGCCCCGGCC
>JAFAEL010000142.1 GCA_023423995.1 Pseudomonadota bacterium | reverse complement strand
CACTGAGCCGCTCGCTCTCGCAGGGCGCAGAAATCGCCAGTCGCTCCTAGGGCAAGCGTTCGGGCGAGGGGCAGCCTCGCGGCCGCAGGGAGCTCTCAGCCGATGACCGCATCAATGTCGCTTTGATTCAGCCCAGCCTCAGCCAAGACCTCTCGCGTATGCTCTCCGACGCGCGGCGGCGCCGAACGGATGCTGGGTTGCGTCCGGCTCCAGGTTGCGGGCGGAGAGGTCAGCCGGATGCGGCCCTCGGATGGGTGATCCATCTCCTGAAAGAACCCGACTGCTTCGAGATGCGGATCGTCGATCAGGCTGTCGAGATCGTGCATCGGGCTGAACGGAATGTCGTGCCGCTCAAGGAGCTCCAGCCATTCGGCCGTGCTGCGCTTGGCGAGCTCGGCGGCCACGAAGCCATAGGCCTCGTCGTAGCGGGCTGCCCGGACACGGATGTCATGGAAGAGCGGCTCGGCTTCGAATTCCTCCGGGCGTCCGATCGCCTCGAAGAAGGAGCGCCAATGCGCGTCCGTGTAGACGAGGACGCAAAGATGGCCGTCGCTCGTGCGATAGGGGCGCCGGTTCGGCTG
This sequence comes from Pseudomonadota bacterium, assembly GCA_023423995.1. Classification (GTDB taxonomy): domain Bacteria; phylum Pseudomonadota; class Alphaproteobacteria; order Rhizobiales; family Beijerinckiaceae; genus Enterovirga. Next base: position 15,464 of record JAFAEL010000142.1, on the reverse strand, counting down.
CAGCAGGCGCCCATAGCCCGGTGGGCCGAGCGGCGGCTCGAAGCTGCGGCCGCCCATGTGGTCGCCGAGCACGAACTGCGCGAGCGTCTCGAACATGGGGACCTGGATGGCCTGCCCGCAGCCGGTGCGATCCCGGTGCAGGAGCGCCGCGAGGATCGCGTGCGTGGCGTTCAGGCCGACGATGCGGTCGGCCGCGACGACGGGGACATAGCGCGGCTCGGCGCCGCTCACCTCGGCGAAGAGCGCCGGGATCCCGGCCGCCCCCTGGATGAGGTCGTCATAGGCGGGCCTGCCGGCATAGGGGCCTTTCTCCCCGTAGCCGACGAGGCTGACATAGACGAGGCGCGGGAAGCGGTCGCAGAGCTCCTCCGGGCCGAGGCCGAGCCTCCGCATGGCGGCGGGCCGGACGTTGTGCACGAGCACGTCCGCGCCCTCGCATAGCCGCAGCAGCGCGGCCCGGGCGGGTTCCTTCTTGAGGTCGAGGAGAATGCTCCGCTTGTTGCGGTTCCCCTGCATGTACATGGCGCCCATGCCCGGGCTGCGCATGGGTGGGGCGTGGCGCATGATGTCGCCGCCCGGCGGCTCCACCTTGATGATGTCCGCCCCGTAATCCCCCAGGATCTGGGTGGCGAATGGCCCCATCATCACGGTGGTCAGGTCGATGACCCGAACCCCGGCGAGAGGGCCGGTCGACCCCGCGGCTTCAGCCATGCCGGCTACCTTGCCTTCTCCAGCGCCGCCTTGAACGCCATCGCCACCTCCGTGCCCGGCTTGCCCCGCTTGTCGAGGTCCTTGGCCCAGTCCTCGGCTACGGTCGCGAAGGCCTTGGCGAAGACGGCCTTGTCGGCCTCGCTGAACGCGATCTCCTTCATGCCGCCGGCCTTGATCTTCGCGGCTGCGGCGCCCTCGCCCTGCTCGAGGCGCTTGCAGCCCTCCCGCGTCGCGTGCTCGCCGGCCTCGGCCAGCGCCTTGCGGATATCGTCCGGCAGCGAGCGCCACTTCGTCTCGCCGATCGAGTAGGTGATGAGCGCCGTCCCGAAATTGAGGCCCACCGTCCCCGACTTCAGCAGCTTGCCGAGATCGTAGGAGGCGACGCTCTGGTAGGAGAGGATGGCGCCGTCGAGCGTTCCGCGGGACATCGACTCGTAGATCTCGGGTGCCGCCATCCGGACCGGAACGCCGCCGATCGAGCGCATCATCAGGTCCATCGCGCCGCCGGCGGTCCGGACCTTGAGGCCCGCGACGTCCTGGGCGGATGCGACGGGCCGGGGTGACGAGAGGAGGATCTGGTAGGCGGGAAGCGCTACCGTCACGAGCGGGCGGATGCGATTGGGCGCGAATTCCTTCTCGGCCAGGATGCTGCCGTCCCGTGAGAGTGCATAGAAGGCGAGCGATCCCTCGCACTGCGTCTGGAAGGCGCCGGGCAGTTCGGCGACCGCGGTCAGCGGCAGCTTGTCGGACGTATAGGACGGCACGAGGTAGGAGATGTCCGCCACGCCCGTCTGGGTGAGCGTGAGCATGTCCCGCGCCTTGCCGAGCTGCTCGGCCGGGAAATGCTGGAACTGCACCCGTCCGCCCGTCGCCTTCGTGACCGCCTCCATGAAGGGCTTGGCGACGGATTCGTGGATGACGTGGCCGTTGGAGAGCGAGTCTGCGAGCCGCAGCGTGATCGTGCTTTGAGCGTTGGCGGCTCCGGACGCGAGCATCGTCCCGAAAGCGAGGGCAACAAGCCTCGTCATGCGTCTCCTCCGATTCATCTGCGATCTCCGTCGCTGGATTCCCACTACATCATCCGGGGCGGAAGCGAAGCCGGCCTCCTGGGCGGCTAGCGAGCGTGTTCGGGGGACTCAGCCCCCGAGATAGGCGCTCCGGACCTCGCTGTTCCCGGACAGGTCCGCGGGGCTTCCCTCCAGCACGACGCGGCCCTGTTTCAGGACATAGGCGTAGTCGACGGATTTCAGGCTGAGCTGCACGTTCTGCTCCACGAGGAGCAGGCTCAGGCCGGCGCGGGTCAGCGAGCCGAGCACCTCGAAGATCTCGGCGACGACCCGCGGCGCGAGCCCGATCGAGGGTTCGTCGAGAACGAGGAGACTCGGGCGGGTCATCAGCGCCCGGCCGATCGCCACCATCTGCTGCTCGCCGCCCGACAACGTGCCGGCGCGCTGTCGCGCGCGCTCCCGCAGCCGGGGGAACAGCTCGAATACGCGGCTCAGCCCTTCCTCGCGGCGCGCCTTCGCCTCGCCGAAGGTGCTGGCCGCCTGAAGGTTCTCCGTCACCGTGCATTCCGGGAACAGCAGCCGCCCTTCCGGCACCGTTCCGATGCCGGACCTGACCCGGTCGGACGCCTTCGACGCGGCGAGAAGCTTGTCGCCCCACCGCACCGAACCGGAGCGGGTCGGAAGGAGGCCATTGATGGTCTTCACCAGCGTGCTCTTGCCCGCCCCGTTCGACCCGACGAGCGCCACCTTCTGCCCGCTCTCGATGACGAGATCGATGCCGTGGAGCACCTGCACGGCGCCGTAGCCGGCGTGAACGCCTTCCAGCACGAGCCTGGTCATGCTGCGGCACTCCCGAGATAGGCGTCCTGGACGGCCGGGTCGGCGAGCACTTCCTCCACGTGCCCCCGGGCGAGCATCGCGCCGAAGTTCAGGACGATCGCATTGCCACACAGCCTGCGGATGATGGGCACCGAATGCTCGACCATGATCACCGTGATCCCGCTCCGGTTGAGTGCCAGGACCTGCTCGCAGAGGTGGTCGGATTCAGTCGCCGTCAGGCCGGCCATCATCTCGTCGAGCAGGAGGAGCCTGGGTTCCGTGGCGATGGCACGCGCGATCTCGAGGCGCCGCATCTCGGCAACGCTCAGGCGCTCCGCATCCTCCTCGGCGAGATCCTGCATGCCGACGCGCTCCAGCGCCAGGAATGCGTGGGCGCGCGCCTCCGCAGGCTGACGGTAGCGCCCGTAGGAGGCGACCATGACGTTCTCGACCACGGTCATACCGTGGAAGGGCCGCACGAGCTGGAAGGTCCGTGCAAGCCCGAGACGGCAGATGTCGTGCGGGCGCATGGTGTCGATGCGCTGGCCCGCGAAGCGAACGCTGCCGGTCGAGGGCGGGATGAGGCCGGAGATGCAGTTGAACAGCGTCGTCTTGCCGGCGCCGTTCGGGCCGATGATCCCGAACACCTCGCCTGCCTCGACCGAGAAGCTGACGTCGGAAAGCGCCTGCAATCCGCCGAAGGAACGGCCGAGATCCGAGACCTGGAGCAGGGGCGTGCTCACAACCCGGCTCCCTTCAGGGCAGGGTGGCGGCGGAGGGCGGAGACGAGGAGACCTCCGAGGCCGCGCGGCAGAACCAGCGCGAGCACGACAAGCAGCAGGGCGTAGGCCACGATGTTGATGCCGGTGAAGCTCGCGCCGAGCGTGGTGCGCAGCACCTCGCCGGCCGGGATGAGCAAGGCGGCGCCGAGGAGCGGCCCCCAGAGAAGGCCGAGCCCGCCGATGATCGCGAAGACAAGAAGCTGGATGGACAGCTCCACACCCAGCGTCGAGCGCGGGTCCACGAAGGCGAAGCAACTGGCGAAGAAGGCCCCGCCGATCGCCGTCACGCTCGCACTGAGGGCAAAGACGAGGAGCTTGTAGCGCATGGCCGGCACCCCGAGCGCCTCCGCCGCGCCCTCGTTCTCACGGATCGCCCGCCAATAGGCGCCCGGCCGCGAGGAGAGCACGGCCTGGCCGACCAGGAGCGTCAGCGTCAGGATGACGAGTATGATCAGGCCGAACGGCCATTTGTGCTCGAACTGGAGGTAGCGCAGCGGCTCGTCCATGCCGGGCATCATCAGCCCGTCCGACCGGCCGAAGATCAGGGTCGCCGAGACGAGCGAGAAGGCGACCTCGCTGAAGGCCAGCGTCGCGATCGAGAAGAAATAGCCGCGAAGGCCGTAGCGGAAGCACAGCAGCCCGATCAGCAGGGAAGCCGCGACCGCGAGCGCGGCGGCGATGGGCCAGCTCGTCAGCGGCCCGAGCGCAAACCCCACCTGGCCATAGGCGACCGTATAGGCGCCGATGCCGAAGAAGAGGGAATGACCGAGCGACACGAGACCCGTGAAGCCCGCCATGAGGTTCCAGGCGACCGCGACTGTCCCCATCATGGCGGCCATGATGTAGATGTCCATGTAGTAGGGATCGGTGAGGCTCGCGACGAAACCCGCTGCCGCGAGCGCGCTCGGGACCAATGCCGGGAGAAACCGTCTCATCGGCGCCACCCGCCGACCGGCATCAGACCTTCGGGGCGCACCAGCATCACCAGAATGAGAAGGGCGAAGGGGACGGCAGCGGCCACCGAGGCCGTAAGCCACGCGGCAGCGAGGCTCTCGGCCAGTCCGACCAGGAGGGCGCCGAGCAGCACGCCGCCGAAGCTGCCCATGCCGCCGACGATCACGATGACGAAGGCCTTCAGGGTGAACAGCGCCCCGACATGCGGGTTGACGTAGAGGACTGAGACGAGGAGCGGCCCCGCGACGCCGAGCGTCCCGATCCCGACCGCCATCGCCCAGCGATAGGTGCGCCCGATATCGATCCCGGAGAGGACCGCGCCGTCGCGCGATTGCGACACGGCCCGCATCACGAGGCCGAAATCGGTCTTCTGCAGGACGACGTAGAACACCGCGAGGAGCAGCAGCGATGCCGTTGCCGCGATGGCGTGCGGAAGCTGCAGGAGCGCCGGTCCGAGCCAGATGCTGGCGGTCGAGCGGTCCTGGGTGATCACGAAATTGTCGGCCTTGAAGACGACCAGCGCGAGATACTGCAGCAGCAGCGACAGGCCGAGCGTCACCGCCATCTGGTTGATCTCGGGCACGCGGATTGCAGGCCGGATGAGGCCGTCGAAGAGCCCGATCCCGAACAGCATCAGGACGGGCGTCACGATCAGGACGGCGAGGATCGGGTCGAGGCCGAGGAAGGCCCAGGCGAGATAGCCGCCATACATCCCGATCATCAGGAATTCGCCATGCGCGAAGTTCACCACGCGCATGACGCCGAAGACGAGGGTTAATCCGACCGCGACGAGCGCGTAGATCGCCCCGTTCGTCAGGCCGCTGAGCAGCGCCTGAAGCAGAATTGTTCCGGACACGATGCTTCCCAGGCGCTGCGGGCGCTGATCAGCCCTGGATCTTCACCGGGGCGCGGGCCGCGACGTTCTCCGGCCACACCGTCACGAACTTGCCCTCGATCGCCTGGACGACCACGCATTTCGCCGGCGACTGGCCCTGCTCGTCGAAGGACAGGACGTCCTGCGGGAGAAGAGAGGCGGGCCCGTCGGTGATCTTGAGGGTGCGGAGCGCGTCCCGGATCGCATTGCGGTCGGTCGACTTCGCGGCTTCCGCGGCGAGGACCAGCGCATAGGTGGCCGCGAAGGCCTGGGCCTGGTTGCTGAGCGGGGTCTCGCCCGGATGCGCCTCGGCGAACGCCTTCACGAAGGCCTCGGTCGCCGGCTTCTTCAGGTCGGGCGACCATTCCACCACGCCGAAGCTGCCCTCGGCCGGCTTGCCCGATGCAAGGACCGTCTGGTTCACATGCGCGCCGCCGAAGCCGACATAGATCGGCCGGTAGCTCTGGGCCATGAGGGCGCGCAGGAGAACGGTGGAGTCCTCGGCATAGGCGCAGGTGAGGAGCGCCTCGGCGCCGCTCGTCCGCAGCTTGGTGGCGATGGTCGAGAAATCGGGCGTTCCGGTCTTGAACGTCTCGTCCGCGACAACGGGGTAGCCCCGCTGCGGCGCCAGCTTCGAGTAGTTCGCGTGCACGGCCTGGCCGGCCGGGCCGTCCTCGGTCGCGAGCGCGACCTTACTGATGCTCGTGCCCTTGGACTTCAGGTAGTCGAGGAAGTCGGCCACGTAGCCGCCGAACCACTGCGCCTTCACGGCGGTCCGGAAGACGTATTTCATACCCTGCTCGGTCAGGGCGTCGTTCACGGCGCTGGTGATCATGAAGGGCGTGCGATTGCGCTCCGCCACCTGGGCCGCCGGGATGGTCGTGGCGGAGGCCCAGGCGCCGATCAGGGCGCTCACGCGCTCACGGCTGATGAGGCGCTCGGCTTCGGCGCGCGACACCTCGGGCTTAGACTGGATGTCGGTGACGATCAGCTCCAGCTTCGCGCCGCCGAGAGCCTTCAGGCCGCCGCTCTCGTTGATCTGCTTGGCCGCCAGCTGGTGCGCCTTGAGCATGCGGATGCCGTCGGAGGCGTGCACGCCCGTCGTCGGCACCAGGACGCCGATCTTGAGGGGACCCGCGCCCTGGGCGCGGACGATGGACGGCATTGCGACGGCCGCCGTGCCCAGCAGCAGCGAGGCGCGGCGCGTGAGAGTGATGGACATGTTTCCCCCTTTCGCTTTGTGCTTGGTGTGATCAGGCGGGCGTGAGGACGGTGCGGCCGACGACCTTCCCATCCCTCAGCATTGTCAGCGCATCGTTGGCAGCCGAGAGCGGCATCCGGGTCACCGGGATCGGCGGCACCTTCCCGGCCCGGACGAGCGCCATCAGTTCGGTGAGCTCGGTGAGGTTGCCGACGAGGCTGCCCGCGATCGTGATCCCGCGCATCGGGATGAAGGGGAGGGGCCACGGCGCCGATCCGCCGAACAGCCCGACGATGATGAGCTTGCCGCCCTTCTCCAGGCAGTCGAAGCCGAGGGAGGCGGTTGCCGGCGCGCCGACGAGGTCGATGGCGACTGATGCCTGCTCGCCGAGGATCGCGGCGATCTGCGCGGCCGCATCGGGTGAGGCGCCGTCGATCGCGGCCTTGGCACCTGCCTTGAGCGCAGCCTCGCGCTTCGCCGGATCGAGCTCGACCACGATCGCGCCCGCCCCGCCCATCCCCTTGAGGATCGCGAGGCACATGAGCCCGAGCCCGCCGGCCCCGATGATGACGATGGGCTTCTCGTAGAGGCTCCGGCCCGCCTTCTTCAGCGCGCTGTAGGTCGTCACGCCCGAGCAGGCGTAGGGAGCGGCCTCGGCAGGATCGATGTCGCCGAGGTCGAGCAGGTAGCGCGAGCGCGGCACGAGGACGTGCTCGGCATAGCCGCCATGGCGGCTCACTCCCAGGAATTGCGCCTTGGCGCAGAGGTTCTCGCTGCCGGCCCGGCAGACGGGGCACTCGCCGCAGCCGATCCAGGGATAGACGAGGTAGTTCCGGCCGGCTTCGATCCTCGTGGCCTGCGGCCCTGCCGCGATGGCCTCGCCGGCGATCTCGTGGCCCAGCGCGAGCGGAAGCTTGGTGCCTCGATCCTTCAGGGACAGGATGCGGCCGTTCCCGAGGTCATAACCACCTTCCCAGAGGTGGAGATCGCTGTGGCACACGCCCGCGCCCTTCACGCGGACGAGCACCTCGTCCCCCGTCGGCTCGGGCAGGTCGCAATCCATGGCGACGAGCGGCCGGCCGAATTCGGTGACGCAGTAGCAGCGCATGCGGGGATTCTCTCGAAGGGAAGGAAGAACGCGGCTTCAGCGGCAGGTGAATCCGCCGTCGACCGGCAGCGCCACGCCCGTGACGTAGGAGGCGTCGTCCGAGGCGAGCCAGAGCGCCGCCTGGGCCATCTCCTCCGGCCGGCCGACCCGACCGAGCGGGATCGCAGCCATGATCTTCTTCTGGTTTTCTTCCAGCCCCGCCTTGTCATCCCCGCGTCCGAGGAAGAGCGGCAGCATCGGCGTGTCCGTGAGCCCGGGGCAGACTACGTTGACCCTGATCCCGTCGGGCGCGAAGCGCTGGGCGAGCGACTTGGTAAGGCCCACGACGCCGAATTTTGCGGCCGAGTAGACGGGGCTGAACATCGAGCCGACGAGGCCGGATACGGAGGCCGTGAACACGATCGCACCGCCGCCGCGCTTGCGCATGTGCGGCGCGGCCTCGCCCGCGCAGATCAGCGCGGAAGTGAGATTCAGGCTGATGGCATTGTCGTATTCGGCAAGGTCGACGCCCTCGACCGAGGCCGGTCCAGGCGTTCCGGCATGGCTCCAGAGGATGTCCATGCCGCCGAGCCAGTCGGCGGTTTCGGCGACGGCGCGCTTGCAGCCGTCCGGGGTCGAGAGGTCGGCTACGAAGCCCTTGGCTTTGCCTCCTGCCGCATTGATCTCGTCGACCACCGCCGAGAGGCGGCCCTCGTCGATGTCCACCGCCGCGACCGTCGCACCGTTCTCGGCAAAGAGCCGGCAGCCGGCGCGCCCCATCCCCGATGCCGCAGCCGACACGACTGCGAGCTTGTTCTTGAGCCTCATGCCCCTGCTCCGAACTGCTGGACGTAGAACCGCGCGGATGCCGCGCCTGTGCGGACGCGGACCGCGTTGCTCAAAAACGAGGAGAGAGATTCGGGGGCCGGATCGGGCGAGCGCATCGGCACGCCCTCCGACTGGGCCGCGGCGATCGAGCTGCAGCCTTCAAGTTCCGCTTGCGCTACGCGCGTCAGGCAGGCGCGCAACCGGCCTGCCAGGTCCTCCGCAGCGACATCTCGCCCGCACCATAGAGCCGGTGGCACCACCGCCCTCCCGAAAAGATGGCTGCTTTGTTCCAGCCTTGAACAAAACGTACATGCAAATGAATGCGCGTCAACATAGCAGTCGACCCGCGGTGAAGATTGCGGAAGGCTAGGGGGCAAACCACGACTTGCGGGTCAGGGCGCACCAGGCGTTCGTGAACTCTCGCTCCACGAAGCTGAACTCGACGGCCTTCCGGTCCACCGCCGGCCCGCAGCGATCCCGTGTAATGATGCGGGCGCGCGAGACCTCCCGGAGGTCTCGCTCAATCGGCCTTGGCGCCGGAAGCAGCCACCATCGCGGCCTGCCTGGGGATCTCCTCCATGAGGTAAGTCGTGACCTGCTCCGGAGGGCCGACGGCAAGGGTCAGGCCGAGGTCTTTCATCCGCTCCTTCGTGGACGGTGCTTCGGCGATCTCGGCCAGCGTGGTGTTGAGCCGGCCGATCACCTCGGGCGGCGTTCCGGCAGGGGCGAGAAGAGCAAAGCAGGTCTCGCTCGCGAGGTCGGGATGACCGAGCTCCCCGGTGGTCGGGATCTCGGGAAGCACCGTGGAGCGCTCCTTCGAGAAGACGGCCAGGGCGCGGATCGTCCCGGCCCGGACATGGGGGACGGTCATCGGCAGGACAGGAAGGATCGCGTTCAGGCGACCTCCGAGCAGTTCCGTCAGCGCCTGGCCGGGCTGGGTGAAGGGCACATGCACCAGGCCGCCGCCGGCCTTCCGGCTGACCATCTCGCCGGCGAGGTGCCAGGAGCTCCCGACGCCGGCCGAGCCATAGAAGGTCGCCCCGTGATGCGCCTTCGTGTGCTCGATGAACTCCGAAAGAGACTTGACCGGGCTGGCCTGGCTGACCGCCAGCACGTTCGGCGTGCAGCCGATCATGCCGACAGGCGCGAAATCGCGCTTCGGGTCGAATCCGACATCCCGGTAAAGCGCCAGATTGGTCGCCATCGGCCCTGTCCAGGATAGCACGATCGAATAGCCGTCCGGCCGGGAGCGGGCCGCCTGGGCCATTCCGATATTCCCGGCGGCTCCGGGCCGGTTCTGCACGACGACGCTCTGCTTGAGGCGGCTTCCGAACTCCTCCGCGAGCAGCCGGGCGAGCGAATCGGACGAGCCGCCGGCCCCGGCCGGAAGGAGCAACATGATGGGCTGGCGCTCGGGCCAGACGTCGCCCGCGAAGCTGGGAGCAGCGCCCCCCAGTGCAAGTGCGGCAGCCGCCGCTCGGGCAAGAGTTGCTGGACTCATGCGGATCCCTTTCCGGCCGAATGGATCATCGTCACACGTGTTGGAACGAGTTCTCGGCCCACGAGGCAGGAATTCAGGCCGACGACCGGCCGCACGCGCGAGCCGGGAGCGCTGGTGGCCCACTTCCCCGTCCCGGCGACCCCGTTCACCGCGAGCGGATCGATTTCGCGCCGCAGCTTGTCGGCCTCCGCGCGGCTCGATGTCCTGAGCGCCACGCGGAGGATCACCTCGTGGGGCTCCTCCCGGAGGGGCGGAGAGGCCTCGCGGTGGACCGCGTTGATACCGAGATAGTCGAAGCGGAGCTCATCGGCGCGCAGATCGACCTTCCGGAAGCGCTCCTCCAGGAGGGCCTGCGTCGCACGAGCCCGGGCGAGCGCGCCGGGCCCCGCGAAGATGACCATCTCCTCCGTGATGAAACCCTCGCGCAGTCCGACGAGGACCTTGAGGGTGGGGGGGCGCGGCCGCGAGGCGGCAAGGTCGATCGACACCTCCACCTCGTCCGGTCCAACCTGCTCGAAGCGCACGGCGGACAGGTCTGCGATGCAGTCGGGGCAGTAATAGGCCGAGGGATCGCCGACCTCGTAGAGCAGCTGCTCCTTGCAGGTCGCCGGCGACAGCAGGCCGCCGCTCCCCGGCAGCTTCGACAGGACGATGCGCTCTTCGCTGACCTGGGCGATCGGATTGCCGAGATCGGACAGCCCCGGGACATCCTTGTACCCGGGATCGGCGAAATACCCGCCGCAGATCTGCGTGCCGCACTCCATGAGGTGGCCGATGATCATCCCCCGCGCCATCCGCTCGTGATCGTCTGCCGGCCAGCCGAACTCGTGCATCAGCGGTCCGAGGTAGAGGCACGCATCGGCGACTCGCGTCGTGATCACGACATCCGCGCCGCGCGACAGGGCCTCGGCAATGCCGGCAGCGCCCATATAGGCCTCGGCCGAGACGATCTGGTCGCGACTCCCGCTCACCGGCTCGCCCGTCTCGATGAACGTGAGACCGAGATCGGCGATGCGGTCGGTCAGGATCCCGCCCTCGACAGCAGCGATCCGCAACCCGCCCATGCCGAGTTCCTCCGCCAGCTCGGCGACCCGCCGCGCCGCGCCAACCGGATCCAGCCAGCCCTGATTGGTGATGATCCGGACGCCCTGTTCCTTCGCGAGGCGGAGAACCGGCCCCATGCGGGGAACGAGATAGGGGTCGTACAGGGGAGTGGAGGCGTCCCCGAGCCGCGCCGCCTGGGCGGCGCTCATCGTGACCTCCGACATGCTCTCGAAGCAGAGGTAATCGAGTTCACCCTTGTCCAGGAGTTCCCGCGCCGGCTCGAAGCGGTCGCGGGACCAGGCGGTGGCGGAGCCGAGCCGGATGGACTTTCCGTCCCATCCCCGCGGGCTCACCCTCGGATCGGGCGGCGCGAGCCGCCGCCGCAAGCCGAACGGCACCCGGACGGGCAAGGTCAGCATCAAGGACGAGAGCGCCTTGCCAGATTCCTCGAAGGCGAGTGTGCGCGAGCGGCCGCCCTGCAGAACCTCGTCGAGAACGAAGTTGAGGGCGCCGATCGCGGGCACTTCGTGCCGTGTGATACCGCCCTTGGTGATCGGGCCGAAGATCACCCGGACGGCATCCTCGGTCACCTGCTCCCGGAGAAGCCCGAAATCGGCCTCGTCATAGGCGATGACCGAGATCATGGAGCTGTTGCCCTTCTCGCCGGATCGCGCGTGGGCAATCTCGCGAAGGGAGACGAGCTCGGTCTGGGGCTGCTCGGTCAACCGTTTCTCCTGGTCGGCTTCGGCGGGCGCCGCGCCGGGGCATCGCCCGGCGGCCCTGCTTGTCATCGAGGAAGCGGGTGCCCTCGCCGCGCTAGCGGCGGCGATCACCTGTCCGGGGGCGAGAACGCCGGCCGGTTATGACCTCTTCATCAGCGGGCACTCGCTCATCGCCTCGACAGGCTTCACCTCGCTGCCCGGGATGCTGCGGATAAAGCTGTAATAGTCCCAAGGTCCCTTGGACTCGGCCGGGCTCTTGACCTTGAACAGGTGGAAGTCGCGCTGCACCCAGCCGTTCGGGAAGATCTTCGCGCCCTTCGTGTAGAAGTCCTCGACCGGCATCTCGCGCATCTTGTCGCTGACCGGACCGGCCTGTTTTGTCCCGGATTTCTCGACCGCCTTCAGGTAATGCATGACGCCGCTATAGACGCCGGCATGTATGACGGTCGGCGCGACGCCTCCCGACTTCTCGCGGAACCGCTTGGACCAGGCGCGGGACGCATCGTCCATGTCCCAGTAGAAGCCCGCCAGGAGCTGAAGACCCTTCGCTTGCTCGAGCCCGAGGCTGTGCACGTCGGAGATGAAGATCAGGAGCGCGGCGAGCGATTGCTGCGATCCGCTGATCCCGAACTCGTGGCTCTGCTTGATGATGTTTATCAGGTCGCCTGCGGCATTGGCGAAACCGATCACCTTCGCGCCGGAACCCTGCGCTTGCAGCAGGAAGGATGCGAAATCGGACGACTGGTACGGATGGCGCACCGTACCGATCACCTTTCCGCCGGCCGCCTCCACGCTCCGCTTCAGGTCGCGCTCCAGCGCATGGCCGAAGGCGTAGTCCGCCGTGATGATGAACCAGCTGTCGCCACCCGATTTCACCACCGCGGTTCCGACGCCGTTCGAGAGTGCGACGCTGTCAAAGGCGAACTGGAAGCCGCGCGGCGAGCAGAACTTGCCGTTGATGTCGGAGGAGCCGGCGCCCGAGAAGATCACCAGCCGGTCCTTCTCCTTGGCGATGTCCTGCACCGCGAGAGCCACGGACGAGACTGGCACGTCGGCGATCAGGTCCACACCCTCGACGTCGTACCAGCGCCGGGCGATGCTGGCGCCCGTATCGGCCTTGTTGCCGTGATCGGCGGTGATGACCGAGATGCGCCGGCCCCCGACCGTGCCGCCGAAATCCTCGATCGCAAGCTGCGCGGCGATAACCGATCCCGGCCCGCCGAGGTCCTTGTTCATGCCGCTGTGGTCGGTCAGGACCCCGATCTTGATCGTGTCGTCGCTGGCCAGCGAAGGGGTCGCCAGCACCAGAGTGCAGGCGAGGGCAAGAACGCGTCGTATACGCAAGATGGTCCTCCCATGGGCTGGCGCTCTCTCCGGAGCCCGAGCCGTCGGCGGACGGAGCCTAGGTGTTGACGGGACCTCCGGACAATTTGGAAGGCGCGATGGATTGATAAGCGGAAGTTATCGCCCTCGGAGGGGCATCCCCTGCCGATAGATCCTGCAGGTCGAAGGTCTTGCAGAAGCTGATGAAGGTCTGGACGGCGGGGGATGCCCGTTTCCGCAGCCGCAAGATGCCGATGTTGCGGTCGAGCGAGCGCGCCTCGAGGTTGAGAACCGCGCATGAGCCCAGGTTGATCCGCCGCAGCATCAGCCTGGGCGCGAACGCAATTCCCAATCCGGCTTCCGCAAGCGACACGAGGGTGGCGACGTTATGCGCCTCGTAGGCGGGCGTTATGCGTGCCCCGATCCGGTCGAATGCGGCGTCGATCGTTTCCCGGAGCGTCGTGCCCCGGGGATAGAGGAGGAGGGGATGCTGCGCGAGGTCCTGCAACCCGACCTGGTCCGCTGCCGCAAGCGGGTGGTGCGCGCAGGCAAGCACGAGGCAGGGGTCGGTTACCAAAGGCACGAACTCCATCCCGTGACGGGGTTGTGCGCTCATGATGGCGAGGTCCACCTCGCCATTGGCGAGGAGGTCGGTGGCACGCCCGGCCGTCGCATCCCCGATCCGGAGCCTGATCCGGGGGTAGCGCGCCCGGAAGCCAAGCATAATCGTCGGCAGGATGCTGGCCGCGACCGACGGCATGGCGGCGATCGAGACAACGCCGCTATTGAGGTTCACGCGCTCCCGAAGGCCCTCGGCGAGGTCCTCCAGTCCAGCAAAGATGTGCTTTGCTTCGTCCAGGAAGCGCTGGCCCTCGGGAGTCAACTGGACTGAGCGCGTCGTGCGCGTCAGCAAGGCCAGGCCGATGCGGGCCTCGAGTTGCTGGATGCGCGAACTGACCGCGGGCTGGGAGATGTGCAGGCGCTCCGATGCGGCCCGGAAGCTCCCGCTTTCCGCAACGGCGATGAAGGTCTCCACATGGGCGAACGTGAAATGGATCGGCATGTCCGCATCGCGACCGCCTCTGACTGATCGAGGCAGGTGATCAATCCATAAGGCGTTCCGGGTTGTTCGCCAGCAACCCGCATGACACACCAGCGCAGGCACGGATCGCATGACGACGAGCCGAGAACCGGCGGAGCTCTGACAGCTGCGGCGGGAGATAAGGCGGGGGAGGGGAGATGAAGGGCGTTGCTTTCGTCGGGGACCGCTCGATCGAGTTCATCTCGGTTCCGGATCCCACCCCGGGGCCCCAGGAAGTCGTGCTCGAGATCAAGGCCTCGGGCGTCTGCGGCAGCGACCTGAAGTTCTATCGCGCGCCGAAAAGCGGCGGGCTCGCCGCGCTCGGCTTCAAGGACAATGCGGAGCCGGTGATCGCAGGGCACGAGCCGTGCGGCGTCATCGTCGGGATCGGCCGGGATGTCGGCAACTCATGGCGCATCGGCGACCGCGTGATGGTCCACCATTACCGCGGATGCGAGTGCTGCCATCATTGCAGGACAGGCTGGACGCAGATGTGCGTCTCCGGCGCGGCGGTCTATGGCGTCACGGCCCATGGCGCGCACGCGCCCTACATGACCGTGCCCGCAAGCACGCTGGTGCGCCTTCCCGACGAGCTCTCCTTCTCGACCGGGGCCGCGATCTCCTGTGGGACGGGTACCGCCTTCGGAGCCCTCGTCCGCCTCAACGTCACGGCCCGCGACACGGTGGCGATCTTCGGCCAGGGGCCGGTCGGCCTGTCCGCAACCCAGCTTGCTGCCGCGATGGGGGCCCAGGTCATCGCGGTCGATGTCAGCGCCGGAAGGGTCGAGCGCGCCCGGGAATTCGGGGCGAGCGAGATCGTGAACGCGAGCACCACCGACCCGGTCGAGGCCATCATGCAGCTCACGGGCGGGCGCGGGGCCACGAAGACGCTCGACACCTCCGGCGCGAGCGCCGGACGCTCGGCCGCCATCCGGTGCTCCGCGGCATGGGGAAGCGCCTGCTTTGTCGGCGAAGGCGGAGACGTGACGATCGAGGTCAGCCCGCAGATGATCCGAAAGCAGCTTTCGGTCTTCGGCTCCTGGACTTTCTCGACCGTGGGCCAGGCCGATTGCGCGCGCTTCGTGGCGGAGCGCGGAATACCGGTCGACGACCTGTTCACGCATCGCTGGACGCTGGAGGAAGCCGTCAAGGCCTACCGCGTGTTCGACGAGGGCGGCAGCGGCAAGGCGGTGTTCGTGACGGAGTGAGCGCGTCGCAGAGCGGCGAAGTCTCAAGGCGGCCAGACATCCGCGCTCGAGGGTCGGATCAAGCACATTGAGCGGCCGCCGGCCGATTCCTCGGTATGTGAGCACCTCCTGCCCAAAGGAGAGGGTTTTCACAGAACCAGGCAACCCCAGGCAGCTTTGCTGATCCTGTACGGTCCCGGGATGTGGTGTGACGGGTCGAGTCTGAAGCGTTCCGGCTCTTTGGTCCAGACCTGGAGGATGTGTTCGTAGGGTGTGAGGCCGCGCAGGGTCTTCAGCCGGCGGGCGTGGTTGTAGGCATCCAGGAAGAGCGGCAGATGCGTCC
>JAFAEL010000144.1 GCA_023423995.1 Pseudomonadota bacterium | reverse complement strand
GGTGCAGGGATACGAGATCCTCGCGGGTGATTGCCGCAACGCTCTCGATCGTGCCCGAAACGGGCAATCCGTAGGGGTGCTCCGGGAAGGCCTCGGCGAAGAAGCGCTTCGTGGCGACGTTTCCGGGATCGTTGGCCTGGTAGCGGAGCCCGGCGATGGTCTGGGCGCGGACGCGCTCGATCGCATCCTCGTCGAAGCGGGGCTCGACCAGCGCCAGCCTCAGCAGCTCGAATGCCTCGTCGGCATTGGCCGTGAGCGTCTTGAGCGATCCGCCGACGGCGTCTGGGCCGGCCGTGAAGCCGAGCTCGATCGCCTGGTTGGCGAGGCGCTCCTGGAACTCGTCGGAGCGATACGGTCCCGCTCCCTCGTCGAGCAGGCGCGCCAGCATCTGCGCGGCGCCGCCCTTGCCAGGCGGATCCTGCGCGGCACCGCCCTCGAACGTGAAGGCGACCGCGACCAGGGGAACGAAGCTCGACTCGACCCGCCAGGCCTCGATGCCGCCAGGCGAAAGGAGGGAGCCGACATCGGCCGGCGAAGCTGCGACTTGTGCGAGGGCAGCCGACATCAGGCGCCTTGTCCGGCGCGCGGCCCGATCAGCATGACGATTCTTTCAACAGGTAACCGGTGACGGAGCGGCGGGCGACCAGATAGCGCTGGGCGACCTCCGCCAGCTTCTCCCGGGTGACGGCCCGGATATCCTCCGGCCAGCGCCGGACATCGTCCAGCGTCTCGCCCACGGCCAGCGCAGACCCATAGATTCGGGCGAGCGAGCTCTGGCTGTCGAGGGAGTAGATGGTCTCGGCGATCAGCCGCGTCTTGGCCCGCTCGATCGCCTCGTCGGACACCGTCGAGAGGCAGGACGCGACCGCGCGGTCGAGATCGGCTTCGAGTTCGGCCGGAGTGACGCCTTCCGCCGGGACCGCGTAGACGGCGAAGCGGGTCTCGTCGATGGCGGAACCCATGTACCAGGCGCCGGCATTCACAGCGCGGCCGCCGTCCATCACGAGGGTGCGGTAGAGATGCGAGGTCGGGCCGCCGCCGAGGAGTTCGGCCAGGACTTCAAGCGCGTGGGCTTCGAGGCCGTCCGCCGTCCGGGTCGACGGCACGAGGTAGAGCCTGTGCAGGGTCTCCTGCTCGACCTTCGGATCGGCGACGCTGACGATTCGGGAGGCGCGGGGATCGGGTTCGCGAGGGCGTCGGCGCGCGCTCCTGTCCCCGTGCGGGGCATTGCGCCCGTAGGTGCCTTCCGCGAGCCGCACCACCTCGGCGGCCTCGACATCGCCCGCGACGACCAGGATCGCGTTGTCGGGCGAGTAGAAGCGCCGGTAGTAGTCGAGCGCGTTCTTGCGATCGAGCGTCTCGATCTCGTGCATCCAGCCGATGATGGGGATGCCGTAGGGATGATGGATGAACAGCGAGGCCGCCATGGCCTCCGAGAGCTGCGCCGAGGGGTCGGTCTCGACCCGCATCCGCCGCTCCTCGAGAACGACGTCCCGCTCCGGCGCGACGACGGAATCGTCGAAGTTCAGGCCGCTCATGCGGTCCGCCTCGAACTCCATCATGCGCTGGAGGTGCTGCGGGGCCACGCGCTGGAAATAGGCCGTGTAGTCGAAGGACGTGAAGGCGTTCTCCTGCCCGCCGAGGGCCGAAACCACCTTGCTGAACTCGCCGGCCGGGTGCCGCTCCGTTCCCTTGAACATCAGGTGCTCGAGGAAATGCGCGATTCCCGATTGCCCGAGCGGATCGTCCGCCGAGCCGTTCTTGTACCAGACCATATGCGTGACCACCGGGACGCGGCGGTCTGGAATCACGACGATCTCGAGGCCGTTATCCAGCCTGGCGCAGGAAAGGTCGGGGCCGCCATTGCTCCCCGCACCCAATGTCATGCTGTCGCTGCGCAAGCCTGCGCCGCGGATGATCTGGTGCATTCGTTATCGATCCGGGACGCAGTCGCGCGCCTAGTCGTCTTCGCTCGGCCGGAAGGCGCGGGTCAGCCAATTGATCGGATTGGCGTCCTGCTCCTGCTGGTCGATCTTGCCCTGGAAGTCGCCGCCGGCACGGCCTGCGCCGGTCGGGGCCCGCATCACGGACGGAGGATCCGTGAGCGTCCGACGGACCGGCGTCGCGCTCGCGACCTGGTCGTTGCCCGATTTCGGCCCGGCAGTGAGTTCCGTCGGGCTCATCCAGACGCCGTCGCGGTCGCTCTTGTGCCGACCGGGCCCTGGCCCGTTCGGATTGCGGCCGGCGCGAATCTCGTCGATCGTCAGGCGCGGATTGTTGTCCGACATGCGCCTGACCTCGCTCTCGGTCACAGGCCGGCGCTGCTCCGCGGCGCGGCGATTCCGCGCGGCGACGTCCGGGTCGTTCGGCCATTGCGGGTTCGAGGCATAGCTTTCGCCGCTGGCGGGAGCGCGCAGCTCCATCTTCGGCGGCAGCACGAGCGGCGCGCGCTCGCGGTAGCGGATCGGGTCCTTCTCCGGGCTGATGATTCCCATCGAGCCGAGAAGGTTCTTGATCGCCACGCCTTCCTGAGCGTGAGCGGTGGACCCGAAGGCCAGCGCCATCGTCGCGGCGCAGAACAGCCCGAGGCGGGCGAAACGGAAGTCTGTCATGCCTGGTCCTACGTCCCCGTCGGTGCCGTCGCCCTTCAATGGGGCTTTCATGTGACGGCTTGGCCGCATCCGTCCCTCAGACGGCGCCTGCGCGGCGCCGGTCCAAGACAAGGGAGTCATAAAGCAGGCCAACCACCCCGGCAACGATGGCCACGTCGGCGATGTTGAAGACGTACCAGGAATAGCCGGCCGCATGGAGCTGCACGAAGTCGAACACGGCCCCGTAGGCCGCGCGGTCGACGGCGTTCCCGGCCGCCCCTCCGGCCAGGAGCCCGAGCGAAAGGGCGAGGAACCGCCGTTCGGCCCGGGTCACCCAGAGCAGCAGCCCGATCGTGGCCACGACCGACAGCACGACGAGCGCCCAGCGCCCGAGATCGGTCCCCTGCTGGAGCAGCCCGTACGAGATGCCGCGGTTCCAGACCACGATCAGGTTGACGAAGGGGCCGAGCGCGACGGGCTCGCGCATCGGCAGGTCGTAGGCGAACAGCAGGCCGAGCTTGGAGACCTGATCGGCCACGAAGGTGACAATTGCGGCGAGATAGCCGAGCCGGGCAGCGGACGACATCGTCACGTCAGGCCGCGTGCGCCGCGTCCCACTCCCGGAGTGCCGCGGCATCGCGCGGAGTCACGTCGGGGTAGTCGGGATCCTGGCCGACATCCGGCGTGATCTTCCACGACCGGGCGCATTTGCGGCCGTCGGCGCGCTCCGGCACGACGGCAACGCCCCGGACGTCCTCCAGGCGGAACGCGTCCGCCGGGCCATCGCCCTCGACCAGCTTCGCGCCGGACGTGATGCAGATTTCGGCGAGGTCCACGCCGTCGAGTGCTGCCCGGAGGTCCGCATCGGCGATGTAGATGCGCGGCGAAGCCTCCAGGCTCGCGCCGATTCGCTTCGCGGCGCGCTCGATCTCCAGCGCCCCGGTGACGACGCGGCGGACGCGGCGGATCCCGGCCCATTTCCGGGCAAGATCGGGGGCGAGCCACTCGGCCGGCGGGGAGGGGAACACCTCCAGGTGAACCGACCCGTCTTCGGATGGATAGCGCTCGAGCCAGGCCTCCTCGGCCGTGAAGGCGAGGATTGGGGCAATCCAGGTCGCCACGCAGCGGAAGGTCTCGTCGATCACCGTGAGCGCGCTCTTGCGCACCTTGCTCGAGATCGGGTCGCAGT
>JAFAEL010000097.1 GCA_023423995.1 Pseudomonadota bacterium | reverse complement strand
GGCGCGGACCAGGTTCTCGTGCCCCTCCATGCCGAGCCAGCGGCAGATGGCGCGCGGGGCGAAGAGCTCGGCCGCGCCGAGCGCGATGGAGAACCAGCCCAGGCCTGAGG
Source organism: Pseudomonadota bacterium (assembly GCA_023423995.1). Classification (GTDB taxonomy): domain Bacteria; phylum Pseudomonadota; class Alphaproteobacteria; order Rhizobiales; family Beijerinckiaceae; genus Enterovirga. Next base: position 16,649 of record JAFAEL010000097.1, on the reverse strand, counting down.
CGAGCTTGTCGTTGGCGGATTGCGAGCGACCCTTCAGGGCCGTCCGTGGGAGCGTGTTGGCCATGGGATCACCTCGTCAGGGTTGAATGAAGACCTTGATGCAGCCGTCCTGCTTGTCGCGGAAGACCTTGTACATCTCGGGCCCGTCCTCGAGCCCGACCTTGTGCGTGATGACGAAGGAGGGATCGATCTGCCCTTCCTCGATCCGCTTCAGGAGATCGTCCGTCCAGCGGTTCACGTGCGTCTGGCCCATGCGCCAGGTCAGCCCCTTGTTCATGGCGGCGCCGAAGGGGATCTTGTCGAGCAGCCCGCCATAGACGCCGGGCACCGAGAGCACGCCCGCCGGCCGGCAAACATAGATCATCTCGCGCAGGACGTGCGGCCGGTCGGTTTCCAGGAACATCGCCTGCTTCGCGCGGTCGTACATCGAGTCCAGCGTGCCCGTGGAATGGGCTTCCATGCCGACGCAGTCGATGCACTTCTCCGGGCCCTTCCCGCCGGTCAGCTCGTTGAGCCGCTCGACGACGCTCTCCTCGGCGAAGTTGATCGTGATGGCGCCGCCTGCCGCCGCCATCGACAGGCGCTCGGGCAGGCGATCGATGCACACGACCTGCCTCGCCCCCAGCAGCAGCGCGGAGCGGATCGCCATCTGGCCGACGGGGCCCCCGCCCCAGATCGCGACCGTGTCGTTGGGCTCGATCTCGCACTGTACGGCCGCCTGCCAGCCGGTCGGGAAGATGTCCGAGAGGAACAGCAGCTTCTCGTCCGGGATCCCCTTCGGCACCTTGATATGCGTCTTGTCGGCCATCGGGACGCGCAGATACTCGGCCTGGCCGCCCGGATAGCCGCCGGTCAGGTGGGTGTAGCCGAAGAGGCCGGCCGTCGTGTGCCCGAAGGCCTTGTCCGCGATGGCCTTGTTGCGGTTCGACCGCTCGCAGACCGAGTAGAAGCCGCGTTTGCACTGGTCGCATTCGCCGCAGAAGATCGTGAAGGGTATGACCACCCGGTCGCCGACCTTGAGCGCGCTCTTCGCGGCCGAGCCGACCTCGACCACCTCGCCCATCGTCTCGTGGCCCAGGATGTCGCCGCTCTGCATCCCGGGCATGAAGTGGTCATAGAGGTGGAGGTCGGAGCCGCAGATCGCGCAGCTCGTCACCTTGATGATGGCGTCACGGGGATCCTCGATCTCGGGGTCGGGAACGCTGTCGCAGCGGACATCCTGCGTTCCGTGCCAAACGAGCGCTTTCATGGGGATTGCCTCCTCGGGGCAGGTTCTCAACGAACAAGGACGAGGCTCGTTGCCGTACAGGCAGTCGGGACCGCCCGTGTAAGGCTCAACTTGCCCTTCCGGCTCTCGTTCGGAGTTTCGGCCATTGGTACGGTTTAGAACCGTGCGAGGGCCGGGCGCCTCGCTTTGCCGATGCTGGCGGATTGGCTACCAAGTCGGCCCGGACATCGGGCGGGGCACAGCAGGAAAGTGAACGGGGTGGTCCAGAATTTCCTGCTCGTCTTCTCGGCCCTGTTCTCGATCATCAACCCGATCGGCGGAGCCATCATCTTCAGCCAGGTCACGGCGACCCGCACGCATGGGGAGCGGGTGGCCCTCTCGCGCCGGATCGGGATCTACTCCGCCCTCGTGATGCTGGTCGCGCTGTGGGCGGGCGGCCCGATCCTGTCGTTCTTCGGCGTGAGCCTCGCGGCCCTGCGGCTTGCGGGAGGCCTGATCGTGGCGAGCCTCGCCTGGCAGCTGCTGCATCAGCCGGAGAAGCGGGAGGGCGCCAAGACCGACCAAGCCCAGGAATCCGAGGGGCTGGAGGCGATCGCGTTCTACCCCCTCACCCTTCCCTTCACGACCGGCCCGGGCACGATCTCGGTCGCGGTCGCGCTCGGCTCGACCGTGGCGCCGGGCGGGCCGGGCTATCTGGGCTTCGTCACGGCGGCGTCCGCGGCAGCGCTCGCGATGGCCGTCACCGTCGCGCTCGCCTATGGGTCGGCCGACCGCCTGGTTGCGCTGCTCGGCCAGTCAGGCGCGCGCATCGTCTCGCGCCTGTCCGCCTTCCTGCTCCTCTGCATCGGCACGCAGATCGCCCTCACGGGCGTCGCCGAGTTCGTGCACAGCGTGCGGGGCTGAGCGTCACCCGCCGATCCGCACCGGCGGCAGGCCCAGGATCTCCCGCGCCTCTCCGGGCGAGGCATGCTCCATGTTGAGTTCGTGGATGATGCGCACGGTGCGCTCGACCAGCATCTCGTTGGTCGCGAGCTTTCCGCGCGCATAGTAGTTGTTGTCCTCCAGGCCCACCCGGACATGGCCGCCGAGCAGGATCGCCTGCGTGGTGGCCGGAAGCTGGGCCGGCCCGATACCCGACACGCAGAAGATCGATTGCGGCGGCAGGAGCCGGATCATGGCGGCCAGGATGTCGTGCGAATAGGGCATCGCGCCCTGGAAGCCCTTGTCCGCGCCCAGCACCATGTTGATGTAGTAGGGCGGCTTGTCGTAGCCCTTCTCGATCAGCCGCGTGACGTCCTGCAGGATGTGCTGCGGGCCGAACACCTCCCATTCCGGCTTGATCCCCCGCTCCTGCATGCGCTTGGCGAGGAACTCGCAGCGCGAGGGGGTGGTCACGACCAGGATCTCCTTGCCGCCATGCACGTCGGCGAAGGTCATGCCGTCGAAGGTGGCCATCTCGGCGCTGGCCTCGCAGCCCTTCAGGCGCTCCTCGAAATTCGACTCGTAGAGCCCGTCCGGACGCGGCACGAGCATGTCGCCCGACGAGCCGCCGCCGGTCGAGTTGTTGATGATGATGTCCGTCCTGGCCCGGATGCGGGTGTTGATGTCGCGGTAGATCGCGTCGTTGCAGGTCGCCTCGTCGTCGAGCCGGCGGGCGTGAAGAGCCGCGATCGAGGCACCCGCTTTCCAGGACCGGTAGACCGACTCGGCGATCTCGTCCGGCTGCGTCGGCAAGTTCGGATTCTGCGCCTTCGACGCCATCCCGCCCGTCGGGGCCACCGTGACGATCACCTTGGACATGTCGCTCTCCTGAATGGCGGCCTGCGGTCCCGCTGGCGCATGACCCGGGCCCCGTTATGGAAGGTTCTTCGCCCGCTCCTTGGCCGAGACGAGATCGATCAGGAGCCTGTCGCGCTCCGCCAGCATCGCGGTGCGGTCGACCGGCGACAACTCGTCGTTGACCCCGGCGACGAGCTTCGCCTTCAGCTCGGGCGTGACATGGGTGTCGCCGAGATCGGCCCACATCCGCTCCATCAGGGGGCCGAGATGATCGAGCGTGTAGGCGATCCCGCCCGGGCCGCCGGAGAGGTGGGTCAGGAGGCATGGCCCCATCAGGGCCCAGCGCAGCCCCGGGCCATGCGCGATCGCGGCGTCCACCTCCGCGACCGTCACGGCTCCCGACTCGACGAGATGGAACGCCTCGCGCCAGAGCGCCGCCTGGATGCGGTTCACGACATGGCCCACGAGCTCCTTGCGGATCCGGATCGGGTGCTTCCCGATGGCGGCGTAAAAGCCCATCGCGGCGTCGATCGCCTCCTCCGAGGTCCGCGCGCCGCCCACGACCTCCACGAGCGGGATCAGGTGCGGCGGGTTGAAGGGATGGCCGACGAGCACGCGCTCCGGGTGCCGGGCGGCGTCCTGGACGACGCTCGGCCCGAAACCGGAGGAGCTCGATGCGAGGATGACGTCCGGCCCGGTCGCCTCCCCGAGCCGCCGGAACAGCTCGCGCTTCACGTCCTCCCGCTCGGGACCGTTCTCCTGGACGAAATCGGCCTCCGCGACGGCCTGCTCGAGCTCGGGCACGAAACGGAGGCGGTCGCGCGAGGCGCCCGCCTGGAGGCCGAGCGTCTCGAGGGCGGGCCAGGCCGACGCCACGTAGTCCCGCAGGCGCTGCTCGGCATCCGGTGCGGGGTCGGTCGCCACGACATCGAAGCCGCGCGCAAGGAACCAGGCGGCCCAGCTCGCGCCGATGACGCCCGTGCCGACGACGGCGATCCGCCTGATGGTCCGCTGAGCCACTGATCCTCCCACGCGGGTTTTCTGCACCCTCTTGCCCCTGATATCGCCCGATAACCGTTGCCAAGGCAACCGGCTTGCGCGCTCTCCAAAAACCTGCTCGGAATACCGAGGACGGTTCGGCCAGGCCCGCCCGCGGCGCCCTGGAAGAAGGAACCGCGTCGGGAGGAACGCTGATGGGGAAGCTGGGTCTCACCTTGGCGCTCGCCGGTGCTCTGGCCGCGACCGCAGTCTCCGCGCAGGAAAAGCCGATCAGGATCGGCATCCTCAACGACCAGTCCGGCGTCTTCTCCGACTACCAGGGCGAGGGCTCGGTGATCGCGGCCCGCATGGCGGTCGAGGATTTCGGCAAGAAGACCATTGCCGGCCGGGCGATCGAAGTCGTCACGGCCGATCACCAGAACAAGACCGATGTCGGCATCGGCATCGCCCGCCGCTGGTTCGACCAGGAGGGCGTGGACGCCATCATGGACGTGCCGAACTCCGCGATCGCCCTCGGCGTCTCGAGCCTCGCCCGCGAGAAGAACAAGGTCTTCGTCGGCTCGGGCGCCGGCACGGCGGAGCTGACAGGGCGCCAGTGCTCGCCCAATACGGTGCACTGGACCTACGACACCTGGTCGCTCGGCCACGGCCTCGCCCGGGCGCTGGTCGCCAACGGCGGCAAGAGCTGGTTCTTCATCACGGCCGACTACGCGTTCGGCAAGGACCTCGAGGGGAGCGCGGCGGACGAGGTGAAGGCCCAGGGCGGGCAGGTCATCGGCGCCGCCCGGCATCCGCTCGGCGCTTCGGATTATTCGTCGTTCCTGGTCCAGGCCCAGGCCTCCGGCGCGCAGGTGATCGGCCTCGCCAATGCGGGCGACGACATGTCCAACACGCTCAAGCAGGCTGCCGAGTTCGGGATCGGCGGCAAGCAGCAGCTCGCCGGCCTGATCCTCAACGTGACGAACATGCCCTCGCTCGGGCTCCAGGCGACGCAGGGCGTCTACATCCTGACGCCCTATTACTGGGACCTCAACGACGGCTCGCGCGCCTTCGCCAAGCGCTACATGGAGCGCCACCCGCGCGGCAACGCCCCCAACGACATGCAGGCCGGCGTCTACTCGGCCGTCCTGCATTACCTGAAGGGCGTTGAGAAGACCGGGGGGCCCGCCGACGGCCGGGCGGTGGTCGCGGCCATGAAGTCGCTGCCGACCGACGATCCGATCTTCGGCGCCGGCTCCATCCGGGAGGATGGCCGCAAGCTCCACCCGATGTATCTCCTCACGACCAAGACGCCGGCCGAGTCCACGGGCAAGTGGGACGTCTTCAAGCCGGTCCGCACGATCCCGGCCGAGCAGGCCTGGAGACCGCTCGCGGAGGGCGGCTGCCCGCTCGTGAAGGGATAAGGGCAGCCGGGGCCCCCGCGGCTCCTGCCCTTGCACGGAGGATCGAGCTCGTGAGCGCCCCATTCCGGCCGGTCCGTCTCGCCTCCGACCAGCACGCCTTCGACTTCCGCCCCGACGGAACGGTTCATATCCGCTGCATCGAGCCGCTCGGCCCCTATGCCGACCGGGTGACGGACTGGCTGCTGAGCCACGCCGCAGCGGCGCCGGACCGGATCTTCGTGGCCAAGCGGGACGGGACAGGGGCCTGGCGGCAGCTGACCTATGCCGGGGCGCTGGCGCGGGCCGAGGCCCTTGGCGCGGCGCTGCTGGCGAGCGGGCTCTCGGCCGACCGCCCGCTCGTCATCCTGTCCGGCAACGACCTCGATCATGCGGCGCTGGCTCTTGCCGCCCTGCATGTCGGGATACCCTATGCCCCGGTCTCGCCGGCCTATTCGACGGTCGGCGGCGGCTTCGAGCGCTTGCGGGACGTGCTGCGCATCCTGACGCCCGGCCTCGTCTATGCCTCGGACCCGGCGGTGTTCGGGCGCGCGATCGAAGCCGCAGTCCCGCCCGATATCCCGGTCGTGCTCGGCCGGGGCGCGCTGCCGGACCGGGAGGCGATCCCGCTGGAGCGCTTCGAGGCGGAGGCAGCCGGCGAGCGCGCCAACGCCCGCGCCGCCCACCAGAACGTCACGCCGGACACGATCGCCAAATTCCTGTTCACGTCCGGCTCGACCGGGCTGCCGAAGGCCGTGATCACCACGCACCGGATGCTCTGCGCCAACGCCGCTCAGCTTCAGGCGAGCTTTCCCTGCCTGACCGAGGAGCCGCCCGTCCTGGTCGACTGGCTGCCCTGGCATCACGTCTTCGGCGGGAGCCACAACTTCAACATCGTCCTGTCGAACGGCGGATCGCTCTTCATCGACGACGGCCGGCCGGTGCCGGCGCTCATCGGCGAGACCGTCCGGAACCTGCGCGAGGTCTCGCCGACTGCCTATTTCACGGTGCCGAAGGGCTACGAGGCGCTGATCCCGCATCTTCGATCCGACGAGGTGCTCCGAGAGAGTTTCTTCCGCCGGCTCAGGCTGACCTTCTTCGCGGCGGCCGGCCTGCCGCAGCCGATCTGGGACGCGCTCGACGAAATCGCGGTCGCCCATGCCGGCGAGCGCATTCCCATGCTGACCGGCCTCGGAGCGACGGAGAGCGCGCCCTTCGCGCTCGTCTGTCGGCCGGACCAGTGCCGCTCCGGGCGGGTCGGCCTCCCGGCGCGCGGGGTCGAGCTGAAGCTCGCGCCCGTGGAGGACAAGCTCGAGGCGCGGGTGAAGGGCCCGAACATTACGCCCGGCTACTGGCGCAACCCAGAATTGACGAATGCGTCGAAAGACGACGAAGGGTTTTACCGGTTCGGCGATGCGCTGCGCTTCGTTGATCCGGAGAAGCCGGATATCGGGCTCTATTTCGACGGCCGCCTGAACGAGGATTTCAAGCTCACGACGGGCGTCTGGGTGAGCGTCGGGGCGCTCCGGGCGCAGTTCCTGAACGCCGCCGCGCCGCTGGCGCGCGACATCGCCTTCTCGGGCGAGAATCGGGATGCCGTGATGGGCCTCATCGTCCCCGATCTGGACGAATGCCGCGCGCTCTGCCCGGATCTCGACCCGGTCGCTTCGGCCTTCGATCTCCTCACGCATGCCCGGGTGCGGGAGGCCTTCGCCGAGGTGCTGGCCCGCCTCGGCCGAGCATCGACCGGCTCCTCCAACCGGATCGCCGCGGTGATGCTGCTCGAAAGCCCGCCCTCGATCGACCTGAACGAGATGACGGACAAGGGCTCGATCAACCAGCGGGCCGTCCTGCGCAACCGGGCCGCGCTGGTCGAGGAGCTCTATTCGGAACCGCCCTCCCCGCGGGTCATCCGGCCCGCGAACACCTGAGGCTCCGCTGGCGCTCGCGCGCCGGTCATGGCCCTGGATCACCGGGCTACCTGACCCGCTGGCGCCCCTGAGGCGGGTCCCCACGAAGCTGAAGGCCGATTAAGGTTTGGTCGCCCCGCCGCCGAGCATCGCGACAACTTGCCCAATCCCGGGACCGATCTTCATCCTCTCACAGGAATTCGTGCGGCAACCCAAAAATATTTCAAAAACCCGCGATTCACGTCTAGATATCGTGAGAGAAGCCCTTATACAGACCCCCACCATAGTATCGTGCATACGAATCGACGAGAGTTTGAACATGGAAGCCGCCACGGACATCCAGCCGCAAGAACTGGTGGAGCTCACGAGCGAGATCGTCTCGGCCTACGTCGCCAACAACAAGATTCCGTCCGCCGAGCTGCCCGAGGTGATCGCCTCGGTTCACACCGCCTTGCGCAAGCTGGACGAGAAGAAGGCGCCGGAGCCGGAGAAGCCGACTCCGCTGATGCCGATCAAGAAGACGATCACGCCGGATTACTTGGTGAGCCTTGAGGATGGACGCCGCTACAAGTCGCTGAAGCGTCACCTCTCGGGCCGCGGCCTCTCCCCGCAGGAATACCGTGAGAAGTGGGGCCTGCCGAAGGACTACCCGATGGTCGCCCCCAACTACGCCAAGCAGCGCTCGGAGCTCGCAAAGGCCCTCGGCCTTGGCCAGCAGCGCCGCAAGAAGACAGCGGAAGCGCCGGCTGCGGAAGCTCCCGCGGCTGCCGCCCCGAAGCGCCGCGGCCGTCCAAAGGCCTCGGCCGAAAGCTGAGCCCAGCCCTGGCTCAAAGTCGACCCGGCCCAAGTGGCCGGGTTTTTCGTTTCTGGCGCCTGATGATCCAAGTTGATCCGGAAGGTGTCCACGTTGCGGACAGAAATGGCACCGGTGAAATGCGGGACGCATTCCGGTCAGATCGGCTTCCGTGCCGTCACGACCAGCCCGGCGACGGGAAGACCCCGTTCCTGCCGCAACTCCTCGTGCTCGATCCCGGCCACCGCCAGGCCGGACTGGACGAGCACCGCCCGCACGTAATCCTCGCGGTGGCTGTAGCGGCCATGCGGGTTCAGCCTCACCTCGCCGGCCGCCATTTCCTCCTCCAGCGTGAAGGCGAGGACGCCGCCCGGCCGGAGGGCTTGCGCGGCGGCGGCCAGCACAGTCTCCAGCGCCCCGAAATAGCAGAGGGTGTCGGCAGAGACGACGAGGTCGTACCGGCCCGGCTGACGCAGGAGGAAAGCCGTCAGCTCCTCATGGGCGAGTTCGTCGTAGATCTCGCGCGCCCTCGCGCCGTCCAGCATCTTCGACGACAGATCGACGCCGTCCAGCCGGGATGCGTATGGCTTGAGCAGGGGGCCGCAGAGCCCCGTGCCGCAGCCCGCATCCAGGATGGAGAGACTGCCCGCCGGCTCGCCGCATGCCCGCGCGACGGCCTCCGACACCAGGGCGGGCGCCCGGTAGCCGAGCTTCGCCAGCTTCGTATCGAAACTGGCGGCAAACCCGTCGAACATCGTCTCGACATAGACGTCGTCGGCGCGCCCGGGGACGTTCTCGCCCGACACGGCAGCCAGGAGATGGCGCGCGGTCGCGCTGCCCGGCTCGTCCGCGAGCCAGGCCTCCAGGATGTCCTTGGCCTTCGCCAGTTCACCCGTCGCCGCATAGGCCGCGGCAAGGAGCCGGCGCGTATCGGCGTTGCGCGGCTGTAGCTCCATCGCGCGCACGTGGCAGGCGATCGCCTCCTCGACGCGCCCGCGTCCGGTGAGGAGGCGGCCGAGATTGTCGTAGGCCTCGCGATGGCCGGCATCGACCGCGATGGCGCGCCGATAGCAGGCTTCGGCCTCGTCGAGGCGCCCGAGCGTCCTCAGGGCGACGCCGCGGTTGCTGAGGGCGTCGGCATGATCCGGCTGGACCCGGACGGCCTCGGCATAGGCCAGTTCGGCTTCGCTATGCCGGTTCTGCTCGTTGAGGACGTTTCCCAGATTGTTGTGCATGCCGGCGTCGTCGGGCTGCTGCACGATGGCCCTGCGGATGAGTTCGACTGCCGTATCGGACCGACCGGTGTGATGGTGGAGCAGGCCATAGAAGTGGAGCGCCGGCGGATAATCCGGTGCCGCCGCCAGGATGCGGCCATAGACGGCCTCCGCCGTCCGGAGGTCGCCGGACCGGTGCGCCCTCACCGCGATGTCGAGCGCCTCCTCGATCGTGACGGCCTGCTCGCCGTCCTGAGCCCCGGTGCCGGCAGCCTGCTGCATGATGCATCCCGCGATACTGCGACAGGCCGATCATAGACTCAGGCGCGGGTGTTGCACCACGAGCCTTGTGGCGGTCCCGTCGCGTCTCTAAGTCCCCACGGATCCTCGGAAAGAGAGCCTGATGACGGTAGCCTTCTGGGCCGGCACCTTCTGTCTCGCCGCAACCCTCGTGAACTTCGTCAGCCTCCTCGTCGCGACCATCCGGATCAAGGGTCCGCGCGCGCTGCTGCCGGTCCCCCCCGATCCGCCGCCGGTCTCCATCGTCCGGCCCGTCTGCGGGATCGAGCGCTTCAGCCAGCAGACGCTGCGCTCGGGGTTCGAACTCGACTACCCGAATTACGAGCTGATCTTCTGCGTCGCATCCTCGTCCGACCCGATCATCCCGATCGTGCAGAAGCTCATGGCCGCGTATCCGGCCATCCCCTCGCAGCTCGTCATCGGGGAAGAACGCATCAGCGAAAATCCGAAGCTGAACAATTGCGTGCGCGGCTGGGACGAGGCCCAGCACGAATGGGTGATCCTCGCGGACTCGAACGTGCTGATGCCGCGCGACTACGTCCAGCGGCTCCAGGCCTCATGGCGGCCCGATACGGGCCTCGTCTGCTCGACCCCCGCCGGCTCGCATCCGGACGGCTTCTGGGCGGAGGTGGAATGCGCCTTCCTGAACAGCCTGCAGGCCCGCTGGCAATATGCGGGTGAGGCCCTGGGCTTCGGCTTCGCGCAGGGCAAGAGCATGCTGTGGCGCAAGAGCATCCTGGACAGCCGCGGCGGCATCCGGGCTCTCGCCGCCGAGATCGCCGAGGATGCGGCCGCAACCAAGCTCGTCCGCAAGGCCGGCCTGCATGTCCACCTGGTCGATGCGCCCTTCCAGCAGCCGCTCGGGCGCCGGACCGCGTCCGAGGTCTGGTACCGCCAGCTGCGCTGGGCGAGGCTGCGGCGCGTGACCTTCCCGCTGTTCTTTGCGCCGGAGATCTCCTCCGGGGCCTTCCTTCCGATGATCGCCGGCGGGGTGTGGGCGGCAGGTTATGGCGTGAGCGTGCCCCTTGCCGTGCTCGGGGTCGCGCTCGCCTGGTACCTGCCCGAGTTCGCGATCAGCCGCCTGAAGGGCTGGCCTCTCTCCTGGCGTTCCCCCTTCGTCTTCCTGGTGCGCGACGCGATGCTGCTGCCGATGTGGGCCTATGCCTGGGTGGCCGTCCGGATCGAGTGGCGCGGCAATGCGATGGCGGTCAGGACGAAAGCCGCGGAGCTGCGCGCCGGCGCCAGCGCCAACTAGGCAGACGCGGGCTGGCCGGGCCGCGCCTCCCCGGCGCGGCGACGTCCCCGGCGCGACGTCTCAGCTGTGGAGCGATTTCGGCGCTCCCGCCTCGCTGCCCTTCTTCTTGGGCTTGCGGCCCTCGGTCCTCTCGCCCTCGGGCGCCTCGGATCGGGGCGACAGCATGGCCTCGGCGGCCTCGGTGATCAGGCCCGCGATTGCGCCCCCGGGCCCGTCGCCGGCTCCGCCCTCCCTGCCCTTCTGAGCTGGGCGAGCCGTGCCTCCCTGGCCCTGGGCAGCAGACGCGACGGCCTTCCCGGCCAGCACGGATGCCGCGGCGGTCGCCGCCGCCATGATCGCGTCCGCGAGGAGCTGCCGACCGGCCTGGCTTCCCACCAGGGTTTCGAGAACGCCCGATTTCCGCAATCCCTTCGGGATCTTGATCCCCGCCACCGTCTTCGGGAGCTTCGTCTTTGAGCCTTTTGCCATCTCGAACTCCACTCTGATCTGGCTTGACGCCCGGCCGCGCCGATCGTTCCAGACTAAGGTGCCGCGCGCGGCGTGGCTTCAGGCGGCCTTCGCCGGTGCCGCCGGATCGCCCCAGACCTCCCGGGCGACATCCACGATCATCCGGAGCTTGGACCATTGCTCGTCCTCGGCGAGGGTGTTCCCCTCCTCCGTGGAGGCGAAGCCGCATTGGGGCGAAAGGCAGAGCTGGTCGAGATCGGCGAACTTGCTCGCCTCCTCGATGCGGCGCTTCACGTCCTCGGGCTTCTCGAGCTGGCCGGTCTTGGAGGTTACCAGCCCAAGGACGACCGTCTTGCCCTTCGGCAGGAAGCGGAGAGGCTCGAACCCGCCGGCCCGGTCCGTGTCCCATTCCATGAAATAGCCGTCGACCGGCATGGCGTTGAACAGGAGGTCGGCGATCGGCTCGTAGCCGCCCGAGGCGATGAAGGTGGAGCGGAAATTGCCGCGGCAGAGATGCATGGTCACGGTGAGATCCGCCGGCTTGTCCTGCAGCGCCCGGCGGACCATCCCGGCATAGATCTCGCCCTGCTTCTCCGGATCGTCACCGCGATCCGCCAGCATCTTCCGCTGCTCGGGATCGCACAGATAGGCGAAGGAAATGTCGTCGAGCTGCAGATAGCGGCAGCCGGCATCGTAGAAGGCCTGCACGGCCTTGGCGTAGGCGGCGCCGAGATCGGCGTAATATTCGTCCATGTCCGGATAGAGCCCGGCATTGATCATCTGCCGGCCGCTCCGGTAGTGCAGCATGCTGGGGCCGGGGATGGTCATCTTGGGCGTCCGGGTCGTGTTCTCCTTCACGAACCGGAAATGCTCGATCATCGGATGGCTTGTGAAGCCGATCTTGCCGACGACCCGCAGGCCCTTGGGCGTGAGCTGAATGCCCTTGAACTGGACGCCCTGGTCCAGCCAGACGCCCTGCACGCCGTCCAGATGCTCCAGGAAGTCATAGTGCCAGAAGGCACGCCGGAACTCGCCGTCGGTGACGGCCTGGAGGCCGATCTCTTCCTGCTTGCGAATGACCTTGCGGATCTCCTCGTCCTCGATCGCCGTCAGGGCCGCCTGGTCGATCTTGCCGGCCCCGTGTTTCTCCCGGGCTTCCTTCAGGCGGGCGGGCCGCAGGAGGCTTCCGACCATGTCGGCGCGGTAAGGGGGGCGTTGACGCATCAAGGTCGTCTCTCCGTCACCGCCAGGGCGACTGTCCGGCTGCCCGGCGTGGATCGGTCTTAATCCCGCGCCCTGCCGCTGGGAAGCGGATGCCGGGAGCCCGCATCGGTGTGAACGGCCGGTTCAGCCGCCGCTCGGGGCGGGTCCTTGCGACGACGCGAGGCGCTGCCCGGTCTCGAGCAGGCACATGTCGATGATGCTGCGGATCATGTCCTCGCCGGCCTCGGCCGCGGCCGCCCGTGCGAGCAGCAGGTGGTCGGCGATGGCTTCCAGCGCCGAGTTGGGCCGGCCCGGCGACCCCGATGAGGGCGGATTATAAAGGCCGACCCTGCCCTGCGCCTTCTCCGGGACGGGAGGGGCGGTTTCCGAGTGCGATCCGAGGAACCCCAGGAACCGGCCGTCCTGCCGCGAGAACGAGGGCATCGCGCCGCTCGTGACCCAGATGTGGTCGCCCGCAGCGTCGCGCACCCGGAACTGCATGGTGAAAGCGGCAGCCGCCCTGCTGGCGTCGGTAAGAATGGTCCGCGCGGTGTCGCGATCGGCCGGGTGGATCATCTCAAGCCACCCCCAGCCCTCGGCCTTGTCCCGGGGCTGCCCCGTCAGCGCCGTCCATTCCGGGCTGACGAAGGTTGCATGCCCTTCTGCATCACTTGCCCAAATCATCGAGACGCCACGTCAGAAGCCCGGACCGCGGATGGACGCAGCGCGCCGAATCCGCCCCATATAGAACGGAGTTCTTGCGACGACTATTCCAGATCGGCAAAGGCTATTTAGGCGTAGTCTCTTTCAACGCGCCCCTGGAGGGAATGACAGCCGCGGCAACGTCTTCTCAATACTCAGGGGGAGCTCGCCGGCAGGCGGATCGCAGATGCGAGCACGGCCGGGATCCCGCGATCCCGGCCGCTTCCAGTCTCGGATGGGGCGCGCTCCCGCGCCCCAGGTGCTCGGGCCGCGAGGCTCACATCTTCTTGTAAGCGTCAATGATCGCCTGGCCGGGCGCGCCGGCCTTCTTGGTCCAGTCGGCCGTGAGCTGCTCCCCGATCTTGCGCATGTCGGAGGCGAGCTTCTCGGAGGGCGGCTGCACCTTCATGCCGCGCGACTTGAGCTGGTCGAGATACCAGCCGGCCTTCTCCTCCCAGGCCTTCCAGCCGCGTGCCTCGGCGGTCTCGGCAGCCTTCAGGATCGCGTCCTGGGTCGGCTTGTCGAGCCCGTCGAAGGCGGCCTTGTTCACGAAGGTCAGGTTCTTCGGGATCCAGGCCTGCACGTCATAGAAGTGGGTCAGCGATTCCCAGATCTTGGCGTCGTAGCCGGTGCCGCCGGACGTCATGAGGGCGTTGATCACGCCGGTCGCGAGCGCCTGCGGCAGCTCGGCCGCCTGCACGGTCACGGCCTGGGCGCCGACGAGCTCGCCGATGCGCGCGGTGCCGACATTGTAGGAGCGCCACTTGAGGCCCTTCATGTCGTCGACCGAGTTGATGTCCTTCTTCGAATAGATGCCCTGCGGGGCCCACGGCACGGCGAAGAGGAGCTTCAGACCCTGGCTCGCGAGCTTCGTCTCGACGGCCGCCTTTTGGGCCGCCCAAAGCTTCTTCGCCTCCGGGAACGAGGTCGCCACGAAGGGGACGACGTCGAGGCCGAAGATCGGATCCTCGTTCTCGTGGATCGAGATCAGCACCTCGCCCATCTGCGCCTGGCCGGTCTGGACGGCGCGCTTGATCTCCGGAGCCTTGAACAGCGAGGCGTTGGCGTGGACCGTGATCTGGAGCTTGCCCCCGGTCGCCTCCGCCACGTCCTTCACGAAGGCGGACAGGTTCTCGGTGTGCGGATTATCGGTCGGATAGGCGTTGGGGAGGTTCCACTTGGTCTGCGCGCTCGCGGGCAACGCCGCAAGCAGGCCAACGGACAAACCGAAGACGACTGCTTTCAATCTCATCTACGTTCCCTCTGTTGCTATTGATGCAAGTTCCGGGTCTCACGCGGGAAAAGCAAGTCTCGGCAGGATCATCACAATGTCCGGGAAGATCGTGATGATCGCGACGGCCACGACGAGCAGGAAGAAGAACGGAAGCGAGGCGAGCGCGACGAAATTCGAGTCCTTGCCGGACATGGTCTGGAGGACGAAGAGGTTGAACCCGACAGGCGGGGACACCTCCGCCATCTCCACGACGAGGACGAGGAAGATCCCGAACCAGACCGGATCGAACCCGGCCGACTTGATCATCGGGATCACGACGGTCGTCGTCAGGACGATCATGGACAGGCCGTCCAGCGCCGTGCCGAGGATGATGTACATCACCGTCAGCGCCGCCACGAGCGCGTAGGGCGACAGGTGCAGGCCGTCGACCCAGGTCGCGAGCGCGGCCGGGATGCCCGTATAGGCCATCGAGGTCGACATGAAGGACGCGCCGGCGAGGATCAGCATGATCATGCAGGTCACCCGGACGGTGCCCATCACGGATTGCCAGAACGCCTGCCAGGACAGGCTTCCGGACCACCAGGCGATCCCGAACGAGGCGACGACGCCCCAGGCGGCGCATTCCGTCGCCGTCGCCCAGCCGAACAGGAGCGCGGCGAAGATCAGGGCGATCAGCAGCGAGACCGGGATGAGGTTGGCCGATTCCCTCAGCTTGTGCCGGAAGGTGGAGGGCGGCTCGGGCGGCGGCGCCTTGTCCGGGTTCGCCATCGACCAGATCGCGATGTAGCCGGAATAAAGCACCATCACGAGGAGGCCCGGCAGGAAGCCGGCCAGGAAGACCTGGATGATGGAGACGTTGGCGGCGACCGCGTAGACCACCATGGTGATCGAGGGCGGTATCAGGATGCCGAGCGTGCCGGCGCCGGCCAGCGAGCCGAGCGCGAGCTTCTCGTCGTAGCCCCGCTTCTTCAATTCCGGCAGCGCGATCTTGGCGACGGTCGCGCAGGTCGCGGCCGAGGACCCCGAGACCGAGCCGAAGATGCCGCAGGCGAGCACGTTCACGTGCATGAGCCGGCCGGGGATCCGGTTCAGCCAGGGCGCGAGTCCGCGGAACATCTCCTCCGACAGCCGCGTCCGGAACAGGATCTCGCCCATCCAGATGAAGAGCGGCAGGGCCGCCAGCGTCCAGGAGGCGGAATTGCCCCAGATGGTGGTCGCGAGGACCGAGCCCGCCGGGATGCCGCCGGCCACGAACTGCATTCCCACCCAGCCGCAGGCGAGCAGCGCGATCGCGATCCACACGCCCCCGGCGAGCAGGCCGAGGAGGAAGAGGAGCAGGAGCCCCGAGATTTCGATCATCGCCATGGTCAGACCGCACTTTCCATCGCGCGCTCGATGACCTCGTCGGCGCTCTGCGGCGGCGGCTTCTCGTAGCGGGGCATGCCGCCGGCCGCGACATGGACGAGCTCATCCACGAAGGCGACGAGCAGGATCACGAGGCCGCCCGAAAAGCCGAGCTGCGGGATCCAGAGGGGAACCGCGACGACGCCCGTCGAGGTGTCGCTGAACTCCCACGACTGCCAGGTCATGACGGTCGCGTACCAGGCGAAGTAGCCGATGAAGCCCGTGCCGATCAGCAGCGAGAACATCTCGAAGAACCAGCGGGTCCGGCCCTTCAGGCGATCGATGAGGAGCCCGACCCGGATCATATCGCCGTGCTTGAAGGTGTGGGCGAGGCCGAGGAAGGCCATCGCAGCCATGCACCAGGATGCGAAATCGTCGCCGGCCGGGATGTTGAAGCCCACCTCGCGCCCGAGCGACAGGCCCATCATCAGGAGGAGGATCGCAATCAGGAAAAGGCCGGCGAGCCAGCCCGCCAGAAGATAGAGCCCGTCCAGCAGCCGCCGGACCAGGCCCGCCTCGCGAGGTGTCTGTGCTTGCATCATGGGGACGCCCTATGTGGCGAAATGCGAGCGCTGGGCCCAGCCGGTCATGGAGCGCTCGACCAGGACGGTCGCGACGTACATGACCACGCCCATCACGGCGAGGACGATCAGGGCCGCCCAGACGAGCGGTACCTCGAAGGCGGCCGAGGCGCGGGTCAAGAGGTTTCCGAGACCCACGTTGGAGGCGTTCTGCTCGCCGATGACGGATCCGACATAGGCGAGCGTGATGGCGACCTTCAGCGAGCCGAAGAAGTAGGGCA
>JAFAEL010000124.1 GCA_023423995.1 Pseudomonadota bacterium | reverse complement strand
CAATACCCGCTGGAAGGCCGGGTGCCGCGGAGCGGCTGAACCGGGCCGGCATCGCCGGAGCCCCGATGGCAAACCGGAGACGACCGAGGACGCGGCTCGGGTCCTGGAGTGGGTTCCACGGACAAGTGTCGGCCTGACAATCAGGCGCCAGGCTTCGCGGCTTTCGCCGCTGCCCACAGAGAGCCCGGATTCACACGGTCCGGATAGAGCGCAAGCATCCGCTCGTATAAATCGAGATGGTTCGAGGATAGAGCCAACACGGAGTTGAAATCGTTTATGTAACGTCGCGTGGCGTCGATGTGGCGGGGAGAATTGTCCGGGTCCGTGACGGAGTGCCCTGCGACGACCGCCTCGGGCCCCAACGCTTCGATGATGTCGAGCGCGTGCAGCCATTCCGATCGAGCGGCCGCGTCGCATTCCGCAAGATAAAGATGCGTTTCGTTGTAGACGGCATCGCCGGATATCACCAGGTCGATAGACGGTATGTGCAATGCGGTGGTGTTTGACGTATCGGTGTGGCCGAGGGGAACTATCCTGAGTTCCTCGCCTTCCAGCTCGAATGTATTTCTCTCGGCAGCCCGCGGCGCAGCGAAAGACTTCGGGAGTTGGCCCGGAAAGCGGGGCTCCCAGAAGGACTTGATGAACGCCGGATCTATTTGTTGCTGGATCGCCTCTGCAACCGGGCCCGCGGCGATTGCCTTCGCAGCCGGGAACCGCTCCAGCAGAAGGGCCAAGCCGAAGTAATGATCGCCATGAGCGTGGGTCACGTAAATCGTCTTGAGATCCTTGCCGCTTTCCGCGACCCACTCGACGAGAGCCTTCGATTGCTCGGCGGGCAGAAACGTGTCGACCAGAACCGCGTCAGTGTCTCCGGTTATCAGCGTGACGGTGTTGTTGACCCATGCGAGTTCCTCCTTGCCGGGTGGAAGGCCCTGGGTTGAACTGCCACGCCTTTTCGTCAGTATCTTCCAGTTCAGCTTGGCCACGTGAATTCCCTTCAGTGGAGCTTGTCGGGCCGCGCTCCGAGCATTGGGGCTCGGCCGCTGGAAGCGCGGTGCCGAGAGCCGTGGACATCGAGACCTCGATTGCGAGCGCCGACGGGATCGAAACCTGAAATGGATGACGATCGACCTCGTATTGCGATGATGGCGTTCCAGGCGCTCTGCGGCACCTGAGAGAAGTCCGGTGCCGCAGCGGTTTGGGCGGAGATCCCGCTGCAGTCTCGACCGGCAGCCGTCGCCTCGGTGCGTTCACATCGCCTTGGCGAACCCACCGAAGAGCGCGGCTTGCCGACCCGGTCGCCCTTACAGGGTGAGCTGGTAGGAGTGCTGCACCCACCGGTAGCCGCTGCCCTGGCGCTCCACGAAGCCGAGCGACGGGAAGGGCATGTGGAAGGCGCTCACGGGGATCCGCTCCGTCGCCAGCATGTCGAACACCCTGGCCCGCGTCGCCGCGCCCTGGCCGGGATCGGTGTCGAAGACGGTGTGCCAGTCTGGCCGGGCCAGCGAGGCGACGTGATGGTGGCAGCAATCGGCCAGGAAGAAGAGCCGCTTTCCCTCGCTCTCGAGGTGAAAGCACAGGTGGCCCGGCGTGTGCCCGTACGCCTCCATCGCCCTGATGCCCGGCGCCACCTCCTGGCCCGGCTTGAGGAAGCTGGTCCGGTCGGCAAGAGGCACGACATAGTCGCGGAACAGGGCCGCGAAGCCTTCCAGCGCGCCGGAATGGCCGCTCGGGCGCGACCAGAAATCGTACTCGACCTGGCCGATGGCATAGCGCGCGTTCGGGAAGAGGCTGCGCCCATTCTCGAACAGGCCGCCGATGTGGTCGGGGTGCCCATGCGACAGGACGACGAGGTCGATCGTCTCGGGCGTAAAGCCGGCAGGCGCGAGCACGTCGACGAGCCAGCCGCCATAGGGCCGCGGCACGAAGCCCTTCGCCCCGTTCCCGGTGTCGAACAGGATCAGTTGCTCTCCCGTGTTGACCACCATCGGGGTGAAGCCCGGCTGGTACTTGTCCGTGGGCAGGAGGTTGTCGCGCATGAGCCGATCCACTTCGGCCTGCGATGAGTTGCTGCCGATCACCGGCCAGGGTCCGTCGATGGCGGCCTCGGCATCGAGGAGCATCGTGACCTCGAAGCGGCCTAGCGTAAAACGGTAGTGTCGCGGACGAGACGGTCCGAGCATGGGTGCGGCGGCGCTAGCCTCTCCCGGGCCGAAGCCGACTGCCCCGCCGATCGCAAGCGCGGAGAGGGTTCGCCTCCGGGTCCACCCAAATCGAGCCGGCGACATCGGATGTTCCTCCAGCCGTCCGATCTGGCGCGCTACTCGGGTAGCGGCCGCGCCGGAGCACGCTACACCCTCCGCCGGCGATCTGCCGAATCGACATCCTGGGGCGAAGCCAGACGACGCGCTGCGTCCGGCCACGACGTCCTTCCCAGGATGAGGAAGGTGGTGGGTGGGCGCTGGGCAGGTCGCTTGACAATCTATTCCTATTATGCTTATCGTCCTAGCACTCGTCTCCGGCGAGGGAACGGCGGTCGACACCGGGCACCGTTGTCGGAGGGGGAGGGCGGGTCCCGAGGTCGCGGTTCCGGAAACCGTGGCGCCCGGGCGGCTGACCGGGCGTGTGCCCATGGGGCCGAAAAGACCGTCGCGGGATGCCGGGAGGGACCTGAGCACCCACCCGACATAGCGCTCTACAAATCGAAGGCCGGTGAACCGGCATCCCGCTCCCTCACAGGATCAGGACCGCTCTTTGAACCACCGCTGGACCAGACCCCGGGCCGGGGACGGACGGCGCGTGGGTGGATGACAGGCTCGCCGCGAGCGCTTCTCCGTTCGCGGGAGAGGGGGACGCGAGCCGCCTCAGGTCTCTCCGACGACCCGCGCGAGGCTCGCGCGGTAGCATGCGGCGATCTCCTCGCGGCGGTGGTGGCGGCCGTTCGTCACGACATGCCGGCCGCCCGCCACCACGTCCTTCACGAGGCTTTGGCCGGCGCAGAAGATCCAGCAATCGAGCCAGCTCTCCGGGCCCGCGGCGGCGAGCGCCGGATGCCCCGCGTCGAGCACGACGAAATCCGCCCGCTGCCCCGGCGCGATCGCGCCCATCGGCTGCGCCATCGCCTGCGCGCCGCCCGCGAGGGCGGAGGTGAACAGGCGGCGGCCGGTGGATTCGCCCTCGTCCAGCGTCATCAGGTTGCGGCCGCGGTGGGCGAGGCGCTGGCTGTATTCGAGCTGGCGCAGTTCCGCGGCGGCGTCGATCTGGATGTTCGAATCGGTTCCGATGCCGAAGGCGCCGCCGCTCCGGAGGAAGCGCGGCCCCTCGAAGGTGCCGTCGCCGAGCGACGCCTCCGTCAGCGGGCAGAGACCCGCCGCGGCACCGGATTCGGCAAGCCGCGCCGTCTCGTCCGCCGTCATGTGGGTCGCGTGGATCAGGCACCAGCGCTCGTCGAGCCCGGCATTCTCCAGCAGCCACTCGACCGGGCGCCGTCCCGACCAGGCGACGCAATCCTCGACCTCGAGCCATTGCTCGGCCGCGTGGATGTGGATCGGGCCTTCGGGCACGAGGTCGGCCACGGCCTCCAAGGCCTCCGGGGTGACGGCGCGCAGCGAATGCGGCGCCACGCCCATGCGGGCGCCCGGCACCCGCCCGAGGTGGCGGCGAGCGCCCTCCAGCAGGCGGGCGAAGGAATCGAGATCGTTGATGAAGCGGCGCTGCCCTTCGACGGGCGGGCGACCGCCGAAGCCGCCCTGGGCATAGAAGCAGGGCAGGAGGGTGAGGCCGATCCCGGTCTCGCTCGCCGCCGCCGCGATGCGGCCCGACAGCTCGGCGATGTCGGAATAAGGCTGCCCGGCCGGATCGTGGTGGAGGTAGTGGAACTCGCCGACGAGCGTGTAGCCGCCCTCCAGCATCTCGGCATAGGCGAAGGCCGCGATGGCCTCGACATCCTCCGGCGAGAGCCGGCCGAGGAACCGGTACATCACCTCGCGCCAGGTCCAGAACGTGTCGTTCGCAGGTCCCCGCCGCTCGGCGAGCCCCGCCATCCCGCGCTGGAAGGCGTGGCTGTGGAGGTTCGGCATGCCCGGGAGCGCGATGCCGGCAAGGCGTTCCGCCCCACCGGCGGGCTGGCCGGGCTGAACCGCCGTGACGAGACCGTCCTCCACCTCGACGCGCACGTCGCGGGCGAAGCCCGAGGGCAGGAAGGCGTGGTCGAGCAGGAAGGCGGGCATGGTCCACGACTTAGGCCCGGCGCTGCGGCCTTCGCAAGGCGGAGCCATCCGGCAGGCTGGGCTCCCGTCCGGCGCATGCTATGAGCCCCCGCCGCCATGCGAGACGACAACCGCCCGCGCCCCGTCACGCGCGCCTATCTCGAACGCGCGGCCCTCCATTACCTGGAGCGCTACGCCTCCTCGTCGGAGAACCTGCGCCGGATCCTGGCCAACAAGGCCCGTCGGCGGCTCGGTCCCGAGGTGCCGGTAACGGAGGACATCGCCGACCTGATCTCCGCCGTCGTGGAGAAGCTGGTGGAAGGCGGGTTCATCGACGACCGGAGCTTCGCGGAAGCCAAGGTCAGTTCGCTCACCCGCCGCGGGACCTCGACGCGCTTCATCCGGCAGAAGCTGCGGGCCAAGGGCGTGAGCGAGGAGCACGCCGAGGCGGCGCTGGCCGAGGAGGAGCCGGACGAACTCGCGCTTGCCCGCCGCTACGCCCAGCGCAAGCGCCTCGGTCCGTGGCGGACGAGGCCCGCCGCGGACGCGCGCGAAAAGGACCTCGCGTCCCTGTGCCGGGCCGGGTTCCCCTATGCGGTCGCGCGTGCCGCCCTGGAGGGTGAGGCGGACTGATCCGGCCGGCCCGGATGGAGCGGGCTTGTGGCGGCGGCCCGGATGTGAGAGGCGCCCCGCCACCATGTGAGGCCGGGACGACCCGGCCATGATGAGGGTGCCCCCGTGTCCCACGCCGTCTCGCCGCTTGCGCCGCAGAGCTATCCCGACATGCCGGCCATCCCCGGCGTGCGACTCGCGACCGCCGAGGCCGGGATCCGATACAAGGGCCGCACGGATGTCCTCTATGTCGCCCTGGATGAGGGCACGCAGGTGGCGGGCGTGTTCACGCGCTCGCGCTGCCCCTCGGCCCCCGTCGATTGGTGCCGCGAGAACCTGGCGGGCGGGACGGCCCGCGCCGTCGTGGTGAATTCCGGCAACGCCAACGCCTTCACGGGCCTGAAGGGCCGCGACGCCGTCCGGCTCACGGCCGAGATCGCCGCCGAGGCGGCCGGCTGCCGGCCGGAAGAGGTCTTCCTGGCCTCGACCGGCGTCATCGGCGAGCCGCTCGACGCCACGAAGTTTCGCGGCGTCCTGGCCGATTGCGCCGGGCGCGTCAGCCCGGACGCCTGGGTGGATTCGGCCCGCGCCATCATGACGACCGACACCTTCCCGAAGGTCGCGACCCGGCGCGTCCGGCTCGGCGATGCCGAGGTCACGATCAACGGCATGGCCAAGGGCGCCGGCATGATCGCGCCCGACATGGCCACGATGCTCTCCTTCGTGTTCACGGATGCGGCGATCGCCGCACCGGTGCTCCAGGATCTGCTGGCGAAGGGGACCGAGACGAGCTTCAACTGCGTCACCATCGACGGCGACACCTCGACGTCCGACACGCTCCTCCTC
>JAFAEL010000076.1 GCA_023423995.1 Pseudomonadota bacterium | reverse complement strand
TGGCGCGGGGTGGAGCAGCTCGGTAGCTCGTCAGGCTCATAACCTGAAGGTCGTTGGTTCAAATCCAACCCCCGCAACCAAACCCAAAAAGCCCGCCACGCTCACGCGCGGCGGGCTTTTTGCCGTTCCAGACCCACCAAGCAGACGGAGCGCCCTCCCCGCCCGACCCCGTCACGGGCTGCCGCCACTCGCGCCGCCTGTGCTCGGCCCGCCAAAGTTGCCGTGACGGCCGGCACGCGACGGGGCGGAATGCCTGTGGTGGCCAGAGGACGCCCAGCTTTCCGACGAGGGCGGAAGGCGCTTCTGCAAGTCCTCAAGCGTCCGGTGCGGTGCCGAGCTTTGCTGCGTCTGGGCGATGGTTGCCGTCGCGCTTGCCACGAGCATCGCCGCGGTGGCGATCATGCATGTGAGAGCGGTAGTCTTCATGCTCGGACAACGCACAGCGCGAGGCTCCGAACATGCAGCCGGCGAAGCAGGAAGGCAGGAGCCATGCTCCGACAACATGAGCAGCCGAAGCCGCAAGTCGGTAGCGCGGTTCCGGCAGATCTCCCGAGCGGGGGATCCTGGGCGGGTGCCCCGCGGCTCTCGCGCTTCGAGCAGGTCGCCGACCCGTCCGTCTATGCGGCGTTGCCCGAGGATTGGCTCCTGGGCCTCGCCGACGTGGTCGATTCGACGAGTGCGGTAGCGGCGGGCCGGTACAAGGTCGTGAACATGGCGGGAGCCGGCGTGATCGCGGCCGTGTCGAACGCGCTCGGCCAGGCGCGATTTCCCTTCGTGTTCGGAGGCGACGGGGCAGCCTTCGCGGTTTCTCCGGCAAACGCGGGGGCTGCCCGTGAGGCTCTCGCACGGACCGCGACCTTCGTCGGCGAGGAATACGGGCTGGATCTGCGGGTCGCGATGGTGCCCGTCGCCGCGGTCCGGGCCGCAGGGTTCGATGTGCGGGTGGCCGATTTCGCCCCGTCGCCGGACATCAGCTACGCGATGTTCTCCGGCGGAGGCCTTGCCTGGGCCGAGGCAGAGATGAAGGCGGGCGCCTTCCGGATCGCGAAAGCGCCGCCGGGCTCGCGGCCCGACCTGGCTGGGCTGCACTGTCGGTTCGAACCCGCCCCCTCTCGCCGCGGAATCGTGCTCTCGCTTATTGTAAGGCCTGCGGAAGGCGGGCTGCCGGCGATCTATGAGGCGGTGGTGCGCGACATCCTGGCGCTGATCGAGGCCTCTCCCGAGCGGGCCCGGCCGATCCCGGATGGCGGCCCCCCGCTCGGATGGCCGCCGAGCGGCCTCGATCTCGAGCTGCGGGCGCAGCGAGCTCCCGGCCAGAGACACTGGCTGGCTCGGCTCAAGGCCCTCGCAAGCACGGCTTTCTCGACCGTGGTGTTCCGGTTGCGGCTTCCCGTGCGCGGCTTCGACCCGGGGCGCTACCTCGAACAACTCGTGGCCAATACGGATTATCGCAAATACGACGACGGCCTGCGGATGACGATCGACTGCACGCCCGAACTGGCGGACGCGATCGACCGGCGGCTCGCGGATGCGGAACGTGCCGGGATCGTGCAGTACGGGCTGCATCGACAGGGCGCGGCGCTAGTGACCTGCATCACACCGTCCATCCATCGTGCCGACCACATCCACTTCGTCGACGGCGCGGCGGGTGGCTACGCTGCGGCCGCGCAGGCGCTGAAGCAGTGAGGGGAAACGACATGCGATTCGACACGATATGGCGGGGAGCCCGCCTCGCGACACTCGACCCCTCGCGCGAAGGCCTCGGCATCATCGAGGACGGCACGATCGCCGCAAAGGACGGACGGATCGTCTTTGCGAGCCCCGCTTCCGAACTGCCGGCGAGCGCCGATGCCCCCGAGCGGATCGATGTCGAAGGCCGCTGGATCACCCCGGGCCTGGTGGATTGCCACACCCACATCGTTCACGCGGGCAATCGCGCGCATGAATTCGAGTTGCGCCTCGCCGGGGCGAGCTACGAGGAGATCGCGCTGGCGGGCGGCGGCATCGCTTCGACCGTCAAGGCGACGCGGCAGGCGAGCGAGGACGAGCTCGTCCGCACCGCCCTACCCCGTCTCGACCACCTGATCGCGGAGGGCGTCACGACGCTCGAGGTGAAATCGGGCTACGGGCTCGAGCGGGACACGGAGCTGCGCATGCTCCAGGCGGCGCGGCGGCTGGGGACTGAGCGCGCGGTGCGCATACGCCGGACCTATCTCGGCGCCCATGCCTGGCCGCCTGGCGAGACGAATCGCGCTGCCTATGTCGACGAGGTCTGCCAGACGGTGATCGAGCTCGGCGGGTCGGGACTAGCCGATGCCGTGGACGCCTTCTGCGAAGGCATTGCCTTCTCGCCGGAGGAGGTCGCACAGGTCTTCGATGCCGCGCGTGCGGCGGAGCTTCCCGTGAAGCTGCACGCAGACCAGCTCTCCGATCTTGGCGGGGCGGCGCTCGCGGCGGCCTATGGCGCGCTCTCGGCGGACCATCTCGAATATACGAGCGAGGCGGGCGCTGCCGCAATGGCGGACGCGGGCACCGTCGCCGTGCTCCTGCCGGGAGCCTATTACTTCATCCGCGAGACGCACCTTCCGCCCATCGATGCATTCCGCCGGCACGGCGTTCCGATCGCGATCGCGACCGACTGCAACCCGGGCTCCTCGCCGCTGACCTCTTTGCTGCTGGCCATGAACATGGCGGCAACGTTGTTCCGGCTGACCGTGGATGAGATCCTCGCCGGTACCACCCGGGTCGCCGCGCAGGCGCTCGGGATGTCTGACGAGGTCGGGACGATCACGCCGGGGAAATGGTGCGACCTCGCGATCTGGGACGTGGAACGACCGGCGGAGCTCGTCTACCGGATCGGCTACAATCCGCTCTGGCGGCGTGTCTTCGCGGGCCGGAGCGATCCGGCCTGATCAGCGATTGTCGGCACCGACCGCCTCCCCCACCGAGCCGAACCCGTCGCGCTTCAGCAGCATCGCGAGTTCCCGCTTGATGCGCGTAGCGAGGCCCGGCCCCTCGTAGACGAGGGCGCTGTAGAGCTGCACGAGCGAGGCGCCGGCCCGAATCTTCGCATAGGCGCCTGCACCGGATGAGACCCCGCCGGCGCCGATGAGCGGGACCCTACCCTTCGTCAGGCGATGCAGTTCGCGCAGGCGCTGCGTCGAGAGCTCGAAGAGCGGCTTGCCCGACAGGCCGCCGGCCTCGCCGCGGTGGCTGCTCCTGAGGGAAGAAGGGCGCGAGATCGTCGTGTTGCCCATGATCAGCCCGTCGATCCCCGTGGCGAGCGCCACCTCGGCGGCATCCGCGAGACCGTCCCCGTCGAGATCGGGGGCGAGCTTTACGAGCAGGGGCGGCAGGGGGCCGGACGCAGCAGCGGCACGCGCCTCGAACGCCGCCCGGATGAGCCTCTCCATGCTCTCGCGGGCCTGGAGATTGCGCAGGCCGGGCGTGTTCGGCGAGGAGACGTTGATCACGAGGTAATCGGCATAGGGCGTGACGGCCCCGATGCCGGTCACGAAATCCGCGATCTCGTCTGCCGTGTCCTTGTTCTTCCCGACATTGATGCCGACGATCCCTCCCCTGCCCTTCCGGGCAGCGAGCCGACGCAGCACCGGCTCCAGGCCCTCGCTGTTGAAGCCGTAGCGATTGATCACGGCCTCGTCCTCGGCGAGCCGGAACAGGCGGGGCCGCGGATTGCCCGGCTGAGGGCGCGGCGTGACGGTGCCGACTTCCACATGGCCGAAGCCGAGCCGCAGCAGGGCGTCGGGCGCCTCCCCATTCTTGTCGAACCCCGCCGCGAGCCCGATCGGGTTCGGCATGTCGAGTCCAAGAACCCGGCACTTCAGGACCGGATCGTCAGCTATGGCGGAACCGAACGGTATGCCGGAGGCCAGCGCCTTCACGGCAAGCCGATGCGCGGTTTCCGGGTCGACGAGGCGGAGCGCCGGCTTGAACGCCCGGTAGGCAAGATCGATCATCGGGAGCAGCGAGCCCGTCACTCCGGCGTCTTGTCGATCCCGCCATTCGCCTTCGACCAGCCGGCCGGGTCATGGAGGAAGGACTCGACCTCGCGAAGCACCGGAGCGTCGAAGCGACCGCCGGTCTTGGCGACCCCCAGCACGTCCCACCAAGTGGCAAGGTGGTGCATGGTGAGGCCCATATCGGCCAAGTACTTCGGCGATTCCTTGAAGATCGAGTAGTAGAAGACCACGAACAGGTGGTCGACGCTGCAGCCCGCCTCGCGCAGAGCATTGGCGAAGAGCTGCTTGCTGCGGCCGTCGGTGGCCAGATCCTCGACCAGCAGGACGCGCTGGCCCTCGGCCACGTGGCCCTCGATCTGCGCATTGCGGCCGAAACCCTTCGGCTTCTTGCGCACATATTGCATCGGCAGTTGCAGCCGGTCCGCCATCCAGGCTGCGAACGGGATGCCGGCCGTCTCGCCGCCGGCGACCGCGTCGAACCGCTCGAAACCCGCCTCGCGGCAGACCAGCGACGCCCCGAGATCCATCAGCGTTCCGCGCACGCGCGGGAAGGAGATCAGCCGGCGGCAGTCGATATAGACCGGGCTCGCCCAGCCGGAGGTGAAGATGAAGGGCTTCTCTTCCATGAAGCGCACGGCTTCGATCTCGAACAGCATGCGCGCGACCGTCTCCGCCACGGAGGCCTTGTCCGCGAAGGTCACGCCCTGGAACATGCGAATCTCACTTTCCGTACTCGGTTCGGTTCAGGCAGCAGCGAGCCGCCAGCGCAGGGTCTGGCCGCCGCGATAGATCGGGACGCATTCCTCCGGACCGTTCACGGCCAGGGTTTCCGGCGCCTGCCACTCCACCCGCTCGAGCGTGATCTGGTCCTCGTTCGGCGCCATGCCGTAATGGCGCGGGCCGTTGAGGGACGCAAAGGCCTCCAGACGGTCGAGCGCGCCTGCGCGATCGAACACGTCGGCATAGATCTCGATCGCCGTGGGGGCGGCGAAGATGCCGGCGGCAGCCGGTATGGAGCGCTTCCGGGCCAGCGGATGGGGTGCGGAATCCGTGCCCAGGAAATAGCAGGGTTCGCCCGAGACGGCGGCCGCGACGAGCGCGCGGCGGTCCCGCTCCGTCTTGACGACCGGCATGCAGTAATAGTCCGGACGCATCCCATGCCCGAGCATGTCGGTCCGCGTCAGCTCGAGATGATGGGGCGTGATGGTGCCGGCGACCTGCGGGAACTTGGCGCGGACGAAATCGACCGCGGCGGCCGTCGTCAGGTGCTCCAGGATCATCTTGAGGCCGGGAAACTTCTCCGTCAGCGGCCCGAGCCGGCGATCGATGAACACCGCCTCGCGGTCGAAGATGTCGATGGCAGGATCGACTTCCTCGCCATGCATGGAGAGCGGCAGGCCGATCTTCTCCGCGCGCTCGAAGACACGGTCGAGCCGGTTGAGATCCGTCACACCTTCGGCCGCATTGGTCGTGGCGTGCGCCGGATAGAGCTTAAGGGCGGCGAAGACGCCCTCCCGGAACCCGCGCTCGATGTCGTCCGGGTCCGTGTCATGCGTCAGGTAGCATGTCATCAAAGGTTCAAAGGACGAGCCGGCCGGCCGCGCGGCCCGGAGCCGCTCGCGATAGGCGATGGCGTCGTCCGTCGTACGAACCGGCGGGGTCAGGTTCGGCATCGCGATGGCGCGCGCAAAAACCCTCGCCGTCTCCGGCAGACAGGCCTGCATCATGGCGCCGTCCCGGAAGTGGACGTGCCAATCGTCCGGCCGACGGATCGTGATCCGATCGCTCACGCCGCGCCCTCCTCAATTCCTGCAATGATGGCCTGCGCGGCCGCAAGCGGGTCGGCGGCGCCCGTGATGGGTCGGCCGACCACGATCCGATCGGCCCCGGCCCGTATCGCGTCGGCCGGCGTTGTGACGCGCTTCTGATCTCCCGCATCCTCCCCGGCGGGGCGGATGCCAGGGACGACGAGCACCCGCTCGGCCCCGACCACCTCGCGCAACGCTGGCGCCTCGCTGGCGGCGCAGACGAGCCCGCCGATGCCCGCCTCCGCCGCCTCCAGAGCGCGGCGCAGGGCAAGGTCGGCGACGGGCAGCGCGTAGCCGGCCTCCGTCGCGTCGAGGTCGTTCATGGATGTGAGAACCGTCACCGCGAGCAAGGTCAGGTCGGTGCCGGCCGCACCGGCGACCGCGGCCCGCATGGTCTGAGGATAGGCGTGCACGGTGAGGAATTTTGCGCCGAACCCCGCGAGGGAGCGGACGCCCTCCTCGACGGTTCTCGGGATGTCGTGAAGCTTCAGATCGAGGAACACCTCGCGGCCGGCCTTGGCGAGCCGCTCGGCGACCGTCAGGCCTCCCACATAGGCGAGTTGATGGCCGATCTTGAACACCACCGGCAGGTCGGCCAGCGCCCCGACGAGGCGCTCGGCTTCCAGCGGGGTCGGGACGTCGAGGGCGACGATCAGCCGGCGCGCGGGCTCGAGGGAACCCAACGCACCCGACCCATAGCTACCCTCATCGCCGGTCCCGATAACGGGGCTCGCGCTCGACATCGTCCTCTCCGCTGACATCTTCGCTTCCGATGCCACGCGCAGAAGGTCAACCCGCCGGGTCAGGTCCGGCTGTGAACCCCGTCAACAAAGCAGGGGTCGCCGAGCGTGTCCTGCGGCGGCGCCCCAGGTCAGAACCTGCGGTAATAGACCTTGCCGCGGCCAGGTGCGCCCGAGCCGCGGTAGAAGCCACCGGCCCGGTAGAAGCCGGGACGACCGCCCCAGTAGGCTCGACGAACTCCACCACCCCATCTCGGGCCGCCCCAGTAAGCTCGACGGAAGCCGCCGCGCCATCCTGGCCCCCAGTAGGCCCGGCGATATCCACCGCCCCATCCGGGGCCCCAGTAGGCTCGGCGATATCCACCCCATCCGGGGCCCCAGCCCCAACCGCCGCCGTAATAGGCCGGGTAGGAGTAGGCGTAGGGATAGCCGTATCCGTAGCCGTAATAGGCGGGGTAGCTGTAGCCGTAATACGGAGAGCCCCAGCCCCAGCCATCATAATACGGATAGGAATAGGCGTTTGCGGCCGCTGCCGCGCCGATGATGCCGAGTGCGGCTCCGGCGACGAACGGCCCCGCGCCCCAACCGCGCCGGTAGCCCCAGCCGCCGCCCCATCCGCCGCGATAGCCCCAGCCACCACCGCGCCAGCCTCCGCCGCGCCAACCGCCGCCGCCCCAGCCTCCGCGGCGCCACTGCACGTTGTCGACAGCCGGTGGATTGGCGACCGCGTCTATACTCGTCACCGGGAGCGGAGCGGCCGTTGCCGTACCTGACGTGAAGGCGGACATGGCGGCAACCAGCACGCCGGCCGCGAGCGCTTTACCGGAGCGTTTGATCTGCATGATCGTTCTCCCCGCCCCCCGGGCCCAGAACGTGCAGCATCAGCACTGCGTTCCAGCGCAGCGCTCGGGGAAAGAATCGGAGAGAAGTGCGGCGAATTCGCCGCAGCTCAACCCTTGGTGACGAGAACGCGCCGGCTCTTCCGCGGTGCGTGACGCACCGGCGGCTGGACGGGCTGGTAGGTGTAGAAGGGACCACCCCGATAATAGGTGCGAGTTCCCATTCCGGGCAGACCGTCGCTGATGACGGAAGCCGCGCGCACGTCCTCCTCACCGGTGAAGTACACGACCGGCCCTCCGAGATAGGGAGAGTAACCGTAGAACGGCGGGAAACCGTCGGCTTGGGCCGGCGCAGCGAAAGCCGCCCCGGCAGCGAGGGTCACCAGCGCCACAAACCTTGCCCGCATCGATCATCCTTCGATCGGCCAGCGAGGAACGCCAGCATCTGAAATCCGAAGGGAAGGTAGCTCGACCTCCCCCTTGGGGCAACGACCTCGGCGGCGCCGAGGCTAGAAGATCGCCTGGCCGATCAGGAGGGCAACGACGACCACGACGATGGCCAGCACGAGGAACAGACCGAAGAGCAGGCGCGCTATCCGGCCTGCCCCGGTCGCGACGCCGGTGAAGCCGAGGGCGCCCGCCACGAGGGAAATGACGAAGAAGATGAGCGCCCAGCGCAGCATGGGGACGTTCCTGGAAGTACGACCGTGACCTCACGGCCAGGTACAAACGTCGAGGCGCCCGCCTATTTCCCGATCGCTGCGAAGAATTCCCGCCGTGTTGCCGGATTGTCGCGGAACGCCCCCAGCATCCGGCTCGTCACCATGCTGACACCGCGTTTGTGGACGCCGCGGGTCGTCATGCATTCGTGACTGGATTCGATCAGGACGGCCACGCCACGCGGCTGCAGCACTTCCTGGAGGGTGTCGGCGATCTCGGCGGTCAGCCGTTCCTGGATCTGAAGCCGGCGCGAATAGGCATCGACGAGGCGCGCGAGCTTCGAGATGCCGACCACGCGCTTGTGAGGCAGATACCCGACATGCACCTCGCCGATGATCGGCGCCATGTGGTGCTCGCAATGCGACTCGAACGTGATGCCCTTCAACACGACGATCTCGTCATAGCCGCCGACCTCCTCGAAGGTGCGGCGGAGGTATTCGGCCGGATCCTGAGCGTAGCCGGAGAACCAGTCGGAGAAGGCGCGAACCACGCGCGCGGGCGTCTCAGCAAGGCCTTCGCGGCCCGGGTCGTCACCTGCCCATCGGATGAGGGTGCGCACTGCGTCTTCAGCGTCTTCGCGGCTCGGCCGCAGGGCCGAAGCCGCAACGGTTTCCCTCTTGGCATCTGCCATGGCGTTCTCGCCGCCTCGCGGCGTCCTCGTCTCCGCCGTCAGTCTTGCGGCCGGTCTCGCAGAGGGCGTTCCTCCATCATGAGGAAGAACGCAAGTGATGCGGCGAGCCCCAATGTCGCGGCCACGAACACGTAGCGGAAGCCGGCCACGTATTCGGGCGCCATGCCGCCGGCCAGCGTCTCGAGAGTGAGGCCGCTTCCGGCACCGTGGCCGCTCAACACGATCGCGCCGTAGATCGCTACGATGACCGCCCCGAAGAGCTGGCGCGAAAAGTTCATCGTCGCCGTCACAGTGCCGAGATGCCCCGGCGGCGCGGCATTCTGCAGGGCCACGGTCGAGACCGGCATCACCGTGCCGAGGCCCAGGCTGGCGCAAAAGAGCAGCCCGAGCAGCAGGGGAAATGGCAGAGTACTCACAAGCGCGATCGTCCCGATCGAGAGGATCGCGAGAGACACACCGGCCACCGGCGCCCGCTTGTAATGCTCGACCCGCGCCATCAGCCGGCCGGACACGGTCGAGCCGATCACGATGCCGATCATCAGGGGGATGAGGGAGAGGCCGGACTGGGAGGCGGACAGCCCGAGCACCGTCTCGAAGTAGATCGGGACGAAGATCGCGAGCCCGATATAGGTCGCCATAGCCGAGGCGCTGGCCAGGATGGCAGAGGCGATGACGCGGTCCTTGAAGACCTGGAGAGGGATCAGCGGCTCAGCCGCGACCTTCATCCGGAGCAGGAAAGCGCCCCAGAGCACCAGGGAAAGTGCTGCGAGAACCAGTATCTCGGCGGAACGCCAGGCGTAGTGCGTGCCTCCCCAGCTCAGGACGAGCATGAAGGTCGTGGTCGCGCCGATCAGCAGCATCGCGCCGAGCACGTCGAGCCGATGCCGCCGTTCGACCAGCGGCAGCTTCTTCAGTCGCTGGTTGGTGAGCAGGAAGGCGAGCAGGCCGAGTGGCAGGTTGATCCAGAAGATCACCGACCAGTGCAGGCTCTGGGCGAAGAACCCGCCGAGAACCGGCCCTGCCAGGCTGGCGGTGGCGAAGACAGCGCCGAAATAGACCTGATAGCGTCCCCGCTCGCGCGGCGTGACCATGTCGGCCACGATCGTCTGGGCGATCGCGATCAGGCCGCCGCCGCCGAGGCCCTGGACACCGCGCGCGAGGATCAGGGCGAGCATGTTCGGCGCAAGCGCGCAGGCGATCGAGCCGACGACGAAGATCGTGATACCGATGAGCAGCGTCACGCGCCGCCCATGCATGTCGGAAAACCGCCCGTAGAGCGGCGTCACGGCCGTGGAAGCCAGCAGGTAGGACGTGACCACCCAGGGAAGGTGCTCCACGTCCCCGAGTTCGCGGCCGATGGTCGGCATCGCGGTCGCGACGATCGTCTGGTCGAGTGCCGAGAGCAGCATCGCCAGCATGATGCCGAAGAAGATCGAGCGGATGTCGCTCGGCGTCAGTGTGGTCGCGCGGATCGGCTCCGGCGTTGCCGCATCCATCAGGAGGCGGCGCGGCTGCGCGGGAACTCGGCCTCGAGACGGTCGATGATGGTGGAGACCCCGAACCGGATCGGGTCGGTCGCGGGCAGGTCGTGCTCGGCCGCGACCTTCTCCAGATAGGCCTTAGCCTCCGCCTCAGGGAGCGCCTGCGTGTTGACGGCAATGCCGACCGGGCGGATGGCCGGATTGGTCAGTTGCCCGCACTGAACCGTGAGGTCGATGACCTGCTGGATAGTAGGGAGCGGGTGCTTCACGCCGCGCATGTTGGTTCGCGTCGGCTCGTGGCAGACCACGAAGGCGTCAGGCTGGGCGCCGTGCAGCAATCCCAGCGTCACACCCGCGAAGGAGGGGTGGAAGAGGGAGCCCTGCCCTTCGACCAGGTCCCAGTGCTCCGGGGCTGCGTCGGGCGAGATCCACTCGACTGCGCCCGAGATGAAGTCGGCGACGACGGCATCGATCGCGACCCCGCGGCCGGAGATGAAGACGCCCGTCTGCCCCGTGGCCTTGAACTCGGCGTCGAAGCCGCGCGCCGTCATCTCTCGCTCGAGCGCGAGCGCCGTATACTTCTTGCCGACCGAGCAATCGGTCCCGACGGTCAGGAGCCGAAGGCCCGAACGCTTCGTGCCCTTCCCGGTCGCGAAACGCTGGTCGGACTGGCGCACGTCGAAGAGCTGGCGGCCATGCTTGGCGGCGGCCTCCGCGATGCGCGGGTCCGAGCCGAGGCGGATATGGAGCCCGCTCGCGACGTCCATCCCCGATTCGAGCGCCTTGAGGATGTCGGGAACCCAGGTCTCGTTCAGCACGCCACCGGCGTTCACGATACCGATGACCATCGTCTTCGCGCCCTGACGGGCTGCCTCTTCGACGCTGATGTCCGGCAGGCCGAGATCCGCCTTGCAGCCCGGAAGCCGGAGTTGGCCGAGGCACCAGTCGCGACGCCAGTCGACGATGCCGTAGGCCGTCTTGGCGGCGAGCGTGTCCGGCACGTCGCCAAGGAACATCAGATATGGACGCGAAATCTGCATCGTGAGCCTTCGAGATAGGGCAGCGGCCCCCGCTGGAGGAGAGGTTTAGTCTGCTTCGCACCGCAGGGCAGCACGAATCATGCAAGCCTGCCCAGCATCGATGCGGTTCCGATTCAGCGGGAAGTCGGCCGGCCGGCCGCGCCATCCGCCGCCGAGATCTCCCCGGCCCGATCATCGCGCAGGAGGTGGTAGAAGATGATCGCCCCGAACGACGCGGTGCCGATCCCGCCGAGCGTGAAGGAGCCAATCTTGATCGTGAGGTCGCCGGCCCCGAGCACGACGGCAACGCCGACCGTGAGGAGATTGCGGGCGCGGGAAAAATCGACCCCGTTCTCGACCCAGATCCGGCCGGCCGTCGCCGTGATGAGGCCGAATACCACGATGGAGAGCCCTCCGATCACCGGCCCCGGAATGGTGAGGATCAGCGCGCCGAACTTGGGCGAGAGCCCGAGCAGGAGCGCGACGATCGCCGCCGCGACGAAGACGAGCGTCGAGTAGATCCGGGTGACGGCCATGACGCCCATGTTCTCGGCATAGGTCGTCACGCCCGTGCCGCCGCCGTAGCCGGACAGCATCGTGGCGACGCCGTCGCCGATGAAGGCGCGCCCGAGATACCGGTCGAGGCTGCGGCCCGTCATGGCGCCGATCGCCTTCACGTGACCGAGGTTCTCGGCGACGAGCACCACGGCGACAGGCGCGATCAGCCACATCGCATTCGCCTCGAAGACAGGCGCCACGAAGCGCGGCAGACCGAACCAGGGCGCCTGCGCGACGCCGGAGAAGTCGATGGGCTTCGCCAGCCCGAGCCCGTTCGCGAGCATGAAGTGGAGGAGGTACGCGATCGCCCCGCCGATCAGGATCGGCAGCCGACGCGCCATCCCGGGCGCGTAAACGGCAACGGCCCCGACCGCCACCACGGTCGCGAGCCCGATCCAGATATCCGTCTGCGAGCCGGATACGCCCTTCACGGCGATCGGCGCGAGGTTCAGTCCGATCGCCGCCACGATCGCGCCCGTCACGGCGGGCGGCATGACCCGCTCGACCCAGCCCGGCCCGGCTGCCGCAACGACGATGCCGATTACCGTGTAAACCGCACCGGCCGCGATGATGCCGCCGAGGGCGACGGCAATGTTCGCGTTGGGGCCCGACCCCGCATAGCCGGTCGCCGCGATGACGACCGCGATGAAGGCGAAGCTCGAGCCGAGATAGCTCGGCACCCGCCCGCCCGTGATGACAAAGAAGATGAGGGTCGCGACGCCGGAGAAGAAGATCGCGAGGTTGGGGTCGAACCCCATGAGGATCGGCGCGAGTGCGGTCGCACCGAACATCGCCACCACGTGCTGGATGCCGAGCACGATCGTCTGGCCGAGCGGCAGGCGCTCGTCCGGCATCACGGCGCCGGTCTGCCGGGCCGGAACCCAGCGCGGGAAAAAGCCCTCGCTCACGATACTTACCTCGTCAGTTGGCCATCAGGACCGGCATGGTCGCGTGGCCTAGGATGTGTGCGGTCGCCCCGCCGAAGATCATCTGCCGCAACCGGCTCTGGGTGTAGGCGCCCTTCACCAGGAGATCCGCCCCGAGCGCCTGAGACCGCGCCAGAATCGTCTCGCCATCGTTGCGGTGCTCACGCGCCGCCATCAGCGTCTCGACCTCGAGGCCACACCGCCGGAGCGAGGATGCAAGTTGCTCGCCGGACGGGCCGGGCACCGACCATCCCTCCACCATCAGCACGACGATGCGCTTCGCCTCGCGCAGGAACGGAGCCGCGAAGGCGACCGTCCGGGCCGTCTCGGTGGAGCCGTTCCAGGCGATCACCACCGTCTCGCCGAGGGTGGCCGGCGGCTCGGGCGGCGCGATCAGGAGCGGGCGGCCGGACTCGAACAGCACGGCCTCGAGGCTCGCCATCGAGGGCTGGGCCCGGCCCGTGATGGGACGCCCGAGCACGATGAGATCGAAGATCCGGGCATGGCTCGCCAGGAACATGTCTCCGGCGGGCGCCTTGGCGTGCCAGCCATAGCCCGGCTCGGGTGAGCCGGCGGGCGCTTCAGGCAGATTCCGCCCCTTCATGAAGGCCTCGAACAGCGCGAAGGCCGAGCGACGGGTCTCCTCGTCGGCCTTCTCGTCGACATGCCAGGCCAGCCCGCTCACCATGTCGATGGGCACGTAATCGGGAACGGCGGGGCGGAGGGCGAAGCCCTCCACGTAGCCTGCGAAGCGACGTTGCACGAGTGCAGCCACCTCCAGCACGGAGGCCATCACCTCGTGGGTTTCGGTTGGAACAAGGATGTTCTTCATGGCGCGCCTCTCGCCGGTTCTCATTTGTGGCAGCATCGTGCCCGAGCGTGAGCCAATCCGGAAGAGTTCAGGCGGGTCAGGGCTGGGGAAGGCGGCGCGTCCGAGTGGTTAGCGGCGCCTTAAATCTTACACGGCAATTTGGCGGAGTTGATTCTCAGTTGAGTGAGTAGCGTCATGCGTTCCCAGAGCGTCTCGTCCACGAACGTGGTCCGCTTCCCCGGCCCCCGCGCCGCCCGATCGGAGAACCGCGACCAGAAGGGCCTCCTCGACACGGTCTACACGAACGGATCCTTCGTCATCGCGGCCGAGGATCGCGAGACCAAGATGATCGCCTCGCGCCTCCAGATCTTCGGGTTCCTCAACATCGCCGAGATCAGGATGGACGGCTCCGTCCGGGCGCTGCGCCCGTCGGAAGCGGCGACCACCTCCCTCGCGCGTCCGTGGCGCCTGTCGCGCCCGTCCTTCGACGAGCTGCCGCCCGCCGCCAGCTGATCAGGGGGCTGGGTTGGCCCTCAACCAGTCGACCACGTCAGCCGCGCTGCGGTCGGGCGGAAAGACAGGATAGAAGAGCTGCGTGACGCGCCCATCATCGATCACGAAGCTCATGCGCCGGATCAGCGTCATTCCGTTGAACACGAAGGTCGGCAGCCCGGCGGCCTTCGTCAGGGCCAGGCGCTCGTCGGAAAGCAAGGCGAACGGCAGGTGGAGACGCTCCACCGCTTCGTGCTGATAGGCGGTATCCTGCGTCGACAACCCGAACACCGCGCCGACGCCGAGCTCGCGCAGCTCGGCGAAATGGTCCCGGAACGAGCAGGATTGCGGCGTGCAGCCGCGGGCGCCGGGAATAGCGTTCCATTCTGCGTTCGGAATTTTTCCTGCCTCGCCGGTCCGCGGATAGGCGTAGACGACAATCCGCCCGGGGAGCGCCGCGAGCGAAACAGTCGAGCCGTCCGTCGCCTGAAGTGGCACGTCCGGCAGTTTCGCGCCGCGAAGATGATCGGCGGCGCCGTCGTCCATCGGCTCCGGCAGGTTATCGGGCAGCGTGTCAGGTCCGGCCATCAACCCTTCTCCCGCATCAGGCGCCCGCGCTCGCGCTCCCAGTCGC
Organism: Pseudomonadota bacterium; assembly: GCA_023423995.1. GTDB lineage: Bacteria > Pseudomonadota > Alphaproteobacteria > Rhizobiales > Beijerinckiaceae > Enterovirga. The sequence goes on along the minus strand of JAFAEL010000076.1, from coordinate 12,392 downwards.
GCTTCTTCTCGGTCTCGCGCTTGTCGTGCAGCTTCTTTCCGCGTCCGAGGCCCAGCTCGAGCTTCGCCCGGCCCTGCTCGTTGAAATAGAGCTTGAGCGGAACGAGCGTATATCCCTCCCGCTGCGTCGCACCGATGAACTTGTTGATCTGCCGGCGGCTCAGCAGCAGGCGCCGCGGCCGGCGCGGTTCATGGTTGAAGCGGTTGGCCTGCAGGTATTCCGGGATATTCGCGTTGAAGAGGAATATCTCGTTGCCAGAGGGCCCGGCATACGCCTCGCCGATCGTCGCCTTGTTGGCGCGCAGCGACTTCACCTCGGTGCCGACGAGCGCGATCCCGGCCTCGACCGTGTCCTCGATCGTGTAGTGGTAGCGTGCGCCGCGATTGTCGGCGACGATCCGGCGCGCCTTCGGTTCCTTTGCCATCAGCTCACGCGTTCAGCAGGCCCGCATGCACCATGGCGGCCCGGATCGCATCCTTGGCCCGCGAGGTGACCGGCGTCATTGGCAGGCGGATCTCCTCCGTGCCGCGGCCGAGCAGCGCCAGCCCGCACTTCGCCCCTGCAAGGCCAGGCTCCATGAAGATGGCGTCGTGCAGCGGCACGAGACGGTCCTGCACCCTGAGAGCGGACACGTAATCCCCCGCGAGCGAGGTCTCCTGCAATTCGGCGCAGAGCGCCGGAGCAACGTTCGAGACCACGGAAATACAGCCATGCCCGCCGGCCGCATTATAGGCGAGCGCCGTCATGTCTTCGCCAGAAAGCTGGATGAAGTCTGGTCCCAGCGCATGTCTCTGCTGGGACACGCGGGCGAGATTGGCCGTCGCGTCCTTCACGCCGGCGATGTTGGGCAATTCGTAGAGGCGTGCCATCGTGGCGACCGACATGTCGATCACGGAGCGGGGAGGAATGTTGTAGATGATGATCGGGATGCCGATGGCGTCGTTCACGGCCTTGAAATGCTGAAACAGGCCCTCCTGCGTGGGCTTGTTGTAATAGGGTGTGACGACCAGGACGGCGTCGGCTCCGGCGCGCTCGGCGTGCTTGGCGAAGTCGACCGCCTCGACCGTGTTGTTGGACCCCGCTCCAGCGATGACCGGCACCCGGCCCTTCGCCTGCTCGATGCAGATCTCGACGACGCGCTTGTGCTCGTCATGGCTCAGGGTCGGGCTCTCGCCGGTCGTTCCGACCGGCACCAGCCCTGTCGTCCCGCTCTCGATCTGCCACTCGATATGGGCGCGGAAACCGTCCTCATCGACGGCACCGTCCCTGAATGGCGTCACCAGGGCCGTCAACGAGCCCTTGAACCGTGTCGCCGCCATCTCGCTACTTCCTTCCCTCGGCTCGGTCGCCTTCTCCCGGGCTACCGGGCGAGAAGAGACATAGTTGCGCCGCGAAGCCCACGCAAACCGGAGTTCCGAACCCACTCCCCGGCTCACCAATCCTTCGTCAACCATATCAGCGCTCAATAGGCTGCATGAGACCTTCTGCGGATGCTGTCTTCAGGAAGGCGGTGGCGGGCAGTGCCCTCGTGGCTCTCGTCGCGGGCTCCGTCTGGGTAGGCGCGACTGTCGCCGGGCATGCGCGGTCGCAACGTCCTTCGCCGCCGAGCCCTCCTCAACGTCCTGTCCTCGCCCTCGCCGAGCCCGAGGAGGCGGCGGCAGCGCCGGCTACGACCGCCACCATTCCAGTTCCGCCCTCCCCCGTTGGCGCGGCGGATAACCCTGCCTCGGCCCTTCTCCCCGATGCGTCCGCCCCGGAAGTCTCGGCGGTGCGGGACGCGATCGGCGCGATTCGGAAGGGCGACCTCGCGGCCAGCGACCGCATCAGGGCGCGGCTCGACGGTGGTCTCGACACGCTTCTCGAATGGGCCTCGATTCGCTTTGGGGGCCCTGCCGCGGATTTCGACCGGGCGACCGCCTTTCTTCGCGAGCACGCCGATTGGCCCGGCGCGGCTTGGGTGAGAAGCCGGGCGGAAACGTTGCTGATCACCGAGCGCCGCCCGGCTGAGACGGTGCGGGCCTTTTTCGCCCGCACGCGGCCGCAAAGCGCAGCCGGCAAGTTCGTGCTCGCCCAGGCGCTCCGGGTTGACGGCCTCAAGGAAGACGCTTCGGCGCTGGTGCGCGACGCCTGGCGGAACGACAATTTCGGGCGGGAGCTCGAGAGCCGCATCCTCAACGAGTTCTCGGACATTCTCACCCAGGCGGACCATCGCTTCCGGATGGAGCGACTGCTCTTCAAGGAGAATTACGAGGCGGCCAAGCGTGCGGCCGATTACGCCGGAAAGGGCTTCGACGCTCTAGTGAAGGCCCGAGCGGCCGTTGCCGGCAAGGCCGGAAACGCAGGCAAGCTCCTCGACGCGGTGCCAGCCGACCTTCGGAGCGAACCGTCCTACATCTTCTCGCGCGTGCAGTTCCTCCGCCGGGCCGACAAGGCCGAGGAGGCCGCCAAGCTGCTGGCCGATGTGCCGCGGGATCCCGAGGTCCTGGTCGATGGCGACGAGTGGTGGGTGGAACGCCGCCTCGTGGCCCGGAAGCTCCTCGACGGAGGTGACGCCAAGGCAGCCTACGCCGTGGTGGGGTCGCATGGCGCAGATGGCAACGAGAAGCGGATCGAGGCCGAGTTCCACTCCGGCTGGATCGCTCTCCGGTTCCTCGACGACCCGCGCGCCGCGGCCCGGCATTTCTCGCGCGCCGGCGCCATTGCAGGAACGCCGATCTCGATCGCCCGCGCCAGCTATTGGCAGGGACGCGCGGCGGAAGCCCTCGGAGACGGCAGGCTTGCGCGCGAGTTCTACGGGAAGGCCGCCCAGCAGGGGATCACCTACTACGGCCAGCTTGCTAGCGGAAAGCTCGGGCTCGCGGAGGTCGCGCTCAAGCCGGGCCCTGATCCGGAGAGTCCGGAGCGCATTGCCGCTTCCAAGTCGCCCGCCGCGCAGGCCGTCGCAACGCTTTATGCCGCCGGCCTGCGCGAGATCGCGGTTCCGCTGATCTTCGATGTCGCCAGGCGCTCGCCCAATCCGGCAGAGGTGGATGCGGTGGGCGAACTCGCGCTCGCCAACCGGGATGCGCGGACACTCCTCGTCCTCGGGAAGGCGGCGACCCAGCGCGGCCTTCCGCTCGACGAGCATGCCTTCCCGACCATCGGGATTCCGTCCTTCGAACCGCTCGGGGACCGGGTCGAGCCGGCCATGGTCCATGCTATCGCGCGGCAGGAGAGCATGTTCGAGCCCGCCGCCCAGTCGCCCGTGGGAGCACGCGGCCTCATGCAGCTTATGCCCGCGACCGCCCGTGCAACGGCCCGGAAGGTCGGGCTGGAATTCGACCCTGCCCGCCTCGTCGAAGCGGTCTACAACGCCCAGCTCGGCTCCGCACACCTCGGCGAGCTGATGGATTACTGGAAGGGCTCCTACATCCTGACCTTCGCCTCCTACAACGCGGGCCCGGGGAACGTGAGGAAGTGGATCGATGCCTACGGGGACCCTCGCAAGCCGGACGTCGACCCGATCGACTGGGTGGAGCGCATCCCCTTCTCGGAGACGCGGAACTACGTGCAGCGCGTGATGGAGAACCTGCAGGTCTACCGTCGCCGCCTCGGGCAGCGGAGCGCGCTCCTAATGGAAAGCGACCTGAAGGTCGGAGCGGGCACGCCTTGATGAGTGCCTGAGCGGCCGCTACTCACGGCGCGAGGTGGCCGATGACCAGGCGTTCCTATCGCGACATCAGGGTGCAGGCCAATGACGGCCTCCTGCTCCACGCGCGCAGCTACGGCGATACGCTCGCGACATCCCTGCCCGTGATTTGCCTGCCGGGACTGGCGCGGCACGCCGGCGACTTTCACGACATCGCCATGGCGTTGACGGATCCGGACGAGATGCAGCCACGGCACGTCGTCGCGGTCGATTATCGGGGACGCGGATTGTCCGGCTATGATCCGGATCCCGGCAATTACAGCGTTCCGGTCGAGACGTCCGACCTCTTAACGCTCCTCGCCCATCTCGGTATCTCGCGCGGAATCTTCATCGGGACCTCACGCGGCGGGATCATCACGATGGGCCTGTCCGGCGCGAAGCCCGAGATGGTGGCGGGAGCAGTGCTCAACGACATCGGGCCGGTGATCGAGCGCGAGGGGCTGCTGCGCATCAAGAGCTATGTCGGCAGGCTCCGGCAGCCGCGCGACCTGAACGAGGCCGCCGGGATGATGGAGGGGTTGTTCGGCGCGCAGTTCCCGAACCTCAGCGATCGCGACTGGCAGGCCTGGGCCCGGAACACCTGGGAGGAAAAGGAGGGCCGGCTGATCCTGACCTACGATCCGGCCCTCGCCCGCACGCTCGAGCCAATCGGGCCGGATAGCCAGATCCCGGATCTCTGGGCTGCTTTCGAGGGACTGAATAACGTGCCGGTGCTCGTGATCCGCGGCGGCCTGTCCGATCTTCTCTCGGAAAGCACCGTCGCCGAGATGACAAGGCGGCACCCGGATCTGGACCTCGTCACGGTGCCTGACCAGGGGCACACGCCCTTGCTTCGGGGCGACGCCATGGTCGCCGCAATTCGCCGCTTCGTCGAGTGCGCAGAGGCCCGGCCGGACTGATCAGGCCTGCGACCGTGTCTCGCCCGCGGCGTCCGAGCCTCGCCTGAAGGCGGCGCGTAGGATGCTGCCTGCCAGACATCCCGCAAGATAGGTGAAACAGACCGCAAGCCCGATCTCGAGCCAAAGCCCTTCGCGGCCGGGCAGGCGGCCGAGCACGGCGAGGACTACGCCGCCAGCGAGACCAAGGACCGCAAGGATCAGGCCGAGGCGCCCCCAGAAGCCGGGCGGCTGATCCCGCCAACCTGCAACGCCGAAAACGAGACCGAGCGCGAGCGCGGCCGCAAGCGCCGGCCAGAGCGGGAGGAGAATGATCGACGCGGCTTCGATCACGGTTGCACCTCGAACTCGACCCGTTCCGCAGGCTTTCCGCCCTCCGCGATCTTCGCCGCGAGAGGCTTCAGTTCCGCCGCGATTCCCTGCTCGTTGAGAACGGACGCGATGGCGTTTGCCCTCCCCTCGGCGAGTTGCCGTGCCTCGTCGAGATCGCCCTGGGTCTCCACGGTGACAACGGCAGTGAGGCGCACCGGTGCGCATCGCCGCACGACATCCGCCACGGCGGCCAACGGCTTGCGGCCCGCCGCCGAGAGCTCTGGCTTGCCCGATTCGAACTGAACCGAATCGCGCCGCACGACATCGGAGACGAGATCGGCACAGAAATCCGGATCCAGCGGCTTCTCCGGACCGGCGTGCGTCACATCGGCCATCGCCTTCCATCCGGCCGGCGCCTCCCGGGGGAAGTCGCGCTGGGCCCGGGCCGCGTGCTCGCGATACAGGGAGCGTCCCGCGAGCCGGATGTTGCGATCCTCGACCGCGAGTTCCCCGCTCGCGAGGGAGGAGAGCCGCTCAAGGCCGAGCCGCACGGCTGACGCGACCCCCTCCGGCGCACCATCGGCCACGTGGAGTTCGTCGACGAGCGGATCGAAGGGGAAACGCCGCTTAGCCAGCTCGCGAATCGCGGATCGCTCGCTTTCTCCCGGCAGGAATCCCGAGAGGTAGAGGCGATCCTCCTCCCGCCGAGCCCTGAAGCGGTAGGGCCTCGGGACGACCGGCTCGATCAGCACTTCCCGCAGTTCAACTCCCGCGAACCGGGACGCTCTCAGGTCCGTCTGCATCTTCCCGATCAGGTCTTTTGCGGCAAGTCTGCCACGAATGCTGAGCTGGCGCCCTGCCAACTCGACGCGGCCGTCCTCAAGTTCCCCGAGCAGGGCGAGCATCTGCCTGACCAACTGATCGAACTGGATCCCAGCCTCGATTCCCCTTGCCGTCTCCATGCGATCCTCGATCCGGAGATCGCGGCCAGATCGCGGGACGAGGCTGACGAGAGCTCGCCGCGCCTCCTCGCTCGGCACGTGCCCGGACAGGCTGATTCGTCCAGAATCGAGAGCCGCACCCCAGGTGAATGGCCTGGCGAGCGGGGGCTCGACCTTAGCTGCCGTGATGGTGAATCCGGGAGGCGGGGCGGAAAGTAGCGCCCTGACCTCGCGGTAAGAGGCGCTGTCGGGAGCCTCGCCGGCGAGGGACAGCTTACGGTCGGAGAGAGAAGCCGCCCCACCTTCCAGCAGGGGAGCGGCCTTCAGGAGGAACCGCGCAGCATCCTCGAACCCGGGCGGCGCCCCCGCGGCGGAGCGAAGATCGTCGCGAACGGAGCGGCCACCATTGCGGGCCTCCGCCAGGATTGTCGTTCGGATCGCTCCGGGAGGAACATAGCCGCCTAGGACGAGTCCCTCATCGGTCCGCCGGACGCTGAACTGAAATGGGCTGACCTCCACGGGCGGCAGCACGCGGTAGGCGACGCCGCGTAGCGGCGGCAGGGCGGCCAGGAGCCGCTCGGCCTGAACGCGGGATTCTCCCGAGAGCGGCAGGTCGGACGTGATCGAGAGGTCGCGTCCGTCGACTTCGATCTTGGCACCAATGCCCCTGAGTGCCTCCGTCTCGGCCATCGGAACAGCCTGGACCTGCCGCCGAAGCGTGCCCTCGATCTCAGGCGCGATCCAGAAGGCGGCCGCCGCCCAGATGCCTGCCAGGGCGGGAATTCCGATGAGCCAGAGATCGGGACGTAGCCGCATGTCTCCTCAGGGTAGAACCAGACTGAAGCAGAGCTAGGGGGTTTGGAGGGGCTGGCCTGCGCGGAACACCCGCTTTCGGGTCCCGAGAGCCATGCCCACGGCGCCATAACGATCCCGCACCTGCTCGAGGAAGCCGCGCATAGCAGGCTCCTGCCAGGCGAGCGGCCGTGTCGGATCCAGGATGGCGGCTATTCCCTTGGGCCCGCCCCCCTCGTCCTCCGCCTCCACGAGGACGACGCGCGACCGGTCGGGGCGCATAGCATCGGTGCCAACGCCGCGAAGCCACAGGCAGTTGAATGTCCGGCAGGAATTCGGGCGCGTCTCGTAGATCGAGCAGGAGGTGTGATTGCGGACGTGCCTGCACCAGACATTGTTGGGCTTTTCGATCTCCCAGACCGACATCGTCTTGCAGCACAGCGTACAGCCCCCGCACTCACGAGGCGGGAGTCCCTGGGACGGGCTTGCGGGCGCTCCCGCCTGTGTTGCCGAGGTCTCGGCTTCGAGCATCATCGCGACCGGGTCAGAGAGGACGGATCGTTTCGATCAGGTGTGCGGGCCGATTGCGGCGCTTCTGCGTAACCGCCGCTCCATCATGCCCGAAAATGAAAAAGCCCCGGCCTTTCGGCCGGGGCTCCAATCACCGCTGGTGCGGGGATTAGAAGTCGCGCTGGACGCGGATACGCGCCATGATGTTGTCGTCGAAGTTGGTCACGCGGGTGACGCCACCCGGGCCGACCAGACCGCCGGCGAGCGGAGCAACCGTGCCGCGGTTGTTGTCGGCGACGGCGCGCGGGAGCCAAATGCGCTGGTAGACAACCTCGACACCGATATCGAGATCGCGGACCGGCGACCAGATGAGGTTCGTACCGCCGTAGAAGAGGTCGTAGCTCATCAGGGTCGGGTTGAACGGGTTCACCGTGGTGGGAGCGCCACCGAGCGTACCCGTGATGCCGACCGGACCGAACGTGTTGCTGCGCAGACGCGGGTCGTAGTTCTGCTGACCGTAGGTCGCGAACACGGCCTGGCGCCACTCAGGCGACCAGTAGTGCAGCAACGCACCCATCACGGACCAGGACTCGGTCAGGTTGAGCTGGCCATTCGCCTGAACGGTCGCGTCCACCTGGTTGATCTGGAACTTGTTGGTGATGCTGCTGAGCGCGAGCTCGGCGCCGGGCGGGTTGTAGATACCCGTGTAGGAGCCTGCACCCTGGCCGTAGGCACCCTGCAACCACAGCTGATCGCCGGGGGCGAGCTGCGGCAGGTTGACCTTCACGCCAGCGCCGATGGCCCAGCCGTACTCGGCGTCCGGACCCGGACCAGCGACGGGCGTCGCGAGACGGCCGATCGTCTTGATCTCGTGCACCGCACCCATGACCTGAGCGGAACCCCAGGCGCTGTCATAGCGGAGCGCGCCGACGAAGTCGGGCATGTCGTTCTTCTGGATGACGTTGACACCAGCGCCGCCCGTCGGAACACCCGCGATGTTGATGCCGGTCGCGATCGCCGAAATGCCGGGGACGCCGCCGCCACCAGGCATCAGGCCGCTGCCCGCTGCCGGCACCGCGAAGACCGGGTTACGACGGTAGACCGGGTCTTCCATCGAGACCGTGGCCGAGAACCCACCACCGAACGTCGCCGTGTAGGCGAGGAGGTTGGTGTTGGTGTTCGAGTAGATGCCAGCGCCGAAGAACTCGAGGTCACCCGCGTAGAAGTCGAAGAACGACTGAGCGCGACCGGCCGTGATGCCGGCGAACTGCACGAAGGCCTTGTCGACGTCGACGTACTTCTGCAGCTGGCCAGCCGTGTCGATGCCCGTCGCCGGGAAGGCGTTGGCATAACGCTCCTGGGTGCCCGACCGCAGGTAGCCGCCGGTACGGGAAGCGATCTCGAAGCGGACGAAGGCGCGCAGCGTGCCGTAGGGGGTCGCCGTACGAGCGTCGATGTTCAGACGGCCAAGACCGCGCCAGCTGGAGACGTTCGCAGCGCGAGCGTTCTGGGACGAATACTGATACTCGAAACGAGCGCGACCGCCGACCCGGAGGCAGGTGTCCGTACCCGGAATATAGAAGAAGCCTGCGCCGTGCGCCGTGCAGACCCGAACGTACTCAACCGGCGCAGCCTTCCGAACCGGAAGGTCAGCCGCCTGTGCCCCGGCAACCGCGCAGAGACCTGCTGCAGACCCGAGGAGAAGGCTCTTAACGAGCTTCATTCTGCTCTCCAAAGTTAGATCCTCGGGGTTTGGCCGCTTGCCTCGGCCCCGAGGGGCCTTGAACTCGCTTCCCGCATCCCCAGTGGCCCGACCCCTCTCGCGGAACTCCCGCTTCAAGCTTGGTCAGGTCGCTTTGGGAGGTGCCCCCCCGCCGCAAAGTCACCATGATCTAGGCGCCTGGGACCGGCAACAGATCCGAGCGGTTTCGAACGCTCGCAGAGGGGCTTTGAATAGGTATGTTGCACAATCGCAACGAAAGCGGGGACGAGGTCCACCTGGAATCGGGTCGAGTTCGCCTAAAGCTTAAGGAAACGTGACGGTTTTCCTCCGTGCCTGCCCTCCGAGGCGCGCTTCACGCGAGCGCGACCTCGATCAGGAAGGGGCCCCGGCGACTCAGGGCACCGCGGAAGGCAGTCAGGAAGGATTCGAGATCGTCGACGCGGCGCGCCTCCACGCCGAATCCTTTGGCGAGACTTACCCAATCGATCGCCGGCTGATCGAGGCTGAGCATATCCAGCGCCTTCCGGCCGGGATTCGCGCCGACATTGGCGAGTTCGGCTTTCAGGATCGCGTACGAACGATTCGCCCAGACGAGGGTGACCACATCGAGGTTCTCGCGCGCCTGGGTCCAGAGCGCCTGCGCAGTGTAGAGCCCGCTTCCGTCCGCCTGGAGGTTGATGACCTTGCGGTCCGGGCAAGCGATGGCAGCCCCGGTCGCCATGGGAATGCCGAGCCCGATCGAGCCGCCGGAGAGCTGCAACCAGTCATGCGGCGCCGAGAAGCGGCTCGCCGGGAAGAAGTTGCGACCCGTCGTGATTGATTCGTCGCAGACGATCGCGCCTTCCGGCATCAGGGCACCGAGCGCGAGGCCGATCGTGTCGGCGTTCAAGGCGCCCCTCGGCACGTCCGGCCTTGCACCCTCGAGGCGCGGAGGCTCCTTCGGCGCACCGACGAGATCGGCCAAGCGCTCGAGCGCATCGATCTGGTCCATTGCCGGATCGGCGAGGACCTGAATGGCGCAATCCTCCGGCTGCAGCTGGCTGGGCTTGCCCGGATAGGCAAAGAACGCGACCGGCGGTGTCGTGCCGACGACGATCAAGTGCCTCGCCCCGGCGAGGCGCTCGACCGCTATGTCCACGGGATACGGCAAGCGGTCGATCGGCTGACGGCCGGCGCCCCGTTCGATGCGCGCGTTGGAAACCTGTGCGACCAGCCTCGCGCCCGTCGCCGTCGCGATGCGGGCGGCAAGGTCGAGCCCACGTTGCCTGAGCGTCCGGTCCCCCAGGAAGAGCACGGCCGGTTCGCCGGACGTCAGCGCGTCCGCCGCTGCCCGAAGCGCCTCCTCGCTCGCCTTCGAACGCTCCACCAGGGCGGGCGTCTCCGCGACCGCGCCGCCCGCCCCCCAGGCTGTGTCGGCCGGCAGGATCAGCGTCGCGACCCCGCCGGGCGCCGTACGGGCAGCGGCGATCGCCGCCGCCCCGTCCTGCGCAACGGAGCGCGAATTCTCGGATGTCTTCACCCAGGAGGAGACGGATCGTGCGATCGACTCGATATCGGAGGTGAGCGGCGCATCGAACTGGCGATGGTAGGTCGCGTGCTCGCCCACGATGTTGACGACCGGGGAGCGCGCCCGGCGGGCATTGTGCAGGTTCGCCAGGCCGTTCCCTAGGCCGGGCCCGAGATGGAGAAGCGTTGAGGCGGGCTTGTCCGCCATCCGGGCATAGCCATCCGCAGCTCCCGTCGCGCCGCCCTCGAACAGGAAAAGCACGCACCGCATGCCCTCGACTCGATCGAGCGCGGCGACGAAGTGCATCTCGGAGGTGCCGGGATTGGTGAAGGATACATCCACTCCGCCCGCAACAAGCGTACGGACGAGACTCTCGGCACCGTTCATCGACATCGGCGTTCCTTAAAAGAACTGGAGACGCGTTCCTGACCGGCGCGCATCGGGATGTCCACTGCAAGTCTTCGGCCGGATCGCCAGGCACCGGAACTTGGCAGCCGCGCCGGTTTGCAGTTCCTTGGATCCAAGCGCCAAAACCGGATCCAGCAGGCACGGACAGGCGCAAGGGAGGACATCAATGAAGGGTATCGCCGCCTTGGCGCTCGGCACTGCGCTGGCGCATGCCGCGCCCGCCGCAGCACAGATCTCCGACGACGTCGTGAGGTTCGGGATCCTGACCGACCTCTCCGGCCCCTATGCGGATTCGGGCGGCAAGGGATCGGTCGTGGCGGCCGAGATGGCCGCCAAGGATTTCGGAGGGACGGTCAGGGGCAAGAAGATCGAGGTCGTGTCCGCAGACCACCAGAACAAGCCGGACGTCGCCTCGGCGATTGCGCGCCGCTGGTTCGACACGGAGCGGGTCGACGCCGTACTCGACCTACCCGTCACGGCAATCGCGCTCGCCGTCCAGCAGGTCGCGAAGGAGAAGAACCGGACCGTGATGATCACGGCCGCAGCGACGTCGGACCTGACGGCGAAGACCTGCTCCTCGGTCAGCACGCATTGGACGGACGACACCAACGCCCTGACGGCCGGCACCGCCCGCGCCGTATTCGAGCGAGGCGGCAAGAACTGGTACTTCATCACCGTCGACCACGCGTTCGGCCACGCCCTGCAGAAGCAGGCGAGCGATGTCGTGACCGCGCTCGGCGGCAAGGTCGTCGGCACGTCGCGCTTCCCGATCAACAATGCCGATTACTCGTCATTCCTGCTGCAGGCCCAAACCTCCGGCGCCGACGTTGTCGGGTTTGCGGCGGTCGGGGACGACTTCTCGAAAGCCATCAAGCAGGCGAACGAGTTCGGCCTGATGTCGGGCAAGCAGACCATGACGGGGTTCCTGGTCTACATCACGGACATCCATGCGCTCGGCCTGCCGGTCGCCCAGAATCTGACCTTCTCGGAGGCCTTCTACTGGGACCAGAACGAGGGCACCCGCGCCTTCGCGAAGCGCTTCCAGGAGGCTGTCGGGATCATGCCGACGAAGAACCACGCGCTCATCTACACGGCGACGCTTCATTACCTGAAGGGCATCGACAAGGCTGGCACGGACGAAGCCGTGGCCGCCAACAAGGCGATGCGCGATCTGCCGGTCGCCTTCTTCGGTGCCGAGTCGAAAATGCGGGCAGATGGCCGGCATCTTTATGATCCGGTCCTCTACCGCGTGAAGACACCCGATCAGTCGAAAGGGCCCTGGGACTACTACGAGGCGATGCGGACCATCCCGGCAGCGGAAGCCTTCCTGCCGATGAACACCGCCTGCACGAACTCCAACCCGGGATGACGAGCCCAGAGAGCGCCCGGGCCTTCGACCTGGAGCACCTGCCGCCCGGGTTCCACGCCGATCCCTATCCGGTCTACGCCGCCCTGCGGGAGCACGATCCGATCCACCGCCTGTCCGGCGGCCGGTTGTTCGTGACGCGCTACGCGGATGTGGAGCGCATCTACAAGGACCCGAAGACCTTCTCGTCCGACAAGGTGGTCGAGTTCGGCCAGAAATTCGGCCCCTCCCCGCTCTTCGAGCATCACA